>NZ_JAUBUN010000001.1:307487-310304 GCF_036702665.1 Microcoleus sp. Aus8_D2
ATCAGAAGGACTAAAGTCCTGACTACGAACCTTGACAAATCTCTTGAATCCGAGTCGGGATATAGGTTTGTAGTGAGAACTTCAGTCCGCAATCAGAAGGACTAAAGTCCTGACTACGAACCTTGACAAATCTCTTGAATCCGAGTCGGGATATAGGTTTGTAGTGAGGACTTCAGTCCGCAATCAGAAGGACTAAAGTCCTGACTACGAACCTTGGAAAAACGATCGCCAAAACCGATTTTTTTTGAGAATCTGCGATCGACCTACATGATATTTTTGCGGATCTGCACTCGGTTGCTGCGTAAGTTTTGGCGGATGAACCAAAAGCTCGATCGAGCTTTTGGTTTTTAGCCGTTGGGAAACAGCCGACAGGGACGGCTGTTGGCTTTTTTTCGGTTAAAATTAATTTTAAGTTTAGGGTGCACGGGTTCCTTAAAATATTTTCACCCAAATCAGCGAGATAATATTATATCAGATGAACTGTCAAGCACTAAAACTATTTTTAATCGCTGGAATCTTTGGGTTAGTTTGGTTGGGAAAACCGGCGAAAACATCCGCGAGCAACGTTGAAATTTTGACCTCAAATGTTGAGGATTTGGCAACAGTCAGCAGCGGAGCCGATCGACCTTTACGAAGCAACGACACGAATCTTGACAGCCGCGAAGACTTGCCGGCCACTGAGTCCGATCGATCGACTTTGGCACCAATTCAACCTGCGGAAACTCCCGATTTACAGCCAGAAGTTGGCAATTTTGTCGATCGCGCATTCGCCACCAATGCTCCAGAAACTGAGCTTTCTAACTCTGATCCAAAGCTAGAAGAAAATATTAGTGTCCCAACAACCGATTTAGGTATCGATCGAGATTCGCAACTGAGCCAACTGCCCAACCCAATTCAACCGAGAGAGCCGGAATTACCTGCACCAAAAGCACCGCAACCTCCGCCGCCGTCTCCCCTCCAACCAACGGAGCTAACACCCGTTCCCGGCGATGTGAGACCGGGGATTCCGGGTACAATTAGGGTTTCGCGGTTTGAATTTGAGGGAAACACAGCTTTTAGCGATCGCGAACTCGCAGAAGTGACAAAAGAGTTTGCGGGGCGCGACATCACCTTTGCCGAACTGATCGCAGCAGAAGCTGCTGTAACTCAAAAATACGTAACAGCAGGATACATCAATTCCGGCGCTGTAATTCCCGCCAACCAAACCTTTCCCAGAGAAGGAGGTGTGGTGAAAATTCGGATTGTCGAAGGCGGATTAGATGAAATTCAGATTAGTGGAAACAGGCGTTTAAATCCAAATTACGTGCGATCGCGCTTGGAGCGCGCCACCAGGCGGCCGTTGAATCGCGAGCGACTGCTGGAAGCCTTGCAAATGCTGCAACTCGACCCCTTAATTGCCAATATTTCGGCAGAATTGCAAGCTGGAAGCCGCCCGGAAAACAGCCGTTTGGAAGTGCGGATTAAAGAAGCAGACAGCTTCAGCGGCGAAGTTTTTCTAGACAACAATCGATCGCCCAGCGTGGGCAGTTTTCGGCGCGGCGTGCGCCTCAATCAAGCAAATTTGGTCGGTTTGGGCGACGGGTTAGAGCTATCCTACGCTAACACCGACGGCAGCAACGAATTCAACGGCAGCTACACAGTCCCCGTCAACGCGCGCAACGCCACGATTCGGTTTGCTGCGAGTGCTGCGTACACTAACGTCATCGAAGAACCCTTCGATGCTGCCGAAATTGAGGGGAAATCGCGGACTTACGAGTTAACTTACCGCCAGCCGATTGTCGAAAAGCCCGATCGCACTTTGGCTGTGGGAGTGACTCTTTCGCGCCAAGAAAGCGACACATTCCTGTTGGGGGATAGATTTGCGCTGTCAGCGGGAGCAAACGAGCGAGGTGAAACGCGGGTTTCGGCGGTGCGGTTTTTTCAGGAATACGTGCAGCGGAATACCCGACAAGTGCTCGCAGCGCGATCGCAATTTTCCGTCGGTACCAATTTTTTAGGGGCTACTGCGAACGATAGCGGGCCTGACAGTCGCTTCCTGGCGTGGCGCGGACAAGCGCAGTACGTGCGGCTGCTAGCGCCGGAAACCTTGCTCATAGTGCGTTCCGACATTCAATTCGCCGATCGCCCGCTGCTGTCCCTCGAACAAATCGGGATCGGCGGCGTGCAAAGCGTGCGCGGATACCGGCAAGATTTGCTGTTAACTGATAGCGGTGCGATCGCATCTGCGGAGGTGCGAATCCCGGTGTGGCGCGTGCCGAAAGTCAAAGGATTGTTACAAGTCGCTCCATTTATCGATTTTGGGGTAGGATGGAACAATTCGAGAGAAAAAGCGAATCCTGACTCCGATAAGCTGCTGGGTGCGGGTTTGGGAGTAATTTGGCAAATGGGCGATCGATTAAATGTGCGTCTCGACTACGGTATTCCTTTGATAAATGCTCGATCGGGCGATCGAACTTTGCAAGAAAAAGGCATCTACTTTCGGATTAATTATTTTCCCTTCTAACTCTCTCTCGGCGACAACAAAAAAATAGGTTCGTAGTGAGGACTTTAGTCCGCATCCAACAACCAATACCATTTTGACAAAAAATGATACACAATCAAAGTGGTGTTTGTTTATAAGACGATTGCGATCGGGTGCGGATCTCTTAAATTGTCGATAGGTAGTTAGGGATTGTTAGTGGATCCACACCCTACGACTCCAAACCAATACCATTTTGACAAAAATTGATACACAATCAATGTGGTGTTTGTTTATAAGACGATTGCGATCGGGTGCGGATCTCTTAAATTGTCGATAGGTAGTTAGGGATTGTTGGT
>NZ_JAUBUN010000001.1:310404-334290 GCF_036702665.1 Microcoleus sp. Aus8_D2
ATCGGGTGCGGATCTCTTAAATTGTCGATAGGTAGTTAGGGATTGTTGGTGGATCCACACCCTACGACTCCAAACTATGAAAAAACACGATAAATCCTGTAAACCCGCCCCGGACTCGTGGGTGGGAGCGGGTTGACAGAATCTATAACTTATATTACAGATCTTGCTGAACCCACGCCTACAGGTCGATCGCAAATGGTGCTTTCATATCAGGTTAAATAGATATAATTGTGGTAGGGGCGGGTTCGCGAAGGTCTATGAAAAAACACGATAAATCCTGTAAACCCGCCCCTCGTGGGTGGGGGCGGGTTTATTAATCTGTTTGTCCTAGTTAAGGTGATTGGTGAACCCGCCCCTACAGAAATCGCGGTTTTTTTACCAGACATTATATATTTTTTTTAGATCAACTTTCCGCGTGCGCCAATTTAGGATGGATATTAGACAAATGAATACAGTAATAATTGTGTAATTTTTATTTAGCCCTTCTCTTCCCATTTCTAAACAGGAGTTTTTTATGCCTCGCTTGCATTCCTCTCTAATGTTTGCCTTCCTGTTGCTTTTTCCCACTTCCAGCCTCGCCCAAATCGTCCCTGACAGCAGCTTGGGTGCCGAAAGTTCGCGCCTTGTTCCCGATAATATCAACAATTTGCCGAGCGATCGCATTTCCGGCGGTGCAACTCGCGGCGTTAACCTATTTCACAGCTTGCGGGAATTTAACATTCAGGGCGGGCGGGGAGCTTATTTTGAAAATCCTAATGGCGTCGCCAACATCTTCACCCGCGTTACGGGCGGTAACTCATCAAATATTTTAGGAACTCTGGGGGTGTTGGGGAATGCCAACTTATTTTTGATTAACCCGAAGGGCATTGTTTTCGGGCCTCAGGCGCGGTTAGATTTGCGCGGTTCGTTTCTGGCTTCCTCTGCTGGGGGCGTTGTGTTTAATAATGGTTTTGAATTCAGCGCTGCGAATCCCAACGCAGTCCCATTGTTGGCGATCAATATTCCTGTGGGTTTAAGATTTCGAGACAATCCCGGTGCAATTGTCAACACTTCGAGAGTTACTCAAAACATTGAAGGTACAGAAATACCCGTTGGTTTAGCAGTTCCTCCCGGTCAAACCTTAGCCTTGGTAGGGGGAGATTTAACTTTTAACAATGGTTTTGCCAGCGCTTTTAGTGGCAACATTCAATTAGGAAGCGTGGCGAGTCCGGGTATGGTCAGCTTCAAGATTGCACCTACAGGCTTGGGTTTAGATTATACAAATGTGGCTAATTTTGGCAACATAGAATTATCGGGTTTGTCGGCGGTGACAGCGAGCGGGCCTGGTGGTGGTGCGATCGCACTCCGGGGAGGAAATGTGATTTTGCGCGATCGAGCTTCCCTAGTCTCCGATACATTGGGAAGTATCAACGGCCGCGATATTACAGTTGATACAGCACAGTTAGGAATATTAGACCAAGCCTTTATTTCAACTGGTACTAGCGGGACGGGAGCCGGAGGAAATGTCAGTGTCCGCGCGACTGATGCTGTAGAAATCAAAGGAATTGGATTTGATAACTTTCGGCGCAATGTCCTCGATGCCGGCACAACTGGAACTTCTAGCTTTTTAACTCGGCAAAGCGGCATAGTTGTCGGGACAGTGGGCGCGGGCCCTGCGGGGAATATTACAGTTGATAGCAAGCAATTAATGCTCCGAGAAGGCGGGTTAATCATCAACCCGAGTTACGGTGCAGGAGCTGGGGGGAATGTAGCCCTTAAAGCTTCTGAATCAGTCGAAGTCAGCGAATCTGGGCTGTTCACTACCGCGATCGATCGAGGTAGTGGAGGCAATTTAACAGTTGATACCGCAAAGCTAATTGTGCGTAATGGGTCAGTTTTATCAAGCGCAACTGTGGGTGCAGGTGATGGCGGAAATTTAACCGTGAGAGCTTCTGACTCGGTGCTACTGACAGAGTACCGACTAGATAGTTCCTTTGGTACTGGTATTATCACTAACAGTATTGGCGGTACGGGAAATGCGGGAAATATAGAAATTAATACACGCTCTTTACTCGTAGAAGGAGGAACGGCGATAACTTCTACGAGCGGATTTGCATCAAGAAATGGTGTCATTCCTGCTGTCGGCAGGGGTGGAAACCTTACCATCAATGCCACCGACTCTGTGACAATAAGTGGTAGCAGCAAAAGTGACAGCCTATCTGCTATTCGTATCGATCGCAGTCAATTAATTACGGGGACTGTTGCGGGTGGTAATTCTGGAGACTTGAGGATTAACACTAGGCGATTGACTCTTCAAGGTGCAACGGCAATAGGAGCCTCTACTTTAGGTGCGGGTAATGGCGGAAATATCATTATCAATGCTTCGGAGTCGGTAGAATTGGTTGGAACCCAAGATAATTTGTCTGCTTTCGGTATAGCAACCGCTTCTGGAGAGATTGTGTATCAGACTTTATTTCAGCTTGCTCCCCCCACGGGCGCGGCGGGAAATATCGAGATTACTACCCCAAGGTTGACTATCCGGGATGGGGCCACGATCGCGATCGGGAGTTTGGGATCGGGACGCAGCGGTAATATTAATGTTGTCGCAAGTGCGATCGCCCTTGACAACAAATCCAGCATTGACGGCACAACTGCATCCGGCGTCGGGGCTAATATCAACTTGCGATCGGCATCCATCCAATTGCGCCGCGGGAGTCGAATTACCACCGATGCCGGTGCTGCCGACGGTGGAAACATTAACCTCAACAGCGATATCCTAGTAGGGCAAGGCAATAGCGACATCACCGCCAACGCTCGCAGCGCAGCGGGCGGCCGCGTGAATGTCAATGTCCCCAATGTCTTGGGCTTTACAGCTTTAGGCCGCGAACAAGTCAGAAGCAGGTTAAATCTCAATGACGCGCAATTTGCAGCTTTGCAAGTAAGTCCTACTTCTCTGTTACCCAGTAGCGACATCGCCGCCATTTCTCAAAGTGCGGGCCCGGCTTTGCAAGGTACAGTTACTTTTAGTTCTTCTGGGGTGAATCCGGCTCAAGGTTTAGTGGAACTGCCCCAAAATGTGGTCGATCCGGCTGCGTTAATTGCTGCTAATCCCTGCACGCTAGGAGCCGAGAGCGCATTTACTGTCACTGGTCGGGGGGGAGTCCCACCTAGCCCGAATGATGTTCTGAGTACCGCAGAAACGCCGTTTCCGTGGGTGGAAATAGAAGGTTCGGCAGCGGATTCTGTAACGGATGTAACGGATGTAACGGATTCGGCCGCGGGTAATGTACGGGATTTAAAGGATGTAACGCATAAAGCGAAGATAGAAGGAGGGGAAAAGAACGATCGGGAAGTTGTTCCAGCGCGCGGTTGGGTGGTGAATGAGAAAGGAGAGGTTACGCTGGTGGCTGCTGAGGCTGGAGGTCAATTTGTCGATCGCACGAGGCCTCAAGTGTCGGTTTGTCAGCCCCGATGACCAGAAAATAGCAAATGCTTTAAAATTTCTGTAGTTGTCAGCGAACAAAAAGTTAATTATGATTTTTCCAGATTTATCCTTGTGGCAACTATCCCAAATTAACAAACTAAAACACCGAGACAAATATTATATAGCAGGAGCGAGTTACCTGTTATTGTTGAGTTATTACTTGTGTTTTTTGCCAGAAAGTGCGATCGGCCAAATCGTCCCCGACAGCACTTTAGGTGCCGAAAGTTCGCGCCTTGTACCCGATACTATCAACAACTTACCCTCAGATAAAATTACTGGCGGCGCCACTCGCGGCTCGAATCTCTTTCACAGTTTCCGCGAATTTAACATCAATGAAGGGCGGGGAGCTTATTTTGAAAATCCCAGTGCAGTTTCCAACATTTTCACCCGCGTCACGGGCGGTAACTCATCAAACATTTTAGGAACTCTCGGAGTTTTAGGTAACGCCAACTTATTTTTAATCAATCCCAGAGGACTTATTTTTGGCCCCAACGCAAAATTAGATTTACGCGGCGCGTTTATCGGTACAACGGCTGACAGTATTGTATTTAATAACGGCTTTGAATTCAGCAGCACCACAGGGCAAACATCCCCGTTATTAACAGTTAACATTCCAGTTGGTCTCATATTTCGAGACAATCCCGGTACAATTGTCAATCAATCCACAGCTACAGGAAAAATAAATCTACCAGCAACATCTCCCGTACCGATTCCGATTACAGAGCGAGTTGGTTTAGCAGTAGACAAGGGTCAAACTTTAGCACTGATTGGCGGAGACATCCAAATTCCCGGCGGGAATTTAACAGCCAGCGGCGGACAAATTTTGCTCGGTAGCGCAGCCAGTCCAGGTTTAGTAGATTTAACACTGATATCGAGTCCACAGCAGGGGAGTTTAAGTTTAAATTATGGCAAGATTGAAAACTTCGGCAATATTCAAATATCCAATGGAACGCTGATTAATACCAGTGGAACTGG
This sequence comes from Microcoleus sp. Aus8_D2, assembly GCF_036702665.1. Taxonomy (NCBI): domain Bacteria; kingdom Bacillati; phylum Cyanobacteriota; class Cyanophyceae; order Oscillatoriales; family Microcoleaceae; genus Microcoleus; species Microcoleus sp. Aus8_D2. The sequence continues at coordinate 314,843 of NZ_JAUBUN010000001.1, forward strand.
TGGCGGTAAAGTAGAGATTAAAGGTGGAAATGTCGGCCTGGACGCTTCACGAATTTATGCGCTCACCTTCGGAAATATTGATGGTAGAGGTATTGAGATCAACGCTCAAAATTTGCGAGTGAACAATGGCACGCAATTATCTACGTTTACTCTCGGAGATGGTGCTGGAGGTAATATCAATTTGCGCGCTGCTGATTCGGTAGAAATCAGCGGGCTGGGTATTGAGGGCTTTCAACAAATTGTAATTAAATATCTGGTATCGGGAACAACCAACCCGTTTGACCCGCTATTTACGTTCTTTAATGCTAGTGCTGGTGCTGGTTCGGGAGGGAATATGACGATCGACACTCTTACCCTGCTGTTCAATAATGGAGTAGTTGGTAGCGGAATTACTTTTGGTGCTGGAAATGGTGGAAATTTAATTGTTCGCGCCAATACTTTTGAGATGGTGGGTTCTGGAGTCAACAACGGGACTGCAAAAGAAAGTAGCGGTGCAGGAGGAAGCATTAATATTGATGTGAATCGATTAATCATGCGTGACGGTTCTCTTCTGGGTACTACCAGTTACAGCAAGGGCCCGTCGGGGAATATTAATGTTAAAGCTGCTGAATCGGTAGAATTGTCTAACAATGGCCCGAGAACAGTTGTATCAACTGGAATTAGCACCCTGAGTATCGGCTCTACTGGGAGGGCGGGGAATATTAATATTGATACGAAGCGGTTGAGTCTCTCTGGCGGTTCTGCGTTTACATTAGGAACGGGTGTATTGATTGGCAGGTTGTTGTTTTCTCAGGATGGCGGGCCTGCGGGAAACTTAACAGTTAGGGCGAGCGAATCAGTGGAAGTTTCCGGGATTTCTCCACTTTTAACCAGCGGAATTCAGAATGCTAGCGCGCTGACTTCTGGAACTTTGAGCTCTAGTCGCGGCGGGGATATTCGCATTGATACGCCCAGTCTAACTGTGCGGGATGGGGGAATAGTTTCTACGAGTTCTTTAGGTAGGGGAGATGTGGGGAATATTACTGTGAATGCCGATCGCATTTTAGTCAGCGGCAGCGGTAATAACGGTCTGTTTGTCAGTACGATCGATGCTTCGGTTGGCAAGACTTTTGGTACTAATCCTAATGCTACAGCAAATGCGGGCTCGTTGAATTTAACTGCGCGCGATCGACTAACTGTCAGAAACGGAGCGACAGTAACGGTGCAGGCTACAGGAACCGGGCGCGCTGGTAATATCAATATTGTCGCAAGTGCGATCGACCTAGACAACAAAGCCAGGATTGACGGTACAACTGTATCCGGTACCGGAGCAAATATTAACCTGCAAGCACAATCTATCCAAATGCGCCGCAGGAGTCGAATTACCACCGATGCAGGCAATTCTGACGGTGGCAATATCAACATCAACAGTAACATTTTGGTTGCCCTCCCGCAAGAAAACAGCGACATCACAGCCAACGCCCGCACCGCAGCCGGCGGCCGCGTCAATGTCAATGTCCCCAATGTCTTGGGGTTTGCAGCAGTTAGTCGCGAACAAGTTAGAAGCAGGTTAAATCTCGGTGACGCGCAATTTGCAGCCCTGCAAGTAAGTCCAACTTCTCTGCTTGAGAGTAGCGACATCGCCGCGATTTCCCAAAGTGGGGGCCCGGCTTTGCAAGGGGCGGTAACATTTAGTTCATCTGGGGTGAATCCGGCTCAAGGTTTAGTGGAATTGCCACAAAATGTGGTGAATCCGGCTGCATTAATTGCTGCCAATCCCTGCATTGAAGGGGCAGAAAACGAGTTGACAGTTACTGGAAAAGGGGGAGTGCCACCCAGCCCTAACGACTCTCTGGGCACCGCAGAAACACCATTTCCGTGGGTAGAAATAGAAGAGCAAGTCAGAAGTCGGGAGTCAGAAGTCATTCGGGAAGCCGGGGAAATTCGGACTCGGGAAGTTGTTCCGGCGGGCGGTTGGGTGGTGAATGACAAAGGGGAAGTTACGCTGGTGGCTGCGGAAGCTGCGGGTCAATTTCCACAGCGCACGAGGCCTCAATTGTCGGTTTGTCAGCCCCGATAACCAGAAAATAGCTTATGTTTGAAAATTTCTTGCCGAATGTCAGCTAACCAAAGGTTAATTATGCTTTTTCAATATTTATGGCAATTCTCCCAAATTAACCAAGTCAAATACAGAGACAAATACTATATTTCAGTTTTCCATTGGATGAAATACAGTAGGGACACGGCAGTGCCGTGTCCCTACCCGATATCGTTACTTCACTCGGAAAACCGCTATATTTCAGGAGCTATTTACCTGTTAGTGTTGAGTTGTTACTTGTGCTTTTTTCCCATTCGTGCGATCGCCCAAATCGTCCCCGACAGCACTTTAGGTGCCGAAAGTTCGCGTATTGTTCCCGATACTATCAACAACTTACCATCAGATAAAATTACTGGCGGTGCCATTCGCGGCTCGAATCTATTTCACAGTTTCCGCTCATTCAACATCAAGAATTCAGAGGGAGCTTATTTTGAAAATCCCAGTGCAGTTTCCAACATTTTCACCCGCGTCACTGGCGGGCAACCCTCAAACATTTTAGGAACTCTCGGAGTTTTAGGTAACGCCAACTTATTTTTAATCAATCCCAGAGGACTTATTTTTGGCCCCAATACAAGATTAGATTTGCGCGGTGCATTTATCGGTACAACGGCTGACAGTATTGTATTTAATAACGGCTTTGAATTCAGCAGCACCCAGCCGCAAACATCTCCGCTGTTAACAGTTAACATTCCAGTTGGTCTCAGATTTCGAGACAATCCCGGTACAATTGTCAATCAATCCACAGCTACAGGAAAAGTAAATATCCCAGCAACATCTCCCGTAACGATTCCGATTACAGAGCGAGTTGGTTTAGCAGTAGATGCAGGTCAAACTTTAGCACTGATAGGTGGCGACATCCAAATCCCAGGCGGCAATTTAACGGCTAGCGGCGGACAAATTTTGCTCGGTAGCGTAGCTAGTCCCGGTTTGGTAGATTTGGCAATGACATCGGAGCCAAAGCAGGGTAGTTTGAGTTTAAATTATCGTAATATTCAAAACTTCGGCAATATTCAAATATCCAATGGAACGCTGATTAATACCAGTGGAACTGGTGGCGGTAAAGTAGAGATTAAAGGTGGAAATGTCGGCATCAGCACTGCACGAATTTATGCGCTCACCTTCGGAAACATTGATGGTAGAAATATTGATATTGGCGCCCAACAGTTGCGAGTAGCTAACGGCACGCAATTATCTACGTTTACTCTGGGAGATGGTGCTGGAGGTAATATCAATTTGCGCGCTGCTGATTCGGTAGAAGTCAGCGGGCTGGGTATTGATGGCTTTCAACAAATTGTAATTAAATATCTGGCATCGGGACTAATCGACCCATTAGATCCCAACTTTGTGTTGCTGAATGCTACTGCTGGTGCTGGAGCAGCCGGAGACATTACAATTGATACCGGACGCCTGCTGATGCGGGATGGGGCAATATTTGGCGGCATAGCTTTTGGTGCTGGTAATGGTGGAAATTTAAGCATCCGTGCGAATACTTTTGAGATTCAGGGTTCTGGGAGCAACAACGCAACAACGAAAGGAAGTACCGGTGCGGCAGGAAATATCACCGTTGATGTCCAAAGATTGATCCTGCGGGATGGTGCTATTCTCGCCAGCACTAGCTACAACGGTGCGCGATCGGGAAATATAACAATTAAAGCTGCTGAATCGGTACAATTGTCGAGCACCATTTCTCAAACTGCTGTCGCAAGCGGCATCAGCACGCTTACCATCGGCTCTACCGGAAAGGCGGGAGATATCACTGTCGATACAAAACGGCTGAGTCTTTCTGGGGGCTCCGCGTTCACCTTGGGGAGCGGTGTTTCAGTTGGCGGAGTTATCTTGTCTACGAATGGGGGCCCAGGAGGAAACTTAACTGTTAGGGCTAGCGAATCAGTAGAAATTGCAGGTATTTCTGAAGTTTTGAGCAATGGGAATCAAGTTGCTAGTGCTTTTTCCTCTGGAACAGTTAGTTCTAGCCGGGCCGGGGATATCCGCATTGACACGCGAAACCTGATTCTGCGGGATGGGGGCTTCATTTCTTCTAATTCTTCTGGTAAAGGCAACGTGGGGGATATTACGATTAATGCCGATCGCATCGAAATAAATGGTACCTTAGGTAATCCTAGTTTTACCAGTTCTATTGATGCTTCCGTTGGCAAGGCGACGGGTGATAATCCCAATGCTACGGCGAATGCAGGTTCGGTGAACCTGAATGTCGATCGATTGATTGTCCGCAATGAAGGCAATGTAACGGTGCAAGCTTTGGGAACCGGGCGGGCTGGTAATATTAATGTTGTCGCAAGTGCGATCGACCTGGACAACAAAGGCAGCATTGATGGCCGAAGTGCATCCGGTGTCGGAGCAAATATTAACCTGCAAGCGCAATCTATCCAATTACGTCGCGGGAGTCGAATTACCACCGATGCAGGTACTTCTGAAGGTGGCAATATCAATATTAATAGCAATATTTTGCTCGCCCTCCCCCAAGAAAACAGCGACATTACAGCCAACGCCCGCACAGCAGGCGGTGGCCGGGTGAATGTCAATGTCCCGAATGTCTTGGGGTTTGCAGCAGTAAGTCGAGAACAAGTCAGAAGCAGGTTGAATCTCAGTGACGCGCAATTTGCAGCCCTGCAAGTCAGTCCTACTTCTCTGCTATCTAGTAGCGACATCGCCGCGATTTCCCAAAGTGGGGGCCCGGCTTTGCAAGGTACTGTTACTTTTCGTTCTTCTGGGGTGAATCCCGCTCAAGGTTTAGTAGAATTGCCACAAAATGTGGTGAATCCGGCTGCGTTAATTGCTGCTAATCCCTGCATCGAAGGGGCCGAGAACGAGTTTACTGTTACTGGTAAAGGAGGAGTGCCACCGAGTCCTAATGATACTCTCAGTAGCGCAGAAACACCGTTTCCGTGGGTGGAAATAGGAGGTTCGGGAGCGAGCAATGTACGGGATGTAACGGATAAAGCTTCGAGGGAAGAAGCGGAAAAAAAAGTTCGGGAAGTTGTTCCGGCTCGCGGTTGGGTGGTGAATGCGAAAGGGGAGGTGACGCTGGTGGCTGCTGACGCTACGGGCCAATTTTCCGATCGCACAAAGTATCGAGTCTCGGGTTGTCCGCCCCGATGAGCGGAAAATACCAATTGCTTGAAAATTTATCGCGTAATGTCAGCTCACAAAAGGTTAATTATGGTTTTCCAATATCTTGAATTCTGGCAAGTGTGCCAAATTAATGAACTCAAATACCGAGAAAAATACTATAGTTCAAGAGTGATTTACCTTTTATATCGAGTCCGCTCGATCACCATAACAAAAACAGTTCGTAGGGCGGACTTCAGTCCGCTCTTATTCTGCGGACTGAAGTCCGCACTACGAACCTTACTTCTTGCGATAAATCGACCGGACATGATATTATTTGCGATTTTTTACCTGTGCCTGTTTCCCGTTCGTGCACTGGGTCAAATCATCCCCGACGGCAGCTTGGGCGCAGAAAGTTCGCGGATTGTTCCCGATAATATTAACAACTTACCATCAGATATAATTACGGGCGGCGCCACTCGCGGCTCTAGTCTATTTCACAGTTTCCAAGAATTTAACGTCGGTGAAGGGCGGGGAGCTTATTTTACCAATCCTAGCGGTATTGCTAATATTTTTACCCGCGTTACTGGCGGGAATCCTTCCAATATTTTAGGAACCTTGGGCGTGCAAGGCAATGCTAATTTATTTTTGCTTAATCCCAGAGGACTTGTCTTCGGCCCCAACGCTCGGTTAGATTTGGGCGGTTCATTTATCGGTTCCTCTGCTGCGGGTGTTGTGTTTAATAATGGCTTTGAATTTAGCGCCGCGAATCCCAACGCAGTACCATTGTTAGCGATTAATATTCCTGTGGGTTTAAGGTTTCGAGACAATCCCGGCACAATTGTCAATCAATCAACGGCTGCGGTTGAGGGAAAACCGCTCTTTCCCCCGGAACTTCCCCTGTCCAACAATGTGGGTTTAGCGGTAGCTCCCGGTCAAACGTTATCACTCATTGGTGGCGACATTCAACTTCCAGGTGGCAATTTAACCGCCAGTACCGGACAAATTAACCTGGGGAGTGTGGCGAGTCCGGGTTTAGTGAGTTTCGCACCAACCGAGCTAGGTTTGAATTTAAACTATGATAATATTGCCAATTTTGGTAACATTCAAATATCAAATGGATCTGTTATCAACACCAGCGGACTCGGTGGTGGCAAGGTAGATATTAGAGGTGGAAATGTTACCCTCAACGGTGGGCGAATTTATGGACTAACACTGGGAAATATTGATGGTAGAGGCATTGATATCAATGCCCAAAAAGTGCGGGCAGAAGGTGGAACACAAATTTTTACTCTGACACTGGGACAAGGTACGGGGGGTGATGTAAAGATCCGTGCTACCGACTCAGTTGAATTCAGTGGAATTGGAGTTGAGAGCTATCAAAAGTTTGTCGCTAATTTTCTGACATCGGGAACTGCCAACCCTTTTGATCCGCAATATATTATTATTAGTGCCACTATTGGTTCTGGAAGGGCTGGAAATATCAGGATTGATACTCCTAGACTGCTGATAGACAATGGGGCGATATCAAGTAGCGCCGCGTTTGGTGCAGGAAATACCGGAAATATTACGATCCGTGCCAGGTTTTTTGAGGTGGTTAGTTCTGCTATCTACAATGGCACACTTCGGGGGAGTACCGGATTGGGAGAAAACATCTTATTTGAGGGAGAACGACTCATCATGCGCGATGGCGCGGTTATTGCCGGCGTTACCCGCAGTGACGCAGCATCGGGGAATATCAATATTACAGCGTCTGAATCAGTAGAAGTGTTGCGTACACCCACAGCAGGTGTGGTGCAAACTGTGATTAGTACAAACGCGATTGGTTCTAATGGAAATGCGGGAGAGATAACCATTGACACAAAACGGTTAATTATCTCTGATGGAGCCGGGATTAACTCAGCGAATGGAGGAATTATTGGCAACCAACTGTTAGCTGCGAGTGGGGGAAGCTCAGGAAATTTAACCATTAGAGCGACTGAATCAGTTGAATTAGCAGGCATTTCTGGAGTTTTGGCAAATGGGAGTCAGAACGGTACTTTCCTCTCCACTGACACTTTTTCATCCGGTCAGGGAGGGAATATTCGCATAGAAACGCCTGTGTTGACTCTGGGTCAGGGAGGATTTATTTCTACGGCATCTTTAGGCGCAGGAGATGCAGGAAAAATTACGATTAATGCTAGGCGAGTAGAACTGATTGGTACTACGAATCCTAGTGAATTTAATAGTGCAATTCAGGCTAACGTCGGCTTGGCATTTGGCGTAACTAATCCCAATGCTATCGGGAATGCGGGTTCGGTGAATCTGAATGCCGATCGATTGGTTGTCCGCGATGGGGCTAGGATCACTGTGGCAAATATTGGCACGGGAAGCGCTGGTAATATTAATGTGGTTGCAAATGCGATCGCCCTGGACAACAAAGCCAGCATTGACGGCACAACTGTATCGGGTACCGGGGCGAATATTAACCTGCAAGCGCGAGATATCCAGTTGCGTGGAGGGAGTAGAATTACAACGGATGCGGGTGTTTCTGAAGGTGGAAATATCAATATCAACAGCGATATTCTCGTTGCTTTACCCAAGGAAAATAGCGATATTACTGCGAATGCGCGATCGGCTGTTGGTGGTCGAGTTAAGATTAATGTCCCCAATGTTTTCGGTTTTAGGGCCGTGACTCGCGAACAAGTTAGAGGTACTTTGGGATTAACGGATGCTCAATTTGCAGCCCTGCAAGTCAGTCCTACTTCTTTGCTTGAGAGTAGCGATATCGCCGCGATTTCCCAAAGTGGAGGCCCGGCTTTGCAAGGGGCGGTAACATTTAGCGCTTCTGGGGTGAATCCCGCTCAAGGTTTAGTGGAATTGCCACAAAATGTGGTGAATCCGGCGGCGTTAATTGCTGCTAATCCCTGCATCGCAGGGGCCCAGAACGAGTTTACTGTTACTGGCAAAGGAGGAGTACCACCGAGTCCTAACGATACTCTCAATAGCGCAGAAACGCGGTTTCCGTGGGTGGAAGCAGAAGGAAGTTCGGCAGCGGATTCTGTAACGGATGTAACGGATGTAACGGATAGAAGTCCGAGGGAAGAAAGGGAAAAAAAAGCTCGGGAAGTAGTTCCGGCGCGCGGTTGGGTGGTGAATGGTCAAGGGGAGGTGACGCTGGTTGGATACAATCCGGGTAATGCTGCTGACTCTCGCAATCCTCGATCGCATTCTGTTTGTCCGCCGCGCTGATAAGATGTTTTTAACCGCGGATAAACGCGGATAAACGCGGATAAATTGGTAATTGGTAATTGGTAATTGGTGATTGGTGATTTAGTGTAAATTGTACTGAATTTAAATTGTCTATTTTAATGCAATACAGTTCCGATCGGAGGGCTAAGAGAGTAAAAGCAATGTGAAAAATAGACTATGCGATTGCTTGGTTCCTCTCTTCGGACAATTCTAACCCAATACGGTTTACTTAAGAGAGGGCGGGTGCCGGCCTCGATTTCGTCGATTATTTCATAGATTGTTAGCCGGCACGCGCCCCTACCGCAATATGGTTGGCTTGAGAAATTCGTCAAAAATCCTATTTGTCAACCGTATTAAATTCTAACCCAAGCGTATTGTATTTTAATCCCCTATTCCCCTCTCCTCTTCTCCCCCTGTCTTCCTACAAGTGCTTTAGTATGAAATTTACCCGATCGCTCCGACAAGCAATTCTGTTATTTCTGATTTCCTGTCTGCTAGCCGTGGCGATTCCTCCCGCAATTGCTCAGATGCAGTCACCACCAGCGGTGCAGCTTGTCCGACAAGCTCGAACTCTGTACGCTGCGGAACGTTTTGCGGAAGCTGTGCCACTGTTGCAGCAAGCGGTGACGGCGTTTGAGGCAAAAGGTCAAAATCTCGATCGCGCCGCGGCATTGAGCAATTTAGCTGCAACCTACGGGCAGTTAACGCTTTGGGAACCAGCAGAACAAGCTGTGAATGCTAGTTTGTCGGTGGTGCGGGCGCAACCCAAAACTCCCGAACAACAGCGGATTTGGGGGGAAACTCTCAACATTCAAGGACAGATTAAACTCGAACGGGGGCAGACTCAAGATGCGATCGACATTTGGACGCAAGCTGCTAAAATTTTCGAGCAACTCGATCGCAAAAACCAACTTTTTCAAGTCCAAATTAATCTCAGTCGGGCTTGGGAAACTCTCGGACTTTACCCCAGGGCTTGCAAAATTCTGTTAGCTTCCTTGAATTTGGAAAACAAAACTTGTGAAGTTTCGACAGCGGGTTTGGCAAGTTTGAAAAATCAGCCGATTTCCCTGGAACAAGTTCGGGCAATTAATGCTTTAGGCAGGGTGCTGCGGGTTTTGGGACAACTGGAACGTTCCCAGGATTTGCTGTCAGCGGGACTGGAAGCTGCGGGAAAATTGGGCGTTAGACAAGAGGAGGCTGCACTTGCTCTCAATCTGGGGAATACGGCGCGGGCTAAAAGCAATAAACCGGGTTTGAGTCCGCGACGGCGGGCTGAATTGGAAAGCTCTGCCTTAGAATATTATGCTCGATCTGCCGGGGCGATGCCGGAGCGATCGCCCCTACAAATTCAGGCGAAATTGAATCAATTGAGTTTGTTGATCGATCGCAAAAATTGGTCGGAAGCAGAGGTTTGGTGGCGTTCGATCGAACCTCAAATCGCTCGATTTCCGTCGAACCGCGCCGGACTTTACGCTCAAATCAATCTAGCTCAAAGCTTAATGAAATTAGCTCAGTCGCCTGCGAAAAGTTTGAGTCTAAACGATATTGACAAAATGCTCGATCGCTCTGTGGAACCAGCAAACAGTTTGGGCGACAAACGGATACAAGCTTACATTCTGGCTGCGAAAGGCAAACTTTCGGAAATCCAAAAGCAGTATCAGAAAGCCGAAAGTCTCACAAGTCAGGCTTTGAGTTTGGCTCCGGCTTTTCAATCTCCCGATATTGCTTATCAATTATTGTGGCAACTCGGACGGATTCGGAAAGCTCAGGGAGATGCAGAAGGGGCGATCGCTCAATATACTCAAGCTGTGAATGTACTGTCTTCTCTGCGCGGCGATTTGGTGACAGTCAATCCCGAAGTGCAATTTTCGTTTCGGGAAAGTGCCGAACCGGTTTATCGGGAATTAGTCGGGCTGCTGTTGCAAGATGAATCTCCCAGTCAAGATAAGTTAAAGCAGGCGCGCCAAACGGTGGAATCTTTGCAGTTGGCGGAATTGGATAACTTTTTTCGGGATGCTTGTGCTGATGCTAAACCAAAGTCGATCGAGGAAATCGATCCGACAGCAGCCGTGATTTATCCAATTATTTTGAGCGATCGTTTGGAGGTAATTTTGTCAATTCCCGGCAAACCTCTGCGCCGCTACACTACTAAGAAGTCTCAAGCTGATTTGGAAACTGCCTTCAGACTAGCTAAAAATGTCATCAGGCCTGCTGCTTTTCCCCGCGACAGGTTACAACCTATTCAACAGGTTTACGACTGGTTAATCCGCCCCGCAGAGGCAGATTTGACTGCTAGCGGGATTAAAACTCTGGTATTTGTGCTCGATGGTTACTTGCGAAATCTGCCGATGGCGGTGCTGTACGATGGCGAAAAGTTTTTGGTAGAAAAATACAGTATTGCTTTGGCGCCGGGACTGCAATTGCTGGCACCGAAACCGCTGAGCCAAGTAAAGTTAAGAGTGCTGACTGGCGCCCTCTCGGAAGCGCGTCAAGGCTTCTCGGCTTTGCCGGGGGTGATGGAGGAAGTTGAGCAAATAGCGGCGCAGATGCCGGCTTTTTCGCTGCTGAATGAAGAGTTTGTCAGCGGGCGGTTGCACGATCGCATTAAATCGGTGTCTTATCCGATCGTCCATTTGGCAACTCACGGTCAGTTTAGCTCGAATGCGGCGGATACTTTTATTGTGACTTGGGATCAGAAAGTTAATGTTAAGGAGTTCGATCGATTGTTGCGATCGCGCACTGGGGAGAACCAACAGCCGATCGAGCTTTTGGTGTTGAGTGCTTGCGAAACTGCTTCCGGCGATAACCGGGCGGCTTTGGGTTTGGCTGGTGCCGCAATTCGATCGGGTGCCCGCAGCACAGCAGCGACTCTTTGGCAAGTCAACGACGAATCTACAGCTATTTTTATGACTGAGTTTTACCGGCAGCTTGCTTCTAAAACCAGCAAAGCTGAAGCCCTACGCAACGCTCAATTAACCCTGCTGCAAAACCCAGACTATCAAAATCCCTATTTCTGGGCGCCTTTCGTACTGGTGGGGAATTGGCAATAAGCTGGGCATGGGGCATGGGGCATGGGGCATAGGGGATGGGGCATGGGGCATAGGGGATGGGGCATGGGGCATGGGGCAAACCGGCCAAACAGGCCAAACAGGCCAAACAGGTCATCGGCCAAACAGGCCAAACAGGTCATTGGTCTGGGAACAGATATAGAGAGTCTGCCTCGGCTGGGAAAAAATTTTCGGACGGGCAAGATGCCCGTTCCACAATAAAAAACAATCTTTGCGGGATGGGCATCTTGCCCGTCCCAAACAGAAAAAACAATCTTTGTGGGATGGGCATCTTGCCCGTCCCAAACAGAAAAAACAATCTTTGCGGGATGGGCATCTTGCCCGTCCCAAACAGAAAAAACAATCTTTGTGGGATGGGCATCTTGCCCGTCCCAGTCAATCAGCAACCGGATTTCTCCGACGTGGCCACAAGTCCTAGGAAAATGCCGGTGCTCAGTTGGTGTTGGTTTTTTGTTAAAGATTGTAAACTGTAACGAGTGCTTTCTGCATCTGATATTTTTTCGAGGAGTCCCATGAAGCAACTTTTGATGGCTGAGCGCTTTTGCCTGATAGCCCACGTCTTGTCAATGGCTTTTGGATTGGCAGGGTTGCTGCTGATTTTACCCCGTCCCGAATTGGTGATGAGCTTGCCGCCCGCTGGACAAACTTTGTTCCAGTGGGGGATGGCTGGGGGTGGAGTAGTTTATATCATTTTTGGCGCAGCAGCGGTTGCTCTCTATGCCTATCGGACGTTGGGGCTGGGCGCAACGTTGACATTTTTGCTGCCTTCTGTGTTTTTATCTTTGAGTAGCGAGTTGTTGGGAACGAGTACGGGTTTTCCTTTCGGCAATTACCACTATTTGAGCGGTTTGGGCTACAAAATTGCAGGGCTGGTACCGTTTACAATTCCCCTGTCGTGGTTTTATCTGGGACTGGTTTCCTATATAATTGCTCGCGCTGGAGTCGCTGGCGGTAAAGGTGAACTCAACTGGGTGCGGCAACTCGGGGCGATCGCACTTGGTGCTTTGCTATTGACAGCTTGGGATTTTGTGCTCGATCCGGCGATGAGTCAAACTTCTGTACCTTTTTGGGAGTTTGAGGAAGTTGGGGCTTTCTTCGGGATGCCTTACCGCAATTTGGCGGGCTGGATGGGCACGGGGGCTGTGTTTATGTCGGTAGCAGCTTTCTTCTGGAGAAAAACTTCGATTAAACTAGAGCGATCGGAATTGGGTTTGCCTTTAATTGTTTATTTGGTAAACTTTGCTTTCGGAGCGATTATCACTGTCACTTCCTTGGATTCTCGGTTCTGGTTCCCGACATCGCTAGCTGTGCTTTTGGGTGTAGTTCCGGCGATCGTATTAAGCACGATTGCTAAACCCGCAGCAGATGACTTAACAGAAGCAATTCCGTCTTTGGAATCTGCTCTCAAAGCTGAAATTCCATCTCAGCGCGTGGGCGCTTTGCGGAAGTAAGCGGCTGATGAGCGATCGCGACTGATTTGGCAAAAGATTACAGGAAATTTTGAGCTAATTTAAAAACCCGGTTTCTGGTAGGAACCGGGTTTTTCAGTAGCTATATTTTCAGATCCAATTTCTGTAAAATCGTGTCCAATAAATTAACCACAGTAAGATTCGTTCGTAGTGCGGACTTCAGTCCGCTCTAGGGCGGACTGAAGTCCGCACTACGAACCGTTTTTGTTATGGCGCTCGACATGACATGATATAAGATGTTTGAAGCCGAAATTTGATTGATTTTTTCAAATTTATACCAGCTAAAATTCTCAATCCTTCAATCTTTGAATCCTTCAATCCAAAATCTAAAATCTAAAACCTAAAATCCTATGATTTCCCCCAATATCCCAAATCTCTTGACAAGCATCATCCCTGCTGCATTGTTGTTGCTGCAATTACCCGCCGCCGCTCTTTTAATGTCGCGGTTAATTAAAGGCCCATCGCGCATCCCGCCGCTAGAACCGGATTCGCCGACGCTGGATATGCTGGGTGCTTGTACGGCGGTGGTGCCGACTTTGAACGAAGCAGAGAGAATTGCGCCTTGTTTAGCAGGATTGAGCCACCAAAGTTACGAACTCCGAGAGGTTGTGGTTGTTGATAGCTATTCGGTAGACGGAACCGGCGATTTAGTCAAAGCTGCGGCGCAAAAAGACCCCCGGTTTCGCTTAATTAACGACGATCCGCTGCCGGTTGGCTGGGTGGGGCGTCCGTGGGCGCTGAATTGGGGTTTTTTAGCAAGTTCCGAGAAGTGCGAGTGGATTTTGGGCATCGATGCGGATACTCAGCCCCATCCGGGTTTGATCGCGAGTTTGCTCAAAACTGCTGCTGCTGGAAATTACGATCTGATTTCGCTATCGCCGCAGTTTATCCTCAAGTATCCGGGGGAGTTGTGGCTGCAACCTGCGCTGTTAATGACTTTGGTGTATCGCTTCGGCCCCACGGGAACCGGCGGAGATGTCCCGGAACGGGTGATGGCGAACGGTCAGTGTTTCTTGTGCAAGCGCGATGTTTTGGTGGCTTTAGGGGGCTATGAAGTGGCAAAAGGTTCTTTTTGCGATGATGTGACTCTGGCTCGCTATGCTGCTGCTAAGGGCTTTAAGGTGGGTTTTTTGGATGGGGCGAAAGTGTTGAAGGTGCGGATGTATGAGGGGGCGATCGAGACTTGGAACGAATGGGGTCGATCGCTCGATTTGAAAGATGCTGCTGCTGGCGGTCAAATTTGGGGCGATTTGTGGCTGTTATTCGCGGTTCAAGGTTTGCCGGTGCCGATCGTCCTGTGGTATTTGCTATCGGGTTCGCTACCTGCGATCGCTGTATCTGGGCAGTTTTGGCTGTGGGGATTGAATGTATTTTTGGTTGCAGTGCGATCGGCTTTGTGTTTTGCGATCGCTCCTTCGTACGATCGCACTCAAGCTTCTGGTAAATGGCTGTTTTGGCTGTCACCTTTAGCCGATCCGCTGGCGTTTTTGCGAATTCTGATTTCTGCTTTAAATCAGCCTACTCAGTGGCGCGGCCGCAAGTATAGTTAGTGACTCGGCGGTTGAAACCGCGTCTAGACAAACAATGTCCACTCCAAGCGGACTAAAGACTAAACATTCCTAGGGTGTGTCGCCATCGATTTCACTCAAAAAAAGACGAAAAATCTAGCGAGCGACGCACCAGCACGCGCGATCGTATTTGAGGAAACAAACTCAACGAAGAGTATTGTAGCCAGGATTTTTGAAATTGGTATTACTTGCGCTACGATCTAGACCCACGCACCTCACTTAATTGAGAAAAGCTAGTATGAATCACGGTGAATATTCTGGGACAAAAGCTCATCAATGTATACTTCCTAAGGCAGTTTCAACGCAACCAATTATTCTCAAAAACCTCACAGAATTGAGTTCTGAAAAACTCGACTTAATAGAACGCAATCACCCCGCCTACGAAATAGTCATGTCTGAAGTTTTGAAAGATGCCTTTGATTCGGAATCATCAAATCACATTAAAAAAGGAGAAGTCCATAACAGGTTCAACTCCCTTCTCCATTGAATCCTCCGACAATTTCAAGCATTGCTTTAAAAAACTTGCAAAAATTCACGGCTCTGGGTGCATCTCATTTTGGCAAGGGCGAAGCATTTCGGCACATAATTTATGAGTGAGAATCAGAGATTTACTGCCGAAATGCTTCGCCCCTACGAGTATATTTGCAAAAATGAGATGCACCCACGGATCTAGCTTTGTTGAAATGATTTCAAAAGTTTTAGAAGTATTTGTAGGGTGCGTCGCCCTTGAAAATTCCTAAATTCAATCTAGAATTTCAAGGGCGACGCACCTTACACAATTATTGGGCATAATGAAACTGAGGGTTGTTTGCACGAGTCCTTGAAGAAGCCAGGTGCGTCGCTCGATTGTCGATTTTTATTGAGAAATTTTCAAGGGCGACGCACCCTACACCTACTATGATCTCGCGATCGACAAGCCTGATTGCTCTCGTCTTTTCAAGCCTTCAGCAAAGCTTTAGAAGCTGATTCCCCTGCGATGCGGAGTTGCAGCCTCAATTGCAGGTTCAGTAACACCCAGACAGTCCACTGTCCGAGGATTGAGAGCAAAATGTTAGATGTGTTCTCCGCGACAGATATTCCAAATATGGGAAATACTAAAGACAGCCACATTAAAGGAGCTTTATCTGCGGTAAGTCCTAGCATACATAAAATTATTGGTGGCAAAAAGATCGAGCCTCCAATTGTACAGATTGCCCAAACTGCCTGGTTTCGGCTTTTTGTAAACATGAATAGCTGGGTAAATGCTGCGTAAATCAGAATTAGATTTACAAACAAAATCATGCAGACAAAAGCCTTAGATGTAAACAACATCCAAGGTATTAAAATCAGTGTTGAAATCAAGAGATTGATAGCCATCGCAACTGGTGCCGGACTTTTTTCGCTCCACATCAAATCGAGAACGGGGTATCTGCGCCACAACTTCTGAGTGCTACTGGGTGCTATTTGTCTGCGATACCTCGCCCAATCATACAAAGCTTGTCTTTCCGGCGTTAAAGCAGCAATCAAAGCTAAAAACACCATCAAATTTGGAATCAATAAACAGGCGATACCGTCAAGGGAATACTTATTGGACTGGAGTGCAAATCCTAAAATTATTGACTGATAGCAAATCACCAGTAAATAACTTTGCTTTTTGCTCAAAACAGTGGATGTAGGATTGGGAAAGCGACGCTGCCAGCCCTGCCACATCCAGTAGGTTGCAACCGCAGCAATCAATAAAGATAAAGCTGTACAAGACACAAAATTTTGGCCGATTTGCAAATGAAACCATTCCAGGCGATCGAACTCTCCAACTAACCAGTTAAAATTAGAATGGGATGACTCATTAACTTGATAAGCTACCTGTTTCAGGACAGCAGCCGGAGATAAAAATGGTAGCAAGTCAGCAGCATTGCCGACTGATGGTGCATTAAAAGCTGTGGTAATAAAACCCAAAACCGCAGCGCTAGCCAGCCAAGGCTGAAACCCTCCCAACCAACTGGTTGTTAAGCCAAATAGCATCGCGCCACTGTAAAATAACGCACAGCTAGCTACGATTGCTATGTCTAAACATAAAATATGGTGTAGAGGTATTTGAGCTGCTAATCCGCTGTAAATGTGCAGCGGTAAAGCTAGAATAGCTGCGAGATAAATTAAAATTGGGACGCCGAGAATTTTGCCGAGAAAAATTGTGGTAGCAGATTGGGGACTGAGGCGAATAAAGTTGAGCGTGCCCCGGCGTTCTTCTTTGTCTAAGTCGCTCACTAGCAGATAGGTTCCTGCTACTAATAGTGCGATCGCACTAAATATGCTCAGGTAAACGAATATTTCTAGCCACCAAGACGGCCAGTTAATGATAAAGTTTCCGGCAGCATCTTTGGCGCAGTTATTGTCAGCAACGCGTTCGCAGAATCTGTCATGAATGGGATAATTGGACTTATCGCCAGGAGGGACAACGGGTATCTGGGCACTCCAAGACAAGAACAGCACCAGTTGACAGCCGATGGAAAGGGCGCTGGCGATCGCGATATTGCCGATTTTCAGGCGGCCTTTGAGTTCTCGAAATAACTGGGAGTTCCAGTTACCGATTTGGTCTAGTATGTTTATGTTCATAGGTAATCGTTTTGAGTCGTGATTGAAAAATTAGAAACGGGGAGATTTATTTAATAGTCTTGGACGCATTTAGACCAAAGAAACCGGGTTTTTTGCTGCATCTCGTAGCTGCGATGAAAGATTTTGGTAAAAACCCGGTTTCTGACCTCCCGTGCGTCCAGGAGTATTTAGGATGCTTGTTTGTGTCCCATCTTGAGGAAGATGGTTTCTAAGTCTTCTTGAGTGCAGTGAAATTCTGTGAGGGGAATATTGGCGTTGACGAGCGATCGCAATAAATTCGCTGCATCTTCCCGGCTTCCTGAAAAATGAACGCACACCTGCTGAGTTTCGGGCAATATTTCCCAACTTTCTACCCAAGGAAAGTTTTTGAGTTCGGATGTCAGTGCTTCTATATTGCCCAAAGTTGACAGGAAAATTAGCTGTTTCCCCAAACGTTTGTAAAGTTCTTGCAAAGGGGCGCTTTCCACAAGATAGCCCAATTCCATAATGCCTACCCAGGTGCAAAGTTCGGCTAAATCGCTGAGAACGTGGGATGATATGACTACGGTCATGCCGGCTTGTTGCAAGGCTTTGATGATTTCGCGAAATTGCGATCGCGCGATCGGATCTAAACCCGAAACTGGTTCGTCTAACAACAGCAACAGCGGTTCGTGAATAATCGTGCGTCCCAAACTCAGACGCTGTTTCATCCCCCGCGACAGAGTGGAAATTAAGCTGTTGCGCTTGTTGGTTAATTGGACGAGTTCTAAAACTGCATAAATGCGTTCTCGGCGGCGGGGTTGTCGCAAGTTGTACAATCGGGCAAAGTAATCTAAATAATCCCACACAGTCAGGTCATCGTACAGGGGAAAGTCGTCGGGAAGATAGCCGATGTGCTGTTTGAGAGTGGGGTTAGATCGATCGCGCAACAAGGGACAGCCGTTGATGTAAATCTCCCCTGTAGTCGGTTCTTCAGCGGATGCTAACATTCGCAGCAAGGTAGTTTTGCCGGCACCGTTGGGGCCGATGAGCCCGCAGATTTCGCCGGCGGCGACTTGCAAATCGATGTCATTGACTGCTATATGGCGATCGAATTGTTTGGTAAGTCCGCGAGTGTCTATTGCTAATTCTTTTGCCATAATTTAAAGGCGAGTGAAATTGGCTGCGGTGTATCTCTAGCTGGGAAGTTGACGCTTTCAGCTAGCTTAGCCTTTTGATCCAGCAGTTGTCACCGGTATTTCGGAAAATGAACTGTTAAATTTTAAAAATATGGCGATTTTATTTTTAAATCAGGTTATTTTTATTTTGAATTATTAACAGGCGTAGGGTGCGTCGCCACGAATAATTCTCGCCCTCAACCAAGCTGCTGGTGAGCGACGCACCCTACAATTTATAACGGGGATAAATAACTCAGGACTCATTAGCTAACGCGCGTATGCGATCGATAATGTCATCCGCAACATCACTGGGTAAGTTTTCATCCGTGACGATGTGTTCTCTAAACTCAGGTTTAGCATGAATCTCGCAGCAATATTCTGCTCTAGGATACACCCATTTGCCTGCTGCTGATGACGCATTTACACCTCGTCTCATCAGACGATCGCGCACTACCTCAACTGAGGCTGTGAGACAGAAGTGGCGGACTGCAATGCCATTATCCACGAAGGCCGATCGAATTTGGTTCAGATAGTCGAGATTCGAGAACGTCATGGGGATAATTATCGTTTTAAACCCAATTTTGTCAAGTGACAAAGCTGTCAATATCGTTAGCTGTCTCCAGAGTACAATGTCTTGAAAATCCTCAAAAGTTCGACCTTTAAGAGGTATAAATTTTGGCAAACGCCGCAGCACAAAACCAATAATCTCTGGATCGAACAGCATACTATTCGGTATTCGTTTTACCAGGAGTCTCGCGACTGTTGTCTTTCCGACGCCGAACGAGCCGTTAATCAGGATAATCATCTACACAATCACGATTAGAGGACGGATAATATCATGTCTGCTCGAACCTTATAATAAGATTGGTTTGTAGTGAGGACGCCAGTCCGCAGAAAAAGAAGGACTAAAGTCCTCACTACAAACCTTATAATAAGATTGGCTTGTAGTGAGGACGCCAGTCCGCAGAAAAAGAAGGACTAAAGTCCTCACTACAAACCTTATAATAAGATTGGCTTGTAGTGAGGACGCCAGTCCGCAGAAAAAGAAGGACTAAAGTCCTCACTACAAACCTTATAATAAGATTGGCTTGTAGTGAGGACGCCAGTCCGCAGAAAAAGAAGGACTAAAGTCCTCACTACAAACCTTATAATAAGATTGGCTTGTAGTGAGGACGCCAGTCCGCAGAAAAAGAAGGACTAAAGTCCTCACTACAAACCTTATAATAAGATTGGCTTGT
>NZ_JAUBUN010000001.1:334390-346894 GCF_036702665.1 Microcoleus sp. Aus8_D2
CCTTATAATAAGATTGGCTTGTAGTGAGGACGCCAGTCCGCAGAAAAAGAAGGACTAAAGTCCTCACTACAAACCTTTTGATTGCGGGTTATTTACCGGACATAATATCATGCACTTACAGCAGTGCTAGATCCTTGAAGCAACGGCGCGTTAATTCGATTCTGGCTGCTGGGTCGTTTTTGTTGCGGATGTCAATGTTTGTGGCAAAAAAGTACACATTTTTATTCTTTTCTAAATAACCTACATACCAGCCAATTTGAGGTGCTGTTGGTTCTCCTAAACCTGCCCAGCCTGTCTTGGCTCTAATTGTGTAATCGGGAGTTTGTTCGACAATCATGATATCTTTAACTAGAGAGAGCGATCGCTCCGAGAAGGGTAACTCGTTATTGTAGAGACGGCGCAGAAATTGAATTTGCTCGTTGGGTGATATCCGCAGTTCTCCGTTTAACCAGAATTTATCAATCTCCTCTTTTTTACCAATTTTTTGGTTGCCATAACCGACTTTAGCCACCCATTTTTGCATTTGCTCGTGTCCGACTCGGCGCGCGAGAACTTGGTAAAACCAAACGGCGGAAAGTTTGATGGCTTCTCTCATATTCAAATCTCGATTCCAGGCGGGAATTTGCCTTTCAATTCCATCCCAAGTTAGCACCGCCAATTCATTTGGAATTACGCCAGTTTCTAAGGAAATTAGCGAGTTGAGAATTTTAAATGTGGATGCTGGTAAAAAAGCTGTGGCGTTGCGCTGCGGGTTGTGTTGGTAAAGCCGATCGCCCTTTAAGTCGTAAATCGCGATCGCCCCGGAAACCCCTAATTCTTGAAAATGCCGTCCCAAATTAACTGTCTGAGCGACATATCCTGCGCCGCGCCCAGATTCCAGCGCTGGAGTTGGCGCGGAAGAGGCCGATCGCGGTGTGTGAACTACGACAGCAGTAATGCAGCCGCAGACAATTATAATTAGAGCGATCGCGCGAAATGTTCGGTTCATAAACTTCGATTTATTAAGGTGCGTCAGACTTAGGCTGTGTGCGAAACAATTAGATTGTCGGCTTGACGCACCCTACAATATAATAGGTGCCAATTGCGTAAGGCTTCAACTACAAAACTGCCATAACAGTTAAGGCTAACAAGCAGCTAAACTGAATCCCTAAGCTTAATACCCTAAAGATGGGATTGAGATTGGCGATGTGAATCATTGAATGCACCAGCCGAAATACGATGTACACAACAATCAGCACATCTACGGCTGTTCCAGAGACACCTCTAACTGTTAGCAGGAAAACAACTCCCAAATACAAAGGCAGGTTTTCTATTAAGTTGGATTGTACTCGATATAGTCGCCAGAATAAGTTGTCATCGTTTTGTGGTGTGCCGAAATCTTTGGGAGATCCGCCCTCAGATAGATGCCGAAGCCTGAATGCGATCAGCGAGACGACAACTGCGATCGTCCACAGGATGAAAATTGCTAAACCCCAGAGAGGAATGGTCATATTTGTGGGTTCAAGTTGCATCATCTTTCTACCTGGCTAAACTGCTGCTAACACTTTAGAAAATTTACCAGTCAGGAATCTAGGAAAAAATTGCGGAATTTTAGTAAATTATTGCTTGTGCTCTTGCAGAAGTTGTTTCGGCGTCACCCCAACAATCCGCTTAAAATATCGAGTCAAATGACTTTGATCGCAAAAGCCTGCGGTGGATGCAACTTCTGCGATACTGAGTTCGCTGTGCAGTAAAAGATACTTAGCTTTTTCAATCCGACGCTGCAAGATGTACTGATGCGGTGTGATGCCGAGACTATTTTTAAACAAACGTAAAAAGTGATACGGACTGATTTGGGCGATCGCAGCAAGCTCAATTAACTTTACTTCTTGATGGAGGTGTTCCTGGATATATTCCGTCACCTGTTGTAGCTTTACTTTGGATAATCCATCCGCATAGCTTCTTAGCTGCGGTGGCGCCGTGCAATATTTTCGTAACAGGTGAAGGGCTAATGTGGTTTTGAGACTGTCAACCAGCAAATAACCGCCAATTTTGCCAAATTCTAATTCTTCTCTCAAGGCGGCGATAATACCTTGAATCAGAGGATCTTGCTCAGTCATAAAATGAGGGATGAGTTCAATGCGATCGGGATTAACCAAATCTTGACCGACTTGTTTGAGCAGTGCTGGATCGATCGCCAGAATCGTAAACTGAGATAAAATATTCCAGCTACAGCGCTGCGAAACATCAGCAGGAATAATCCCAATGTCTCCCTCATTCCGCGCTTCTGTTTTCCTCTTACCATCCAACCAGCGATCGCCCGATCGCGATTTTGATGTGTAAAAACGCGGACAATGAGCAATAACGTGCCAAGTAGCTTGATGTTCGGGAGTCTCAAACTTTGGCTGTTGGTGCAGTTCAAAGTGGATATTTCCCCATCCCGAACTTTTGAGCAAAGCAGGCTGAGGTAGCAGAAAATCTGATGTCGGCTCTCGGCTAAAATCAATTAGATTGACCTGCTCTTGCTCTTGTGTTCTCATCTTTAGCTAAACAGATTGAAGATACTTCTATTCTAGACAAGATTGCATAAGTCGCTTTTCTATCCTAAAATTATCTGCGTTTATCTGTGTTTATCTGCCCGACATCTGCGGTTGATGTATTGATCGAAGACTTAAAAGATGGTTGGGCACGGGAAGGGCGCACCATTGTATCGAGCAAATGTTCGATCGCACCCGATAGATTTTCGCAAAAACCAGTGTGGACTCGCGATGTCTGAACGATCGTGCTGCGGGGCGCTACGAGCCAGTGAAAGCGCTCTCTGTGGGGAAGTTGACCGATCGCGCCAGATTCCTTAGAACCCGCACAAATGACGGGAATGACGGCTAGGTGGTTGCGAATCAGTTCCAGATCCAAGGTTGAGTCGATCGCCCTCAAGCGCTCTTCGTCAATTTCGATGCGGGCTTCGAGGAATTTTTTTGCACCGCAAGAAACGATCGCACCGACGTTGACAAACTCTTCGCGCTCCACTTTGGGAACGACGCGGATAATGGCATAATCATACAAACATCGATCGAGCACTAATCGCTTCCTCCAAGAAAGTATGCGGTGATTGTAGCCGGTTTAGCAGGTATTCGACATAGGCATCGCGATGCTGGTTGCTGTCGCTGAAAGGGGAATTTGCTACCAGCCAAGTATCGGGAATTAATTTAACAATACTGCGAATGATGTCCGCTGTGAGCAACTGAGTCATTTTTAAATCGGCCGCTTCCAGCTTGCTCGCAAAACGCAGCAAAACGTGGTCTTTGATGGCGGGAAAACGATCGCGACTGCGGGAGAGATAATCTTTCCAGGTATGTTGGAAATAGAGGGCTGCACCGTGATCGATCAGCCAAAGTTGGCGGTGCCATACCAGCATATTTGCATTGCGCGGCGTGCGATCGATATTCGTGACAAAAGCATCGAACCACACGATATCCGAGGCCAGATCCGCCTCAGATTTGCCCGCTACCGGGTCAAAGGTGATGGAACCGGGGAGATAGTCCAGGGCGAGGTTGAGGCCTGCACTAGCGCGAATTAAGTCTTGAATTTCCGGATCTGGTTCCGTGCGTGCGAGTTCGGGATCGAGTTCCACAAACACGAGTTCGGGGATTGGTAGCCCCGAAGCGCGCGCAATTTCCCCCGCCACGAGCTCTGCGATCAAAGATTTTGCTCCCTGGCCCGCACCGCGAAATTTGAGCACGTACATCCCATCATCATCGGCTTCGACGATCGCAGGTAACGAGCCGCCCTCGCGCAAGGGAGTGACATATCTGGTAGCATTGACTGTTCGCAAACTAGGACTCATGACTATTTGAGATTTGAGATTTGAGATTTTGGATTGAAGAATTTGCCATGACTGATTTTAACGTAACGCCCGTTTTCTTGAGGAATAACGGTAATGGCGATCGTATTTGCGATCGACTATTCATTAGTCTGGGCTGTCGGCTCGGCACCACCTGGATTAACAATATGTGATACCATGCGTGACAAATTGTTGCTACGATGATTAAGCGTGTATAAATTATTTGTCAGAAGTCATAAATTGCCGGATACGGCTTGGCCTTACGTCCCTACAGGTGAAAACCTCTAATTTCTTTTTTGTAGCAATGTTTTTTTAAATTGATCTGACATTAGTTTTGAACGCCCTAAAGTCAATAGTTCGGACAGTTTTTTAACGACCCTGTAAGCCTTGCGGAGGAAGCCCCGGCATTTTTAACGCATTTTAGGAAACTCAGGGCTGGACTTAAACCTTTAAAAAATAGTCCACCATATAGCCAGCAAGGGTTTCGGACACTCGACCAGATCTAAAACTGTCCTTCGTATTGTCAAGTAACAAAACAGAAAGAGAAATAGCTCTTTCAAAATTATCCGCTTCAACCCAAAAATCGGAATTATCATTCATCCTGACAAATCCTCTGAGAGTACGATCGGTAAATTTCAACTTTAACCAAGTGCTCCAAGCTGTTTCAAAGCAGTTACTACAGCCTCCGCACGATTTTGTACTCCCAGCTTTGAGTATATATGTTCCAAATACTTTCTGACAGTACCAATGCTCACATTCAGTGTTGCCGCAATTTCTGGATTAGTCTTACCTTGCGTCACCTCAAATAACACTTCTGTTTCCCGCTTGGTCAACCCTAGAAATTCCAAAGATATGGATGATAGAGTCAAAAATGGCTGTTCTTCCAGCAATAATAGATATTTTTCCAGCGGTTGCTCAGTCACAAAGCGCACGATTAATTGTTTTCCTTCCAGTTCTAATTTCAGCGGTAAATGGGGTGCAGGAATATCATCACTTGGTATTAACAGCGACAACTGGTATTTAACCCATCGCTGCAAATTGTCTGGCAAGTTTTTGGTCGAACATTGTGAGTCTTGAAAATACTGTTTTAGCCACTGCCAAGCTCGTTTGCTCATAAACAGGACTTGCCCATCTCCGTTGAGCGAAATAATTCCCAATGTCTCTAGAGTATTGCGCTGTTGTACCCACTCTTGTTCTATCTGGGTAAACTGATTCATGTTTTGCTGGGCTTGTACTAAATGAGGGTGCAGTAAATTGAATAAAAAGCGATCGCGCTCAGTGAAAATCCGGTCTCCAAAAAGTGTGATCGCAATAATATCATCTTGTCCAGAGTACAGCTTGCTAGCAGATTTAGTTGCCAAAGCAAGAGGTAGTGAAACTGCGATTAGATCCTTGATTCCTCTAGGCTGCATCAGCTTTCCATACAACCCTTCCAAACGATGCAGTTGCTGCTCGTTTAAGAAGTCTGAAACCTTATGCGCTCGATGGTCGCGAGTTCTGAGATAATTACCGACTAGAGGGTTTTCGTAAAAATGTTGGTGGGCTATTTGCTCAAAATTCTCTGTATCAAGGCGATCGAACCCAGGGGCGAGTTTGTAGTCGAGGGTGGTAGTCTTGTGGTTCTCAAAGGAGAGTGTGGTATGAGTGTAATCTACTGCGGAAATCACTTTTGAGACGATCGCCAGCAGATGAGATGAGAAATCCTCAACGCTACAAGTTTTGTAGAGTTCCAGCAGGCATCCAGAAAAATTGTGAAAATCATTCTGAGTTAAGTGTTGCATTTTCCCTGATAAATTAATGACCAATCATTCGGACTCGATCGACTAAGACGAGTTTCGAGGAGAAATAGATGCTTTTGTATCAGTTTCTTAACAATTGACTACGGCAAATGACGGGTTGAATCTGGACTTGAGATATGACAAGCTTTATAACAGTTGGCAGTTGACAGTTAACAGTTGACAGTTGATATCTTGTCTGGTCGATGACCATAAAAAACGGTTTGTAGTGCGGACTTCAGTCCGCAGATTGAGAGCGGACTGAAGTCCGCACTACGAACGGTAAAAAAAAGGTTTGTAGTGCGGACTTCAGTCCGCAGATTGAGAGCGGACTCAAGTCCGCACTACGAACAGTAAAAAAAGGTTTGTAGTGCGGACTTCAGTCCGCAGATTGAGAGCGGACTGAAGTCCGCACTACGAACCAGTCTTACTGCGGTTAAATGAAACTACGAATGTAACAACAAGTCCGAATTCAAGTTGGAATAGTTGAAATAGTTAACATATGACTAAATTGCCACAAAAGCGCAAGCGCCGAGGCGTGATTCTTTCAGATTGGGGTTTGCAGCGTCTCCAGAATACCCAAGAACAATTAGCTATTACTGAAAATGGCGGTTATGCTTACACGTTAGAGCGATTAAGCAATTTGACAGGGCTCAGTGCTCGATCGATCGGACGGCTGCGAAGTGGCAAAGCAGCGGTCGATCGCCAAACCCTAGAGGAGCTATTTCGCGCCTTTAACCTCACTATAACCGAGCAAGACTACATCCAGCCAGAGCCAACAGCCACAGAACGCCAGCCTGTAAAGTCGATCGCCCAAAATTGGGGAGAAGCCATAGATGTTTCCCGCTTTTACGGGCGTACCGCAGAACTTACCACCCTCACCCAATGGATTCTGCAAGATAATTGTCGGTTGGTGGGTATTTTTGGGATTGGTGGCATCGGCAAAACGACTTTATCTGTCAAACTGGCAGAACAACTACAAAACCAGTTTACCTACGTCATCTGGCGAAGTCTCCGCAATGTCCCGCCTCCGGAAACTTTGTTAGGAGAATTAGTCTCATTTCTCTCAGGACAACAAGATACTAAACCAGAAATTAGTAGCTTGCTTGAGTGTCTGCGGAATCATCGCTGTCTGCTGGTGATGGATAATACCGAAAGCCTGTCACAACCTGGGAATCAGAGTGGACAATATCGTCCCGGCTATGAAGCTTACGGAGAAATGCTGCGCGCGGTGGCCGAAACTAGCCATCAAAGCTGTTTGGTGTTAACCAGCCGGGAAAAATGCGCTCCATTCGCTCAAATGGAAGGGGGCGAATTGGCAGTACAGGGCTTGTCTTTGGGCGGTTCTCCAGAAGCAGCAGCAGCATTGATTGAGGTGGCGGGATTAACTGGATCGGAAAATCAAAAACAGGATTTGTGCGATCGCTATCGATGCAATCCCCTAGCCTTAAAAATTGTTGCCACCACCATTCAAGACTTGTTTGATGGCAATATCGCCCTATTTTTAGAACAAGATATTACCATATTTGGTGATATTTCGGACTTAGTTAAACAACAATACAATCGTCTTTCGAGTTTAGAGCATCAAGTCATGTGCTGGTTGGCGATCGATCGCGAATGGGTTTCCTTTGCCCAACTGCGAGCAGATTTGAATGCTGGCGTATCCCCAACACAGTTGATGGAAGCCCTGCAAAATTTGAAATGGCGATCGTTAATTGAAACTAACGCAGGTCAGTTTACATTACAACCTGTGGTGATGGAATATGTCACGCAGACCCTGCCGGATGGTAAAACCCTTGCCAGTGGTTCCCGCGATCGAACTATTCGACTCTGGGATGCTAGCGGTGGCGAATGCTTAAATCCCACATTCCGCACTTCAAAATGTAATATTTAATTATTGCATCTATTTGGTTGCTTAGCGAACACGAAAACAAAAAAAGACTAAATATTTATACGTAGACAAGACCAATAAAACGTCAAAAAACTCAGAATTTTCCTATGACTTGCCATACTACAAATTGACCTGCCGAATGTCAGTTTGAAAGTTCTAGAGGGCCACACGAGTCAAGTTTGGTGTTGCTTGGCGTCCTGTTGTCTGGGATGCGGCAGAAAATCGCGACTTGGTTCTGGCAAGCAGCAGTGCCGATGAGACGATTAAGCTTTGGGATGTCAACACAGGTGAATGTTGGAAAACTCTCAGAGGCGATCGCCCCTAGGTCGCTATGAATATTACCGGAGTTACGGGGATTACACAAGCTCAGAAAGCCACATTGGAGGTGTTGGGGGCGAATCGATTTTAGATTTTAGATTTTAGATTTTAGATTAGACAAGATTGCACTCCTGACACAATTATCTGGAAATGCATCTGCGTTAATCCCTGTTCATCTGCCTTTAATCTGCGGTTTTTGTATCAATAATTGACTCCAGAATCGACAATCTCAATTGATTTTTAATTCCCCACACACCAATAATCAGATTGTTAGCAAGCAGTTGGAGAATTATAGTTCCCACTCTGTGTTTTGCAACACCACGCGATAACCATCAACGTCCTCAAACGTCTTGCCGTTCTCATCCCAATAGGGATTATAGGACTTGACGGCTGGATAACCGCGAGCTTCCATCTTTAAGATAGTTTCCTCCCAACGTGATGTATCGGGAATATAGAAGACCAATAGACAGTCTTGGTTTGGAGCCTTACCGACTTTGTGGCCTCTATGGTGTGTGAACTCCAAATGATAAGCAGAGTTATGATGTCCCAACATAATCCCGTCAAAGCCGTTGTGATTTTCAAAGGAGTCAAGAACTTGCATCCCCAACCCATCACAATAAAAATTGGTAATTTCGACCAAATTATCTGTTGGCCGAGCCACACGCAATTTGTTCATACAGTCTTGCTCCTCTAGACAGTGCGATCGCTTGATTTGATGATTGTGTTCCTTCTGCGACTAGAAGACGAAGACGCGATCGCACGCTGTGTACTAATACCAATTTCAAAAAACATTGCTACCAAAAATAAATTAGAGGTTTTTGCCTGTAGGGACGTAAGGCCAAGCCGTCTCCGGAGATTTATGATCGTGACAGATAATTGATATACACTTAACAAGAGTAGCAACAATTTGTCACGGGTGGTATAACTTATGATTATATCGCAGTTGGGCTTTCTCCGGCTTGAGATTTTCCATCACAGAATCGATTCATCGATGTTAATTTTTAATTCCCGGAGACACAAATAACCAGAAACCGGATTTGTTTACGAAAATCCTTGATTGTAGTCCACAGATTAGGTAAAAAACCCGGTTTTTTTTTGCTGATTTGTCCAGGACTTTCCTAGCAAGGGCTAGGAGTCTTAAGGAACGAAGACGATATCCGAATCGGGGCGAAATCCACCCGGCACTTTGGCAAACTGTTGGTTGTTAAACGACAACGCACCACTGCTGTTGTTGTATTGGAATTGACTGACTGAAGACACTCCCATCCCACTTACAGAGACTTGTACTTTATCTCCTTCCCAGTAATGAAAGTCTTGGATTAAATCAATACCTTCATAGGCTGGGCTAAAGTTGAAAATAAACCTATCTGCCCCTCCACCACCATACAGCGTGTCGTTCCCAGGTTCACCATAAAGATTGTCGTTGCCATAGTCACCGTCGAGGTAGTCATTACCGAAGGAACCCAGCAAGAGGTCGTTGTCATATCCACCGTAAAGGCTGTCGTTACCAGTCCAACCATCTAAGGTGTCGTTGCCGGCCTCTCCGTAAAGTCGATCGGCAGAATCGGTACTATTAAATAAACCATTGCTACCGTTGATGTAATCATTACCTGCACCTCCCCAGACGGTATCCGCGCCTTCTTCGCCATAGAGGTAGTCATTATCGTTTTCACCGAAGATCAAGTCATTGCCCGAGTATCCCCACAAGGTATCATTTCCAGACCCTCCATACATCGTATCGTTGCCCGCTCCGCCAGAGGAGGAGTCGTTACCCGCTAAGGCATAGATAGTATCAGCCCCGCTAGTACCATCCAAATAGGTATCGTTGAATGATGTACCGATAATTGGCTTTGCCATCGGAATTTCTCCTAAAATTTGTAGTTTGTTTGCTTGTTTTCTCTGGTTCTAAAAGTTCAGAACCAATCTGCAATTTGCGAATTAGATTCACAAGCGATCGATTTTGCGAGCGAGCATATATAAGGTGTGGCGATCGATTTGATTTGCACCCAACATATGTTGTAAATTTGAGTGAAATGCAAATTAGCGAAATAGGAAATGCCACATTTTTTACCAGGAGGTTAATTGCCTAATTGAGCAAAATATAACGCCGCACGCTTATATATCTACTTTGTCTTGACTGACAGCCAACGTCCAGGACAGTTAGACAGTTAAGCTAGCCACTTAAGACTTATTTGGCAAATTCCAAAATTTGTCAGGTTGAAAGATATATTACACAAGGTTTTTAGAGTTTTCAAGGATGGTTGTATTTAATGATTCAGCCACTTATACTGTAATTTCACACAAGAAAAGAGTACCCAATTGGTACGGTGGGTTTCAATGAATGCAAATCTCTGAAAAAAGGGAGAACATGAAAAGACCCGTAATACTAAGCGTGAAAAATGCTTGCTACAATACAAATTTGGGGCGTAGTGAACGTGCGGGTTGTTTTCTTAAATATTGTTGGTGCGTGGCTATCAGATTTTTGAGCTGTTTTGGGTACGATCGATGGCGACACACCCTACAGATACGGATTTGAATAATTCTGATTAATTGATTGATCTAAAAAATCACAACATAAACACCTCCTATAGTCTTTTTTCCTATAAGCTGAGAGGTAAAACGAGGCAGAGCCTCAAGATATACGTTACCAGGCAGAGCCTGGTAACGAGGAATCAGGTCAATGGAGTGAACGTCCGGGTTGTTTCCTCAAATATTGTCGGTGCATCGCTATAAGATTTTAGAGCTATTTTGGGTACAATCGATGTATCCACACCCTACAAATACTGTCCGAAGTATTGTAAGCTATTTGAGAATTTAAATAAAGAGATGATGTACAAGTTTGCGGCGGCTGCGGAGGATGAATTAGTTGTGTTTGGTGCGGCAAAACCGGGATACGGCGATCGCGAAGTTGCAGCCTGGATTGATTTTATGCGACGACAGAAGATCGATCGAGTTTGCTGCTTGCTTCCCGAGACACAACTCGTCGGCTATGGTGACTTGCTGGGAAGCTATCGAACAGCATTCGGGTGCGATCGCGTTTGTTGGGCTCCGATCGCAGATTTTGAATTTGCCGATCGCTCGATTTTAGTCGATCGCATTTTACCATTTTTAGCATCTGCCAATCGATCGGGCGATCGGGTGGTAGTTCACTGCGGCGGTGGGATTGGGCGCACAGGACACGTCTTGGCTGCTTGGTTGGTTAGCGGGCGGGGATTTTCTAACCAAAAGGCGATCGCGGCTGTCAAAAAAACTGGCAGAAATCCCTATGAAGCTGCGATCGCTGCTGTTTTCCAAGGTAGAAATCCGTGGAAAGTTGCTAAAGAACTTGATACTTTATTAGATGATTGCCGTTTTCAGTTGACAGTTGACAGTTGACAGTTGACAGATGAGGGCACTTTACATAAAAGTCCGAGGATTGAAACAGTGAATAATTTTGTTTTATTTCCCCCTAGAAGGAGTCGGCTTTAAACCCATTCTTCTTGGTAATTTTGGAAATGACTTATTTGAGTAGATAAATCTTCGATCGATCGTTCAAGCGCAGATGAAAGCTAATTAACGCAGATAATTTCAATGGACTGAGGACTAATGACTGAGGACTAATGACTAATGACCAGCCTTCGGCTTGCTTCGGCTACGCGGTTATCGAGCGAAGTCGAGATACAGCACCAGTCGCTCTTCGGCTAAAATGACTAATGACTAATGACTGCTGTCACGGCTTCTGCGAAAGGAACCGGTGCATCAAGCTGCAACCAGTGACTGGTTTCTGGTATTACGGTAGTGGCAATTTCGGGCCGGAGTATGTGAAGGCTGAAAGGCCAGGAGTTTGCCGGCGCGAGGACTGCTGAGATTTGGGTGCCCGGAGTTGCTAGATAGCGATCGATCGCACCAACTGCATCGCAAGCAAACATACCTTTGTACATACCGATCAGGCGATCGCGCGGCGTGGCCCCGAGGCGTGCGATCGTGGTTTCGCGTGTCGCAGGAGTACCGCCTTCCAGGGCTTGGGCGAATTTTTCCTCTGCTGCTGCGCGGTAGCCGTCACCCGCTAGCGCTGCGAGGAAGGGAACCATCTGTTCCTCGTACACGGAGGGGGGCAGGTAGTTAAAGTCACCGGGGGGATCGGCTAAGATGACGCGCGTCACCCTTGTGGGGGCGGCGGCTGCGGTGGCGAGGACGACGAGGGCGCCGAAGCTGTGCCCGACAAGGGCTACTTGCGGGATATTCAGCGCGTCGAGGACGGCGATGATGTCGGCGGCGCAGCTATCGGGGGTGTAGTCGCCGTCTGCGGGCGGATCGGAGGCGCCGTGGCCCCGGAGGTCGATCGCCAGAATGCGCTGGTTTTGGCCGAGATTGGCGCGCAAAAGTGCGATCGTCTCGTCCCAGACTCCGAGGTTATATGCCATACCGTGTACTAACACGACGGGGATGGCTTTTGGTTCTTGGCCGCTTACCGCGCCCGTGTCTGTGAGATTGAGTCGCCCCGCCGGGCCGATCGCAGTTGTATTGTGCATAAAATGCCTCGACTTCAACAAGGACAGAACAATGTTTTGTTCTTAAACAATTTTAACCAGCGGTTTGTAGTGCGGACTTCAGTCCGCAACTTTATAGCGGACTAAAGTCCGCCGGTTTGTAGTGCGGACTTCAGTCCGCAACTTTATAGCGGACTAAAGTCCGCCGGTTTGTAGTGCGGACTTCAGTCC
>NZ_JAUBUN010000001.1:346994-352480 GCF_036702665.1 Microcoleus sp. Aus8_D2
GCAGCTTTATAGCGGACTGAAGTCCGCCGGTTTGTAGTGCGGACTTCAGTCCGCAGCTTTATAGCGGACTAAAGTCCGCCGGTTTGTAGTGCGGACTTCAGTCCGCAGCTTTATAGCGGACTGAAGTCCGCACTACGAACGGCACTACCAACTGTCGCCCAGCGACTTATTTTAGTCAACGATAGCCTCATTTAAGCTAGTTTTTCTCAAGTCGGCTTTCCCTAAATTTGCACCTCTTAAATCTGCATTCCTTAAGTTAGCATTGCTTAAATCTGCATAACTCAAATCTGCACCTCTTAAATCCGCATCCGATAAATTAGCTCCAGCTAAATTAGTCCTAACAAGCTGCGAGCGACTCAGGTTGCTGCCACTCAAATTTGCTCCTGGCATCTCGGCTGATGTTAAGTTTGCTTTGCTTAAATTAGTGCCACCGAGGTCAGCCAAATTCAGCTTGGCATAACTCAAATCAATGTTTTCCAAGCAAATTTCACGCAATTGGGCACATCTCAAGTTAGCATTAATAAAAAATCTTTCTCCCAGGGCGTAACGGCGCCGAAATTCGTCAACTCCCAGCCGAATTAAAATTGTTTCGCAAGCATTTTGGTAGCACCACGATGTCTCCAGCAAGCTAGCGGCTGCTTCAATTGCTACCTTGTCGCATTTAGGGACAACCAAACTATTGCAGCCATCCCACTCACCGTTGAGCATAAATGCCATGTCAGAAGCGGCTGCAATTGAGTCGCACAGCAAAACGGTTTCTTGTTTGGGTTGCAGCCAGTTGATTAAACCGAGCCAACTCTGGTTTTTCACTGTATGTTAAGGATTTGTTCATCTTTGTTAATTATAGGTGAAATTATTTTTAATGTCTGGAAACGGGTGAGGTGCGCGTTGCGCACCTCACGTTAGAGTTCTGGTAATTAGTCCTAGATATCGCAGCAGGCAGAAGGCACTTGTCAGAATCTGACTGATGACTGATGACTGATGACTAATCAGTGGTACTAACGTGGTCAATGCGCTCTAATTGCCAGAGAATTTGGTTGCCCTCGCGGCGCACGCGAGAAACTACCCAGTTGCGCCAAACCCAGTTGTCTCCGCGACTGGTGACAGCGCTGGCATTTACATCCATCAAATCAGCCAGTTCAGAACTGGTAATCAAGTAGCCTTTGGTGGCAACTTCGTCAGCTATGTGCAACGTCTCGATCAGGTTGCGGAGTTCCTGAACCCTCACCTCGCGGGGCAAGTTCTCCAGGGTATCGGCAGTTGAATCCATCATGGTAGAGTTGGAGATCTGAAGGTCAGAAGTTATGACATAGGATTCTATCGTTTTGTTACCAGTTGTGTCCGTTTCTTCCAAAACAATTGGGTTTTCAATGTCTGGGGACGACGATCCCGCACTGGCGCCAGCCTCATCTGCTCTTGGTTTGTGCTGTTGCAGTTGGGGAGTGCGATTGTGCGAGAAGCTGCGGGCGATTTCGTCGCACCTGTCGTTGTAGAAGTCGCCGGAGTGGCCGCGGACGTGTTCCCACTTGATTTGTCGGGAATTCAGCTTGTCCAGCAGGTGCCAGAGGTCTTGGTTGACGACATCTTTGCCTGTCGAGGTTTTCCACCCTTTGTTTTTCCAGCCTTGAATCCATTTGGTGATGCCGTTTTTGACGTATTCGCTGTCGGTGTAAACGGTGACTGGTTCGGTTTGACCGGATTTGGCAAAAAATTCGAGTGCGGCGACGGCAGCCTGCATTTCCATGCGGTTGTTGGTGGTTTGAGGGTCTGCGCCTCCGAGTTCGTGACATTTGCCGTCGGCGAAGCAGACTACTGCACCCCAGCCGCCGGGGCCTGGATTGCCGGAACAAGCGCCGTCTGTGTACAAGCTTTTGATTGTGGGAGTTGTCATGGGCTAATTAATTTGTTATTTACGATTATTTTGTTCGCGGGTGCGATAATTGAGTGAAATTGCGATCGACTGTAGCTCCCATGAAAAACGTCAACTTAAAGATTAAAAAGGTCGGGCTATTTATTTGTCCGTTTTCTTTGTTAATTTTTAATACTTTCGCGCTGGCGCAAACAGTCGTGCCTGCTGCTGACGGTACTGGCACTGCTGTCATCCGCAGCGGCAACCGCTACGATATTAACGGTGGCAGTTTGTCGGGAGACGGGGCGAATCTTTTTCACAGTTTTGGGCAGTTCGGCTTGAATGAAGGTCAAGTTGCTAATTTTCTGACTAATTCGGCTATTCAAAATATATTAGCTCGCATTGCTGGCGGGAACCCTTCGCTAATTAATGGTTTAATTACTGTCACGGGTGGCAATTCTAATCTGTTTTTAATTAATCCTGCGGGGATTGTGTTTGGCCCGAACGCGAGTTTGAATGTGCCAGGTGCTTTTACTGCGACTACTGCTAATGGTGTGGGTTTTGGTTCTAATTGGTTTAATGCGGCAGGTACAAATAATTTTAGTGCCTTAGTTGGTGCGCCAAATGCTTTTTATTTTGGTGCGACTCAACCGGGAAGTATTGTTAATGCTGGCAATTTGGCGGTGACTCCGGGGCAGAATTTGACTTTGCTGGGCGGTACGGTTGTGAGTACGGGGCAGTTGTCGGCACCGGGCGGACAAATTACTGTTGCTGCTGTTCCGGGTGAGAATGTTTTACGCATCAGTCAACCGGGGCTTTTGTTGAGTTTGGAAGTAGCAACGAACCCAAATCTGGGGAATTCTCAACCAAGTTTAAATCCTGTTTCTTTGCCGCAGTTGCTGACAGGTTCGGGGCAAAATCAGGCTGCTGGTGTGGCGGTTGCTGCTGATGGTAGCGTGCAGCTTGTGGGTTCGGGTTTGCAGGTGAATTCTGGGGATGTGGCGCTTGCTGGGAATATGTCTGTGCTTCCGCAGGTGAATGCGGGAAGTGCAAATTTATGGGCTGCGGGAAATCTCACGTTAGCGGGGGCTAGGCTGCAAACTGCGGGGGATTTGAACTTGCTGGCACGGGATGCGGTGCGGGTTCGCGACAGCGTGCAGAATCCGTTTTTGGCGCTCTCTGGGGGGAATTTAGAGATTCGGGCCGATCGCGCGATCGACATTCTCACCTTAAACGCGACGGGCGGCTTGTCTCTTCCCCCGCAATTCCAAAGCGGCGGCAATTTGAGTTTAGTCAGCAACGGCACGATTTCGGGGGATTCTCACTTTGCTTCGAGGGGCAATTTTTCAGTGCGGAATTTGTCGGGAATGCCGGGAAATTTTGTGAGTTTATTTGACCCGATTATTAGTTCGGAAGGTGATGTTTTATTGGGAAATTATACTGGGGCTTCGCTGAAAATTGAGGCGAGGGGCAGCATTGTTGCCGAGCAGATTACAATTACCGGGCCAGATGTTGCATTACCGACGGAAAATGTGAATCCCGACGATCCTGATCTTCCTATTTTAACCAGCAGTCCGGCTTTGATTCTGCGGGCGGGACTGCTGACTCTGGCAAATCCGCTTAATATTTCTCCTAATAGTTTGGCTGACGGTGCAGCTTTTAGTTCGGTGTCGGTTTTTCCCAGAAATTTTATTTATGTTGAAAATATTTCCGCTGGCGGGCGGGTGATTGTGTCGGCACCGGGAGATGTGGTAACTAGAGAGATTAACGGCGGTCAAATTAATCTCGAAAGCACCGCAGGGTCAGTGATTGTCGGGGGCAGATTAACGTCTAGTTCGACGCTTAATATTCAAGCTGTTAACAATATTATCTTGAGCAGTGACATCTCTCGTGGTGATATCAACGGCAATATTACTCTGAATACGACTGGGGGTAGTATTGTAACGGGTGCGATCGACAGTGGGACGAATGGGGCGATCGCACTTACAGCAGCCGGTAGTGTCAATTTTGGGACTTTGCGGGGTTCTCAAGTTAATGTTATCAGCAGCTCCGGCGCTCTGGGAGTGTTGAACGATCCCAATATAATCGTCCCCAATAATACACCTACCAACGTTACAGCAACCGAGAATGTCACTTTGGAAGCTTCCGGGGACTTAAACGTGGGGAACCTCAGGGGTGCGACTGTTCGCGCTACCAGCCGCAACGGAAGTGTCGCTACGGGTGCGATCGCCTCTACGGGAGATGTCAGAGTTGTAGCGGGACAGCAAATCAGTACAGCGCCAATCACTGTTAATCCGGCCGCAGCAAATCCAGTTAATCCTACTACTCCCACAGTCAATCTGGACGCCCAAACTAATATTAATGTAGCATCGGTTAATGCTCCCACTGCCACCGTTGCTTTGAGAGCAACCAACAACTTAACTGCCGGGAATTTGCAGGGGGGAGCCGTGGATGTTTCCAGCACCACCGGGAATATTACAACTGCGAATACGGCGTCAACAGGAAATATCAATGTCAGAACTCCGGGCAATGTAAGTTCAGGAGATTTGCAGGGTATCGGAGTTAATGTTGCCAGCAATTCGGGAACTGTTACCACTGGTAATACCAACGCTACAGGTAATGTAGATTTGACAGCTTATGGTAATTTAAATGCCGGAAATTTGCAGGTAGTTGGGATTAATCTTAACAGCACTACGGGAAATGTCACCGCTGGTAATCTCACCGCTTCCGACCAAGTTGGGATTTCGGCAGGACAGCAAATTAAAACGGGGACAGTTAATATTAATCGCCCTACCACACAGCCAGTTAATCCCCTGTCGGCGGTAACTCTCAATGCTCAAAATAATATTAGCGTGGCCGGGATAAATGCTCCGGATGCGAGGATTGTTTCGAGAACACCGACTAACTTTACTGCGGTAAATTTGCAAGGGAGTGCAGTTGATGTTAACAGCGGTGGCAATATTGCGATCGGCAATACTTTGTCAACGGTCAATATCAATTTAGAAGCTGCGGAAAACGTGACTGCGGGTAATTTGCAGGGAGTAGGAATTAATTTAACCAGCCGTAGGGGAAATGTCACTACTGGTAATATCAATGCTGCGGAAGTTGTGAACATTTTAGCGGGAAGGCAAATCAGAACCGGGGCAATAAATGTTAATCCTGCAGTTGTCGATCGCACTTCTGGAGTAAATCTTAACGCTCAAAATGATATTAGCATTGGATCTGTTAATGCTCCGGGCGGTACGGTGAATATCGCAACTCCGGGTTTGGTGCGAGTGACGGGTACTTTTGACCAAAACGGCACTCCTGTGAGTATCTCGACTGTTGGCGGCACTCAACCGGGTACTGTGAGGATCGCCCACGGGGGCGGGGATGTCAATCCGCCGACGCCCTTTGCGGTGGGAAATCCGACGACTAATGGGACTGCTGGGGCGATCGCGAGCAATGCTTCTGGTACGATTACTGAGGGACAATCTTTCATAAATTCTTACACTCAGGGCAATAGTGCGATCGTCACTACCAACCAACCAACAACTCCACCCGGTACAACTCCACCCGGAACAACTCCACCCGGAACAACTCCACCCGGAACAACTCCACCCGGAACAACTCCACCCGGAACAACTCCACCCGGAAC
>NZ_JAUBUN010000001.1:352580-356287 GCF_036702665.1 Microcoleus sp. Aus8_D2
AACTCCACCCGGTACAACTCCTCCGCCACCATCGCCAAGCGGTAGATTTCTATTAGATAGAAACCGGGTTTTTCCCGATTCCAACCAACCCTTTAATCCCGAACAGCGGCAGAATCAAAACAGCATATCGCGAGATCTAGGCAAACCCGGTGAAAGGATGCCGCCGGAAAGAATGCAATCTCCGAGAGGACTCAGAAATTTCATCGGTGGAAATCCGAAAGAACCTGTTTTTGTACCACCATTTCGGGGTGATATCGGCAGAAACTTTGATGCAGGGAAACTATCAGCAGCTTTACCTCTGCTGGAGAAATCTTTCGGCCAAGAATTCGAGGAATATTTCGGTCTTAACATCAGCAAGGATTTACTATCGGCAGACGACATCAAGAAAAAATTAGTATCGGTGGGCGCAGCAACCAAAACGAAACCCAGTTTAATTTATCTGTTTTCGCGATCGGAAAAATTAGATTTAATGTTGGTAGATTCTTGCGGTGCAGTAGTTCACAAAACTGTACCGGAAGCGCACCGAAAAGAACTGCTGAAATTTGTAACTACGTTTAGGAATGAGATTACTAATCCAGGCAGGCGCAATACTACGAGTTATCTACCATCTGCCCAGCAGCTTTATAAGTGGATGGTTGAGCCTTTGGAGGAGAATTTGAAGAAGTGCGAAACCGATACTATTTCGTTTGTTGTCGATCGCGGTTTGAGAGGTATGCCCTTTGCTGCGTTGCACGACGGAAAGCAATTTTTGATCGAAAAGTACAATCTCAGTTTGATGCCGAGTATTAATTTAACAGATAGTCGTTACGTGGATATCAGAAAATCTCAAGTTTTAGCCATGGGTGCGTCGCAATTTTCGGAGTTGAATCCTTTACCAGCGGTTCCTGCGGAAATAGCGGCTATTTCGCGAGAATGGCCGGGAGTTAGTTTTCTGAATGAGGGTTTCACTTTCGATAATTTGAAGCAACAGCATCAAAGCCGACCTTTTGGGATTATTCACTTAGCTACTCACGGCGAATTTCGTCCGGGGGTGCCGAATAATTCTTTTATTCAGTTGTGGAATAGTCGGTTAAGACTGAATCAATTGCGTGATTTGGGATTGAATAATCCGCAGGTAAATCTATTAGTTTTAAGTGCTTGTCGGACTGCGGTGGGTGATGACAGTGCGGAGTTAGGTTTTGGGGGTTTGGCGCTACAAGCTGGGGTGCAAACGGCTGTGGGGAGTTTGTGGTATGTTTCGGATGAGGGTACTTTGGGATTGATGACTGAGTTTTATCAGCAGTTAAAGACGGCGCGAATTAGGGCGGCGGCGCTGCGACAAGCGCAAATTGCGATGTTGCGGGGAGATGTGCGTTTGGAGGGCGGTAGGTTGCGGGGTTCGAGTCGGGGTGAAGGGGTGGAGTTGCCGCAATCTTTGCAGGGGTTTGCTGATTTGAAGTTGTCGCATCCTTATTATTGGTCGGCTTTTGTGATGATTGGGAGTCCTTGGTAATTGGGTTTGTAGTGAGGACTTTAGTCCTAGGATTAAAGATGCGGACTGAAGTCCGAACGATCGAACCTGTTTGATTTTGGTCGTTCTTTTTCGGTTTGGTGCGCCACCAGGTAATGCCGGCTGCGAGAAGGGCGATCGCGCAACTCAACAAAAAGGAGAATGCAAACGGATGCAGGTGCATGACAAGTGGGACGTGATGGTTTTGGACTGTCTCGAAGAGTTTGTCTGTACCGCTGGATGCTGCGATACCTCCGGCTGCTAAACCGACGCCGATCGCCTGTACGGTGCTTTCTAGGCGATCGTCCCGATCTTTCTCATCTTGCTCGCTGTTGCGGAGTGCGATCTGGTTTGTGCGATCGTTCTTGGCTTGTTCTATTTCTACTATGCCGCGGATGGAGGCGATCGCCTGGTCGATTAAGTGCGTTCCGTGGCGGAAATATCCTAAGTCTGCTGCTATTTGCGATCGCATATAAGGAGCAGTTTTTCTACTGAAGTGATTCAATATAGATAGTTCTTCCTTATCGATTCCTAGTATATCACAGATTTTTTGCAAAAAGTCATTGTAATTGTTAAGATTTATCGCAATACAATTGTCATAATCTTCGAGTTTCCGCAGCAGGCGAGTATATGACAAGGCTTTGCGGAGGAGAACCTTTAGCTGTTCCTTAAAACTCTGCAATTGTGGGGGTTGCAGGGAAGTGCCCGCGTCGGTGAGTTGCTGCTGCACGTACTGTATATCTTGCTCTATTTCGGCGTATTCGCGATCGAGTTCGTGGTAAACTTGGCGGCTGTCTTGAAAAGCTTTGATAATTTTGTTGCGGTGAAATAGTAGGTCTAGTAGTTCTTCCTGGCAAGTGTTAAAATCCTTATCAGTTTGTCGTTCCGAAAGCAGCCACACAAGCAGGTGGCGGTAATTCGCAATATCGGCAATTGAACCGTATTCAAAAATCGGACTGCCGAATAATTTACCCAAACGGTAGAATGTAGGTGGCGAATTTCCCTGGAATAAAGCATCGCGGCATTTATCGGCGAGGGGTTTGAGGGAATCTAAATTATCCGATGAGTTTTCGGGAAGCCATGCGGTGATGAGAAGAGTTTCGCCTAAAAAATTGTCATCGCCGCTGATGAGTAAAGCTTGATTTGGGTTGAATTTCTGAATTAGATCGACATCTACATTATCAGCCGTGCCATCTTCCGGGCAACCTATATTTAAGCAGAAAGCATAGCTATCTTGAATTTGTAGCGGTTGAACAAAACCTTCTATGGGCGGATTGCTGTGGAATCCCAGCGAGACATCGCGCAGCAAATCCTGGCGGTAGCTGTCAGAATTTTGAGGAAAAACTAGATAAGGTGCTACCGTTTTATCAGTGAAGTGGGCGAGGATGTTGTCGCAGTGTTTCCACAGAGGATTATTGCTGCCCTTACTGTGATTGTGCAGTTGGAAAGCGTACAAATAAACATTGGGGGCAGAAATTTTCTCACTCATGTTGTTGGGCGGTGGCTAGGATTTAGGGATGCGTTTTTTGAGGTTTTCGGGTAATTCGGGATAGCGATTTGATAGCCTTTCGTTTTGTCCTTCAGTTTTCGTGGCTTGTGGCTTGAGTTTTCTATCAATTAAATTGATTTCATCTGTTATTTTAGGATAGTCGGCACACCAATTGCCAATGGCATCGGCTACTTCTTGGTTGGATGAATCCGCCATCTGGGATATCGTATTGTTGAGACTTGCTAAAGCATCAACTGCCCCGAAT
The DNA here is from genome assembly GCF_036702665.1 of Microcoleus sp. Aus8_D2. Lineage (NCBI taxonomy): Bacteria > Bacillati > Cyanobacteriota > Cyanophyceae > Oscillatoriales > Microcoleaceae > Microcoleus > Microcoleus sp. Aus8_D2. The sequence continues at coordinate 355,824 of NZ_JAUBUN010000001.1, forward strand.
TGTTCAAATATTTCGGGTTTGGTTTCAAAGACTTGCAGGAAACCTGAAATAAATTCTTCGTCTGTCATGGTTGATTTCTCCTTGAATTAAATTTAGCCCGGGCGGGTTGATCGTATTTATTGTTTTTTTCGGGATACCTTTGCGAACCCGCCCCTACCACAATTATATCTGTTTAACCTAAATTTTGTACCAGGTTCGATCGGCCTGTAGGGGCGGGTTCACCAACCATCTTAACTAGGACAAACAAACTCGTAAACCCGCCCCCACCCCACGATTAGCCCGGGGCGGGTTTATGAGATTTATCATTTTTTTCTGGATACATTGGCGAACCCGCCCCTACCACAATTATATCTATTTAACCTAAATTTTGCACCAGGTTCGATCGGGCTGTAGGGGCGGGTTCACCAACCATCTTAACTAGGACAAACAAACTAATAAACCCGCCCCCACCCCACGATGAAGCC
>NZ_JAUBUN010000001.1:356387-357855 GCF_036702665.1 Microcoleus sp. Aus8_D2
CTAGGACAAACAAACTAATAAACCCGCCCCCACCCCACGATGAAGCCGGGGCGGGTTTATCATATTTATCATTTTTTTCTGGATACCTTGGCGAACCCGCCCCTACCACAATTATATCTATTTAACCAGATATTCTGGATCGTTTTCGATCGGCCTGTAGGGGCGGGTTCACCAACCATCTTAACTAGGACAAACAAACTAATAAACCCGCCCCCACCCCACGATGAAGCCGGGGCGGGTTTATCATATTTATCATTTTTTCTGGATACCTTGGCGAACCCGCCCCTACCACAATTATATCTATTTAACCAGATATTTTGGATCGTTTTCGATCGACCTGTAGGGGCGGGTTCACCAACCATCTTAACTAGGACAAACAAACTAATAAACCCGCCCCCACCCCACGATGAAGCCGGGGCGGGTTTATCATATTTATCATTTTTTCTGGATACCTTGGCGAACCCGCCCCTACCACAATTATATCTATTTAACCAGATATTTTGGATCATTTTCGATCGGCCTGTAGGGGCGGGTTCACCAACCATCTTAACTAGGACAAACAAACTAATAAACCCGCCCCCACCCCACGATGAAGCCGGGGCGGGTTTATCATATTTATCATTTTTTCTGGATACCTTGGCGAACCCGCCCCTACCACAATTATATCTATTTAACCAGATATTTTGGATCATTTTCGATCGGCCTGTAGGGGCGGGTTCACCAACCATCTTAACTAGGACAAACAAACTAATAAACCCGCCCCCACCCCACGATGAGGCAGGGGCGGGTTTATGAGATTTATCGTTTTTTGCTGGATACATTGGCGAACCCGCCCCTACCACAATTATATCTGTTTAACCAGATATTTTGGATCGCTTTCGATCCCTCACCACACGATAAAACTTATTGTCCAACCGCGCAGAAAGCCGCCCAGTACATGGGGGATTGGTAAGGTTGATAATCCTGTTTGTAACCGCGACTGTATCTGTTTTTAATTTTCTGCTTGTGTTCGCTACTCAGGAACTTCGACGCTGCTGTCCATTTTAGCAAATCTCCTATGCTTAAATCCCGCAACCACAACTGAGACTCGCGCAAAGCGACAGACACAGCAGGCTGATTCTCTGAACGAAAAAGCTCATAAAATTTTATCATTAAAATCGCGGTAGATACATCATTGACAGCCCACAAAGTGCTGAGTACACTCGTCGCCCCGGCATAGAAAAAACCGCTAGTCAATCCGATATACTCATCTGTGGTATTTCTGGCATCGGTTAACCCAGTTTCGCAGGCAGAAAGGGCTACTAAACGGCACTTACTTAACTGCAAATCGAAGATTTCTGTCAGCGTCAGGCATTCTGCGATGTCGAAGGTTTCGCCTCGGCGGGAACGAATATAACTTTTGTTTTCGGAGGGAACCCCCCCCAGCCCCCCCTTGGTAAGGGGGGGAGTTTGATTGGGAACCCCTCCC
>NZ_JAUBUN010000001.1:357955-394890 GCF_036702665.1 Microcoleus sp. Aus8_D2
AGCCCCTCCTTGCTAAGGGGGGGAGTTTGATTGGGAACCCCTCCCAGCCCCTCCTTGCTAAGGGGGGGAGTTTGATTGGGAACCCCTCCCAGCCCCTCCTTGCTAAGGGGGGGAGTTTGATTACGCCCAGTTTCCTCACTTAGCAAGGGGAAATTCTCTCTTGTCTCCCCCCTTACCAAGGGGGGATTAAGGGGGGTTACTTTCGCGCCGGCTAGGATTAGTGCGGATTTTTCGGGATTGAGAAAGTCGAAGAAGCCGTGACAGGAAAAGTGGGCGATGTCGGCATTTTGCAAGCTGGAAATTTGTTGTTGCAATCCTGTTTTGCTGGCGTTTTGTCGGCTCAATATTTCGGCGGGATTGAAGGATTTGGCAATGGCTTCGACTTCGATGTCGGTGAAGTCTAAATCTTCTGTGGGGTTTTGGATGGCAAAAAATTTGCTGGGTGATGAGTCTTCCGCTGTCAGATTTTCCCGCTGAGATAATTGCAAAAGTTGGCAACTGGGCGTGTATCTCACGCCGCCTGGGAAAAGTTCGAGAAGGTATCCGGTTTCTACGGTTTTGTCGGCTTTTTGTCGGCTGCTGGTGAGGGCGTGTAGGGGGAATAGGTGCAAGTATCGGAAGGGAACTAAGATTAATTTTTGGCAGTTTTCGGGGAGGCGAGCAATTATTTCGTCGATGTGCAGAATCTGGGCTAATTTTTCCAGGCGGGTTTCTAGTTGGTTTTTCCAGTTGTCGTATTTTTCCTCATCTTTGATGTCGTCGAGATATTCGTGTTGTAACTCTTCTAATGCTTGCAAGTCTTGAGAGGAAGATTGCCAGACATCCGGTTGAGGAGAGTCGCGGGTGATAAGGAAAACTTTAAAGCCGTTATAGGTAATGTACCATTCTAAAATCGCTTCATTTTCAGCTAAGAGTGTGCGAATTTCTGTAAAAGTAATTCGCTGTAATTTTTCTGGGAGGCTGCGGGCTTTGTGAAACAATTCTACGAGGTTGCGGGTTTTGCTGCGTTCGATGTATTCTAGGGCGGCAGTGGGGTTTTCCATGTCTAGGCAAACTTCTACCATTGACTGATAAAGTTTATTCCATTCTTCGGCTAATTTCTGTCTGTCTGCTTCGCCGCCGATAATGATTTCACTCCGCATTAATTCGACTGTCTCAATGGCAGAGTTAAAGGTATTGTACGCTTCTGGGAGTTGGGAATTGTTATGGTAGGTAAATCCGAGATTATATAAGGTGATAGCATTATTTATAGGAAATGCGTCGCGGGTGTTAATTTCCAAGGATGCCTTAAAAGCTGCGATCGCCAGTTCGAGATTATCGGCTTTTTCCCCTCTGATTCTGTAGAGGTAGCCAGCCGCCAAACTATTTTGACTCCTTGCCCATTCAGAGGGAAATGCCTCACGGGTGCAAATTTCTAATGATGCCTTATAAGTGGCGATAGCCTGTTCCAAATTATCGACTTTTTCTCCTGTAATTCTGTCGAGATAGACATCCCCCAAACTGTTGTTATTTTTTGCCCATTCAAAGGGAAATATGTCGCGTGTGCGAATGGACAAGGATGACTCAAAAGCAGCGATCGCTAGTTCGAGATTATCGGCTTTTTCCCCTATGATTCTGTCGTGATAAGCACTACCCAAATTATTTTGAATTATTGCCCAGTCTTCGGGAAATGCGTCGCGAGTCCAAATCTCTAAGGATGCCTCAAAAGCCGCGATCGCTAGTTCCATATTTTCTACTTTTTCCCCTCTGATTCTGTCCCTGTAGGCACTACCCAAATTATTTTGAATTATTGCCCAGTTTTCGGGAAATGCGTCGCGAGTCCAAATTTCCAAGGATGCCTCAAAAGCCGCGATCGCGAGTTCTAGATTATCGGCTTTTTCCCCTTTAATCCTCTGGTTGTAGGCACTCGCCAAATTATTTTTAATTATTGCCCATTTTTCGGGAAATGCGCTGCGGGTGCAAATTTCTAATAATGCTAGATAAGTGGCGATAGCGAGTTCCAGATTCTCCGCTTTTTCGCCTCTGATTCTGTCGAAGTAGGCACTGCCCAAATTATTTTGAATCTTTGCCCATTTAAAGGGAAATGCTTCGCGAGTCCAAACTTCCAAGGATGCCTCAAAAGCCGCGATCGCGAGTTCCAGATTATCGGCTTTTTCCCCTTTAATCCTCTGGTTGTAGGCACTCGCCAAATTATTTTGACTTCTTGCCCATTCAAAGGGAAATGCGTCGCGGGTGTAAATATCCAAGGATGCCTCAAAAGCTGTGATCGCTAGTTCCATATTTTCTACTTTTTCCCCTCTGATTCTGTAGAGGTACGCCATCCCCAAATTATTTTGAGTCGTTGCCAAAGCTTCAGCATAATATTCTTGCCTGGTAAAAATTTTAATGGCAACTTTATAACCTGCAATAGCAATGTCTAAATAGAGAATGTTCAACCATTTGGCTAGGAGACGATAAAAATTAATGAAAAAATTATCAAGTCGCATTTTCATTACTTTTCTCGCATTTCTTTTCTCTCTCCAGTGGCTTTGCCTGCATCAATCCGGCATGAACTAACTCGGAGTTGTTCTGCAAAACTTTGTTTTCTTCCTCGGTGGGACAGGTGAGGATAGATTCAATCAGATTTTGATAGGCTTCGCGGCGCGCTTCGTTCATTGCTTACAACCCATGTTTTTAGAATTTTACCTTTTTTGTGGGGGAAAAACAAGGGGGAAACCCGACTTTCTGAATCATCTGGAGTCGGTGAAGTATATGTAGGGTGTGGATTCATCGACAATCTATAAAAAAGAGTAAAAATCTAATAGCGACGCACCTTACAATGATCGTGTAGGCTGGTGCGTCGCTATGAGATTGTCGATTTTTTTTAGGGATTTTTAATGGCGACACACCCTACAATTTTTTGTATTTCAGAACTTCCGCACGGGTGGCCAGAAACCGGGTTTTTTCCGAAAATCTTCGCTGTATTTCACAGATTAAGTAAAAAACCAGGTTTCTTCGATGGTGGTGCGTAATTCCTGACTTTGTTAATAGTAATTATTGAAAATATTGCTATAACAAAATTATGAGGTTTGTTTGGACTAGCCGTATAGGTTGGTGCGTCGCTATGAGATTGTCGATTTTATTCAGGGATTTTTAAGGGCGACACACCCTACAGTTTTTGAGCTTTTATTGACATAGTCTTTCGCTGGACACGGCAGTGCCGTTTCCCTACAGATGATAGGCTAAATATGAAAGATTGAGTGTTAATTTTCAGAATTGGTATTTAAGGTGGTGGTAGAGTTCCAATCAGATTTTGAGCTAATTCGAGAAATTCTTCAGCTTGGGCGATCGAATCTGCTGCTTGATTAGCCATTACAGCATTCATTTCGCCATAATCTCCAGCATTTCGCAATTCCTGCGATCTAATTAAGAATTGGTGAAATTTCACAGGTACTCTCCCTGTACGAGCAAATTCTCTGCCAAAGGCGCTGATGACTGCGGAATGTTTGGAAAAAGATAATCCTTCACCCTCTAGAAATGCTTCAGCAATATAAAACATTGTGTAGTAGGCGCGAGAAGCTGCATAATCTGGATATTCGCTATCCAACATCAATCTTGCTGCTGACAGGCTTTGACGAGCTTTCAGAAGTAAGTTTAATTGATCGGGTGTCATATTAAAATTCCCTCTCTACGGATATTTCTGAGCAAAGGGCCTTGATAATTAGTAAACCGTTCTTCATTCATAAAGTTGCAGCTAATTACTACGTCATTTTGAAGAGATAAATCTGCTACAATTGGGATAGTTCGATCGATTTCTTCACCGATTTGGACTGGTGCTTTGAGAACGACCAAAACATCAATATCTGAGTCGGGATGGGCGTCGCCCCGCGCTTGGGAACCGTATAGTACCATTTGCGTGAGCCGATCGCCATACAGGAGCTCAAATTGCGATCGCAACTGGGTTAGAATAGTCTGGAGCTTATGGTTGACGTTCATATGGGCGATAGATAAATGGTTGAAGGGCGATCGTACTTGTCAATCTATGTACAGAGTATATTCTAAATTCACAAAACTCAGAGCTTAACCCCCTGCACTCTTCAACCTGCGGAGGCAGGTTTCGTCTGTGTAGACGCGGTTTCAACCGCCGTTTCAACCGCCGTCTCAACCGCGAAAAAACCCCGAACTAAACCCCCAAATCATCCGCGAAAAATAGCCCAACATTCTCGCGCAATCTCCCAATCTTCCTGAGTGTGAACCACCAAAACCCGCACCGCAGAATCAACCGCCGCAATATCAACATCAACGGGCGAATTCAAATTCTTTTCCCCATCCAACTTTAACCCAATAAACCCAAAAACTTCGCAAGCCGCAGCCCTGACAGCAGCCGAATTTTCGCCAACACCCGCAGTAAAAATCACAGCATCCAAGCCGCCCAAACTCGCCAACATCGCCCCGATACCCGATCGCAAACGGTGCAGGTAAATATCCAACGCAAGTTGAGCGCGATCGTTACCATTTGCGATCGCCTCCGCAAGCAGCCGCATATCGCTAGAAACCCCAGAAATCCCCTGCAATCCAGAATTCCGATTCAGAATATTATCTAGTTCCTCAGCACTCAAGTGCGATCGCCTTAACAGATGAATTATGATACCAGGATCGATCGCACCCGATCGACTTCCCATCATCAAACCATCCAAAGGAGTAAAACCCATCGTCGTGTCAACACTCCGGCCACCGCGAACCGCTGCCAGAGAGCATCCGTTGCCCAAATGACAGCTAATCAGCCGCAAATCAGCCAAATCGCGGTTGAGAATTTCAGCAGCCCTGCGAGTGCAATATTGATGGCTAATGCCGTGAAAACCGTAGCGGCGAATTCCCTCTTGCAGCCATTCGTAGGGGCCGGGATAAACAAACGCAGCGGGCGGCAAATTCGAGTGAAAAGCTGTATCAAAAACTGCAACTTGCGGCACATTTGGCAGGATTTTTTCAACTGCTTCGATACCTTCCAAGTTAATCGGATTGTGGATGGGAGCAAACTCAGATAAACGGGAAATTTCCTGTTTGACTTCCGGCGAAATTAGCGTGCTTTGCTGATATTTTTCCCCGCCGTGTACGACGCGATGACCGACAATATCAATTTCGTTTAAACTGTTAATAACTTGAGTTTCACCCTGCCACAGAGTCTCAAGCATTCGGGCGATCGCCTCCTCGCGAGAATCCGAGGCGATTTCTTGATCAAGCGTATGGCCAGCAGCAGTTTTGACTTGCAACTCCCCCGCACCTTCGCGGTGACTCCAGTCAATTTTTGCTTCCCAGAGAGGTTCTGGCGGGCGATCGAGAATCGAGTCATTTAATTCGTACAAGCAGCTTTTTTGACTGCTAGAACCTGCATTTAAAACTAATATTTTCATTGGGGATTGGGCATGGGGAATGGGGCATGGGGCATGGGGCATGGGGCATGGGGCATGGGGAATTGGGCATCGGGCAAACAGGGCAAACAGGGCATTGGGCATTGGGAATTCAGGGCTGGCGCATTCCGACTTCAGAAACCGGGTTTTTAACATTTTCTGCTCGTTCGAACCAAGTATTTTGCTCAAAAACCCGGTTTCTGGCTACCCGTATTAATTGTTAGCTATTCACTAATGACGACTTTATTAAGAAATTTATCAAAATGTTAAGTATTAATGCAATCCGTAGCCAAGCGTTACGGTTATTTGATATATCTTCGTCATCAGATTTTCATTGATTAAAGTTTAAGGAGCCGATCGCCATGTTGACAACAATTTTATTAACCGTTGCACCCAGAACCGTAGAATGGAGCCCCACAATTGGGATTATTATGGTTGTGTGCAATATTTTAGCCATTGCCATCGGCAAATCAACCATCAAAAATCCCAGCACAGGGCCGGCAATGCCCTCATCGAGTATGTTCGGCGGTTTGAGTTTGGGTGCAGTTTTGGGAACTACCGCTTTCGGTCATATTTTGGGAGCAGGTACGATTTTAGGATTGTCTTATATTGGTGCGATTTAGAATTTAGGGTGCGCGCCGCGCACCTTTTCTAAACTTAGGTACCGGGTAAATTGCGGAGGTTTTCATCCATGTGCGATCGATCGCCCAAAACCTCCAGCATCGGCCCGCGGACATCAAACTTGACAATACTAATAGAAGCTGCTAAAGCGGCAATGCGATTGCGATAACTTCCCAAATCAATCCCCAACAAACTGCACAGAACAATCCGAATAGTCGCCTTGTGGGAAACCACCAAAACATTACCAGTCTTGTACTTTTCCTGAATTTCTGCGATAACTAAGGACGATCGGCTAGCAATTTGCACAGAAGTTTCCCCCTCAGTCGGTGCATTCCAAGCCGGTTCCGTCAACCAATTAATGTAATCTTCAGCATATTTTTCGCGAACAAATTCAACCGTTTCACCTTCCCACTTGCCGTATTTAATTTCCTTCAATCCATCGCGGAGTTGCATTTCAATTCCCACCGCATCGCACAAAGGCTTTGCAGTAGCAATTGTGCGCTTCATCGGGCTGACATAAACAGCATTCCAAGGCAATTTTGCGTAAGTTGCAGCAAACTGTTCGGCCATCATAGAACCTTCCGGTGTCAATTCTGCGTCGAGGTCGCCGCAGAAGCCGCCTGTTTTGCTGTAAACTGTTTCACCGTGCCGTAGAAAGTAGATTTTCAAGCTCATGAGTTAATTGTATGTGAAGGCGATCGGGTTAGCAAAAGAGTTTAAGAAACTCCTTCAAATTATCGAACTCAGGATGATTCCAATGAATGTACAAATCCTAAATCGCGCTCGCGATTTATGCTAAGATAACTTACATATTATATTGTTGTAATTGTATACTAGACGAACGTCATGCAGAATGCAGACCTTTTTGAAGTCATGGAACGCGATCCAAGCAAGGTGAGTGGTGCATGGGTATTTCGCGGAACGCGCGTACCTGTTTCCGCCTTTTTCGAGAATCTTAAAGATGGTGCTTCTATTGACCAGTTTCTCGAATGGTTTCCGGGGGTAACTCGCGCCCAAGTTGAAGTGCTACTCGATCGCGCGCTAGCCTCATTAACGCAGATGGCACAAGCATGAAAATATTGTTCGATCAAGGTACGCCAGTACCCTTGCGCCGCTCGTTGCTGGGTCATAAAGTAGATACTGCTTATGAACGTGGATGGTCAACATTAGCAAATGGCGATCTGCTCGAAACTGCCGAAGGCGATGGATATAATCTGCTGGTAACAACCGATCGCAACTTGCGTTATCAACAAAACCTGGCAAACCGAGAAATCGCTATTGTGGTATTGCTGTCTACATCGTGGCCGCGCATTCAACGACATCAAGACGATATTCGGAACGCGATCGATACAATTGTTCCGGGCGCATACCTCGAAATTGAGATTCCTTGCTGAAGCTTTATTTAACATTCTATTCTCAAACAAATAAAATCTTGTAGGGACACGGCAGTGCCGTGTCCCAATCCACGAGTCCGCGCCGGATACGGCAATGCCGTTTCCCTACCCTGGTGCGCCCGATCGCACTCCCTGTTCGCCCACCTCCGGATCTTTCGTTTCCTTAGCCCCTTCCGACGAAACCGCCCCCGCGTGCGGCCACTTCCAGTCGCGGATTTCCGGCATATCGTCGCCGTATTTAGTGATATACTCCCTGTGATCGATCAGCTTGTCCCGCATGGCTTGTTTACCGTAAGCTGCAACAGAACTCAGTTTCCCAACGCGATCGAGTACGTCGCCAACTAAATGGAAGCGATCGAGATCGTTAATCACCACCATATCAAACGGTGTCGTAGTCGTCCCCTCTTCCTTATAACCGCGAACGTGAATGTTTGGGTGATTAGTCCGGCGGTAAGTCAAGCGGTGAATCAGCCAAGGATAGCCGTGAAAAGCAAAAATCACAGGCTTATCTTTCGTGAACAAAGCATCAAAATCGCGATCGGACAAACCGTGAGGATGTTCGCTCGCAGGCTGAAGCGTCATCAAATCCACCACATTCACCACCCGCACCTTTAACTCAGGATAATCGCGGCGCAGAATATCAACAGCAGCCAAAGTTTCCAGCGTCGGAACATCACCCGCGCAAGCCATCACCACATCCGGTTCGCCGCCTCGATCGTTGCTAGCCCACTCCCAAATCCCGATGCCGGCGGTACAGTGTTTGATTGCAGCATCCATGTCCAAATACTGCAAAGCCGGCTGCTTCCCTGCAATAATCACGTTGACGTAGTGGCGGCTGCGGAGACAGTGATCTGTAACAGACAGCAAAGTGTTCGCATCCGGTGGTAAATAAATCCGCACCACTTCCGCTTTCTTGTTAATTACGTGGTCGATAAAGCCCGGATCTTGGTGAGAAAAACCGTTGTGGTCTTGCCGCCAAACGTGAGATGTTAGTAAGTAGTTGAGAGAGGCGATCGGTCGGCGCCAAGGAATATCGCGCGTAGTTTTCAACCATTTAGCGTGTTGGTTGAACATCGAATCGATGATGTGAATAAACGCCTCGTAACAAGAGAAAAAGCCGTGCCTTCCCGTCAGCAAATAACCTTCCAGCCATCCCTGACACAGATGTTCGCTGAGGACTTCCATCACTCGGCCATCGGGGGTGAAGAGCCGATCGTCCTCCGGTAAAGTTTGGGCCATCCATTCCCGACTCGTCACTTCAAACAGCGGATCGAGGCGATTTGAGGCCGTCTCATCCGGCCCCACAACTCGGAAATTCCGGTTTTCCTGATTGAGTTTCATCACATCCCGCAGGAAACGCCCAGCCACGCGAGTTGCTTCGCCCATTACAGTACCCGGTTTCTGCACGTCTACGGCGTAGTCAGCAAATTCCGGCATTTTCAAGTCTCGCAGCAGCAGACCGCCGTTAGCGTGCGGATTTGCCCCCATCCGCCGAGATCCCTTCGGTGCAAGTTCCGCCAATTCTGCAATCAATTTACCCTTGTCGTCGAAGAGTTCTTCGGGCTTGTAACTTTTCATCCAATCTTCCAGCAGTTGGACGTGTCCCGGCTTAGAAGCCATTTCTGCTAATGGAACTTGGTGCGATCGCCACGAACCCTCTGTTTTCTTACCGTCAACTTCCTTCGGCCCAGTCCAGCCTTTAGGAGTTTTCATCACAATCATCGGCCACTGCGGGCGATCGGCATAACCGTCAGTCCGCGCTTTTTCCTGAATCGCCTTAATTTCGCCGATCGCAGTATCGAGAGTTGCAGCCATCAACTGGTGCATCGTCTCCGGGTCTGAACCTTCCACCCAATAAGGCTTGTAGCCGTAACCAACCATCAAACTTTCCAATTCCTCGCGGGGAATGCGCGCCAACAGCGTCGGATTAGCAATTTTGTAGCCATTCAGGTGCAGAATCGGCAACACAGCCCCATCCCGAACCGGATTGAGAAACTTGTTAGAATGCCAGCTAGCAGCCAGCGGGCCGGTTTCCGCTTCCCCGTCACCGACAACAGCCGCCACAATCAAATCGGGATTGTCGAAGGCCGCACCGTAGGCGTGGACGAGGGCGTAGCCGAGCTCGCCGCCTTCGTGAATCGAACCCGGAGTTTCCGGCGCGACGTGGCTGGGGATACCGCCGGGAAACGAGAACTGTTTGAACAGCCGTTGCATCCCTTCTTCATCCTGGGAAATGTTCGAGTAATATTCGGTGTAAGTCCCTTCGAGATAGGTGTTAGCCACCAAGCCAGGCCCGCCGTGTCCGGGGCCTGCGATGTAGATGGCGTTAAGGTCTTGGGATTTGATAATCCGGTTGAGGTGAACGTAGATAAAATTGAGGCCTGGAGTTGTGCCCCAATGTCCGAGGAGTCGGGGTTTGACGTGTTCGAGTTTGAGGGGTTCTTTGAGTAGCGGGTTGTCGAGGAGATAGATTTGTCCGACGGATAGGTAATTTGCAGCGCGCCAGTAGGCGTTCATTTTGTGCATTTCTGAGTCGGAAAGCGGCTTTAATTGCGGGATCTCGGTGGTTCCTAGCATCATAAGCTGTTGACTCCTGAGTTGTGGTTGTTTTTTTGGTAAACTTTGTTTTGAGATTAGGACTTCTGGGGATCCAGAAACCGGGTTTTTTACAAAAATACTTGGTTGCAACCCGCAGATTAGGCAAAAAACCCGGTTTCTTTGTGGGAGTGCGTAATTTATGTTTACTCCATATTTCACAAGCAAACAATTGAATTGTACCAATTTTATCTAAATCCAAGTTTAAATCAACGTTAATTTTTGAGTAACAAGTCAGCTATTATCACGGCAGAAAAGCCGGAGGTTGTGAGGGGTAAAAGCCAGCAATAAAAAAGATACTTCTTTAGGTAGAGGTGAGAATAATTTATATTACATATGCAGATTTTCAATTGTGGAGCTATAATGAAAAAGTTAAACATTAAATCTGAAGGGGGCCTTAATGCTACCTGTTAAGAAAAAACTTGTCACCGATGAAGCAATGCGTCCAGTTGCAGTATTGATTGATTACGAGGACTGGCAGAAAATTGAGCAATTGTTAGAGACTCTGATAATTCAAAAGACAGAAAAAAGTAATTTAGCCAAGTATGCGGGTGTCATTAAACTAATTCAAGACCCGTTAGAGTACCAGAAACAAATTAGGGAGGAGTGGGATTGAGTCAAGCTTTAATTGTGTTAGATACCAATGTAGCTTTGTACTACTTGGGCGGCCGCTTAATAAATCCATTACCAGCAGGACAATATTTTGTTTCAGTGATAACTGAGATAGAATTATTATCTTATCCTAGTCTTAGTTCTGAAGAAGAGGTACTGATTCGTGATTTCTTGACTAATATTACAGTGGTTGGGCTGGATAGTAATATCAAGGATTTGGCGATCGCATTGCGTAAAACTTACAGGCTCAAACTTCCCGATGCCGTAGTTGCAGCAACAGCCAATTTTCTCAATGCAATGCTGTTGACGAATGATATCAAACTGACTAATTTAACAAAGATTAATACTGAGTCAGTGCAAATTTTGTAAAAAAGGGCGATCGCACTTTCATAGAAGTGTTGCAAAAAGGGCGATCGTTTCTCACAGCAAAGAGTTCCCTCGCGCTCGCACCTTCGGAAATCCTCAATTCATCTTCGATAGTAGCGATAGTACCTGTAGGGTACATCGCCACCCTTAAATTCCCAAGAAAAATCGACAATCTAATAGCGACGTACCTTGCAAAACAGAGTCAACGTGCATACATAGGAAAAAAACTTATTCGGGCGATCGCACTATAATACCAAATAGATACCTAATTAATAAATCAAATAAGATTCCATGACAATCAAAGAATTAGAAGCGCAACTTCTAGCATTAACGCCAGCAGAGAAAGCTCAAATTATCCAATTATTAACCCAAAATTTAGCTAACACCTGGCAAGGAATTAGCAAAACTCCTGGTGTCTGCGGCGGTGATGCTTGTATTAGAAAGACTAGGATTCCTGTTTGGGTGCTGGTGACTTTTCGCCGCTTAGGCATGAACGAATCCCAACTCTTAGATAACTATCCCACACTAACTGCTACCGATCTAGCAAATGCTTGGGCTTATGCGGCCGCTTTTCCAGATGAAATTGAAATAGCTATCCGCGAGAATGACGAGGATTGAGAAAATGGCGCGTCTGTATGCTGACGAACAATTTCCCAGAGTGGTTGTAGAATTACTGCGCTCTATGAGTCACAATATTCTGACAGTGCAAGAAGCCGGAAGGGATAACCAAAAGATTCCTGACGAAAAAGTGTTAGCTTTTGCAGTAAGTGAAAATCGGGCTGTTTTAACTCTTAATCGCCGTCATTTTATCAGACTGCACAGCTTGCAGCCTGACCATGCTGGAATCATTGTCTGTAGGGCAGAGGAGGATTTAGCCAGAATGGCTGCTAATATTAATGAGGCTATTTCCTCACTTGAAACATTAACAGGTCAATTGATTCGAGTTTATCGCTCAGGGCCGCCGTCTATATCTTAAGCGATCGCCTGCTGGGTGACAAAGGCAGGTAAAGTCGATCGCACATATCGCCTTTCTGACGACTGAGGAGATTTTAGACCCGCGGGAGGTCAGGGATAGGGTGGGTGGTGCGATCGCGCAAACGCGCGTTAAGTTGTTTAATCCACGCACTGAACAATGGTCACAATATTTTGCTGGAGTGAAGACGATTCAACCCGACGATTGAATGAATATTAACCTGCTTTTGCTAAAGAACGAACTGTTAAGATTTCATCAGAGCGTAGAACTTCTACAGTAGAGATTGGGACTGCTATGACTGTCAGAGACTCACCAACAGCATTAAATACTTCCAACAGACAGGCCTCTTCACCACCACTAGGATGAGAAACAAAATCAACCAAGGTTGCAATATCTCCTGCTTTGAGTTGATATTCTGGTAAGTCACGGGTTAAAGCAACTTCCTGATATAGCTCTAGGGTCATGTTAATTCTCCTTAAGAGGTTTGAGCGTCACGAACTGAAATTTTCCATCAATCCGTCGTTGTATCCAAATTGTAAAATTCAACATCAAAATCTACCGTTTCAAGGGACAATTTTAAGAGATTCAAGATAGGCATAAAGACAGCTTGGTGTATCAGCATATTGAGACAAATCAGAAATTATTGTCCTTTTCGATAAGGATAGTACAACCTTCACTTTTCTAGTAAAATATGGATAATTTCCCTGATTAGCTTCGCCCATAAGTTTTTGAAGAAAAACACATAAAAATTCAATTTCAAATTTACCTCTAAAACTTTTTTGTCGAGTTTTAGCTGCCAGCTCAGATTTCTTAGTATCTAGTTCCTGCTGGGATAGAATAGGCATATTTGAAAACGTAGTATACAAACTCTCAATTGTGTACATTATCGTGATTCGATTTAAGTCAATCTGTACAAAACGTAACACACTAATATCTGAAATATTTAGTTTATTAGACCGCTCTCTTTGACAAGCGATCCAAGTATTTAACAGTTCGACTGCATTATGAAAGTCTTCCTGTAGTTTTGTATAAAGAGCAAGACATCTTTCAAAGTTCTCATCTGATTCTGTTAACTTAAACTCATTTTTCAAAATCTCAGAAAAACATTGAATTGATGTATAAAAGTTTTCTACTGAGTAGCAGGGCGTTTCATATATTCCGGTCATACTCATTTCATTGATTGATTTATCAAAATCTCTATCCACAAAGTAAGCTGCTCTGACATTTGCGTAATGTTTGCGTGATGAGAGCATTCTGTAAATACCTAACACACCCTCCTTACCGTTACAACTAAGGTATATATCTTTCTCTGGTCTTGCAATATTTTTGATTCTAATTCCATAGTATTTACTATCTTCTCCCTCGAAAAAGCAATAAAGTGCTGATTCGTACTGCTTATACAATCTAGTAAACTCAACAAATACTGTGACAGCTTTATTGCGGGAAGCTCTTAACTTATCTACTGACATTCATTTCTCTCGCACAAAAACATCTAGATCGTTAGCATTCAAATCCAACTCGTTATCGAAGATAAATGGGGAATGAGTAACTGCCAAAAGCAGCCTACATTTTCCTGACTTCAAAATATCAGGAAGCAACAGCTTTTGCCATTCAATAGAAAGTGATAATTCTGGCTCATCAAACAACAGAATAAATTCCTCAGAAGATTCTAAATAAATCTTAGAAAAAAGTGATATAATCTGCTTCTCCCCAGATGAAAGATTTCTGATATCAATTGGGCTATTATTTCTAGTTTGAATGATAGATATATCTACATTAGCCTCATCATAGATGATACGCTTTTTACTCAAATACTCATTGCATATTGTAGCAAATTGGTTGATTGAGTCATCCTTCTCTTTTTGCTGCTCATATAAGCCAACCAATTTTGACAAAAAATAAACAAGTTGATCGTATTGAGCAGAATTTATATCTCCAGAACTAACTAACTTTTCAATTCTTGCCCTATCAGATTTTGATATATTTTTTTCACCAACACGGCTCAAAACTATATTCAGTGTTTCAGGTTTAATACTATTTCTCATTTCAGGAGTAATTTCAATACCCTCAACAAACTGGGTGAGAATTTCACCTGTTACCTTTGAAAAAAGATTAAGTGCTGAGTTTTTAATGGCAGTTTTAATCTCGTCAAACTTACCAATAACATCATCCATACCGAATTGAATGAGCTTACCTTCTCCTTCAGCAAAACCTAAACGCTCAAATTTATCTTCTTCATAACCTAAATTTTTTAGATCTTCCTCAATTCTTCTGTATGTTGGAAAATATAGGATGGATTCGTTTAAATTCTCTTGGATAGTTGTTCTAATTTTATCAACTTTATTTTTTTGACTTTCTACTTGATCGCTTCTAGCCCTCAAATCCATCTCTTCTAAGTATTTAGAAGGTATAAGCCCACCATACCTCTCTCTCAAATCTAGTAAGCGTCTACGAAATAAATCGGAGGATGAGCCTTTCCTAGACTCTCTTAGGAGCATATCTATTTCTCGACTGGGTAAATACTGTTTTAGTAAAGAAATCGACTCCACAAAGTCTAGCTTGTAAAATGACTTTAAATCGCTTTTCTTGATTTCGACACTAACCCCAGATGCAAATTCAAGCAATATCGACTCAAAATCTATAGAAATTAATTTGTGAAACTTACAAGATATTGAGTAGTATAGTGCATTTAAAATAGTAGTTTTTCCCGAGCCATTTTCTGCAATTAAAAGAACGGCTTCTTTGTCAAAAGGAATGGTTACATCCTTAAAGCCAAATAAGCCGTTAACTGAAAACGACTTTAACTGGCTTGAGTTCAAATGTTCACCCAATAACATAACTATAAATTTCAGTAGTTGTAGTTAATGATTAAAAGACTCCCAAACTAGCTAATTGCTTATTTGTGGAGATTTTGATATACAACCCATTCATCAACACTATAACTCCAAATTACCGCATTTTTTGTGTCTAGTCAAGTTCTAGTCAATAAAATTATCAAAATTTTACATATCGGTTGGTAGTAATGCCCTACGACACTAAAACCCAATTTGAGGGACTGAAGTCCTTACTACAAACCTAAGTGTGTGCAGTATTGTAACAACTAAAAAACCGGGGGCACGGGGGCACCGCCCCCTACACCGTCCGGGTTTCTCGATGAGTGAAAACTCAACTCAACTCACGTTGTCTTCTTTTTCGTCGCAGTCGCAGTCGCCGCCTTCTTAGTAGTGGTTTTCTTCGCCACCGTCGTCGTCTTCTTAGCAGTCGTTTTCTTCGCCGCAGTCTTCTCAGTTGCAGTCTCCGACTTCGCCGCCGCAGTCTTGGTAGACTTCTTCGACTTGCTAGATTTTCCGCCGCCCGCCGCTTCCTTCGCTGCTAACAAATCCAGTGCTTTTTGTAAGGTGAAATTCTCCACAGATTCATCCTTCGACAAAGAAGCATTGATATCGCCGTGTTTCACGTAGGGGCCGTAGCGGCCGTCGTAAACATTGATCTGTTCTCCCGACTCTGGATGCGCGCCCAATTCCTTTAAAGGTGTCGCTGTTTTGCTGCTACCGCGGACGGCTTTCGGCTGCGATAATAACTCTAAAGCCCGATCGAGCGTTATCGTCAAAACATCGTCCGGCGGCTTGATCGATCGATAATCCTTACCAACCTTACCCTGGTCGTGCACCACATAAGGGCCATACATCCCCAAATTAGCCTGCACCTTCGCCCCCGTCTCCGGGTGAGTCCCCAACAACCGAGGTAGAGTCAACAAACTCACCGCCATATCCAGCGTCACATTATCCTTATCCGTCCCCTTCGGTAAAGAAGAACGCTTCGGTTTCTTGTTCGTTTCCGAAACATCCCCCAACTGAACGTAGGGGCCGTAATTGCCAATCAGCACGTAAATCGGTTCCCCAGTCTCCGGATGGAGACCCAATTTTTCCGGGCCTTCCGTCTTTTGCTTTAACAGAAAATCGACTTTTTCCGGGTCTAAATCTGCCGGAGTCAAATCTTGCGGAATCGATGCTTTTACTTGGCCTTCTTCGTTTTCAGATTCCAGGTAAGCGCCGTATTTACCGATGCAGACTTTTGCCGTGATATTTTCCAATATCACAGTTCGGGCAACTTTCGCGTCAATCTGATTTTCTTGTTCTTTAACTTGGGTGGCGAGTCCCGTTTCCCCTGTATAAAACTTTTGCAAATACGGCAGCCATTTCGCCTCGCCCGTGGCAATTTCATCCAGGGTTTGTTCCATTCGCGAAGTAAAACCCGTGTCTACTAAGTCGGGGAAATGTGTTTCTAATAAAGTCGTGACGGCGAAAGCGGTAAATGTCGGAATTAGCGCGTTAGCTATTAATTTCGCGTATCCGCGATCGACAATTGTACCGATAATACTCGCATAGGTACTCGGACGGCCCACACCCTCGCTTTCCAGCATCTTCACCAGAGAAGCTTCGGTGAAACGGGCCGGAGGCTGAGTTTCGTGCCCAATTGCTTCTAAATCCTTGCAATTAGGTTTATCCCCCACCTTCAGCGCCGGCAAAATCACCTCTTGGTCTTCCAAAGCAGCATCTGGGTCATCGGAACCTTCCACGTAGGCGCGCAAAAAGCCGGGAAAATCAATGCGTTTCCCGCTGGAACGGAAACCGGCATCTTCTACCTGAGTTAATACCGTGACGTGAGTTTGGCGCGAATCCGCCATTTGCGAAGCGACAGTCCGCTTCCAAATCAAATCGTAAAGGCGGAAATCAATCCCATCCAATCCAGTTTGCTGTGGCGTCCGAAAAGTGCTGCCGGCCGGGCGGATAGCTTCGTGGGCTTCCTGGGCTCCTTTGCTTTTCGTCGTGTATTTGCGCGGTTGGGGGCTGAGGTATTCGCTACCGTAAAGTTCTTGCACGCAACTGCGGGCGGCTTGGATCGCCTGTTCGGACAAATGCACCGAATCCGTCCGCATATAGGTGATAAAACCGCGTTCGTACAAACTTTGGGCAATTCGCATGGTTTCCCGCGCACCCAGCCTCAGCTTGCGGTTAGCCTCCTGCTGCAAAGTCGAGGTCGTAAACGGTGGCGAGGGTTTGCGGGTGACTGGCCGTTCTTCGATATTACCGACAGTCCAGGGTTTGTTTTGAATGCGCGAGAGTAAAGCCCGCGCCTGTTCTTCGTTGAGCAAAAGTACGCGGCGGCCTGCGATAATTTGTCCGGTATTTTCATCGAAATCGCTACCGTTGGCAACTTTTACATTCCCCACTGTCACGAGTTTGGCATCAAAAGCACCCCCCTGTCCCCCCTTGCTAAGGGGGGGATTGTCCGAAGCCCCCCCCTTACCAAGGGGGGGGTTGGGGGGGGTCAAACTTGCTTTCAAATCCCAGTAGCTACCTTGGCGGAAGGCGCGGCGTTCCCGTTCCCTGCGTACCAAAAGCCTGACTGCGACGGACTGGACTCGCCCTGCGGACAAACCCCAGGCGATTTTCTTCCACAGTAGCGGAGATAGCGTGTATCCGACGAGTCGATCGAGAATCCGGCGAGTTTCCTGGGCTTGTACTACTCGATTGTCGATATCGCGGCAGTGGGTTAGGGCGTCGCGAATGGCTTCGCGGGTGATTTCGTGAAACACCATCCGCTTGATGGGCACTTTGGGTTTGAGGATTTGCAGCAAATGCCAGGAAATGCTTTCGCCTTCCCGGTCTTCGTCAGTGGCTAGAATCAGTTCTGTGGCGTCTTTGAGGGCATCTTTGAGTTCTTTAACAATTTTCTTTTTATCTTTGGGGATGACGTAAAGTGGTTCAAAGTCTGCCTCCACGTTGACGCCGAGTTGCGCCCATTTTTCTCCTTTAACCGCTTCTGGTATTTCTTCGGCGGAGGATGGTAGGTCGCGCACGTGGCCCATAGATGCCTCTACCCGGTACGTAGAGGGCAGGAAGTTCCGAATGGTACGGGCTTTTGTGGGAGATTCGACGATGACTAAAGTTGACATGGCATCTTTTTATATATGGATGGCGGCGCAGTTAGAGTGTCTAATTTACAGAGTGTAGGTCGGATGTCAAGGCTTAGGGGAACTTTAGGGGATTATTTCAAATTACCTTAATGTTTAAGTTACTGCCGATCGGGTTGCAGGTTACAAGCTGATGGGATTTTACTGCTTTTGGGGCAAAGACCGGGAACCCTTGTCTCTGCAAGATGCACGGAATATCTCTCACCTGACTCTAGCAGAATTGGCGGTAACTGGATGCTGAGACTGTTGGATGCGGGCGGATGGTTCCTCTGTTGTAGATTTTCTATTTTTCGATTTGAGATTGGGCAAGATTTGATGGTTTCCCCGCAAAAAAAACTTGAAATGCGATCGAGAATTTGTCAAATAGTCGATCGCACTCACCAGCTAACATCAGATATTGTGGGACTAATTCTTGATACCATTTTGGGAGCGCGTTGCGATCGACACTAGGCAAGATTGCGTAAATATTTGATTAATAGTATTCCTCAAGTGCGGATTCATCGACTATCCTCAAACAAAGAGCGATAATCGAGCGACGCAGCAAGCGACAATATTTATAGTATGGCGTTGAAGTGGATATTCGATATATAGCCTTTCTCAGAAAGATGAGGTACTTGACGGCCAAACCGGCCAAACCGGCCAAACCGGGCTATGGGCATAGCGCATAGCGCATAGGCCAAACCGGCCAAACCGCGCATACCTCACCACGCTTGAGAACCGCTATAGCCTTTGTGAAAAGTAGTGAAAAGTAGGGTGTGTCGCCACCGACAATTCTGGCTCTTGACCAAGATTCAATAGCGACGCACCACCGCCATCATCAAAGAGATAACTAAGCAAGATTTAGTATAGTATGGCGTTGAAGTGGATATTCGATATAGCCTTTGTGAAAAGTAGGGTGTGTCCCCACCGACAATTCTGGCTATTTACCAAGATTCAGTAGCGACGCACCACCGCCATCATCAAAGTGAAAAGTAGGGTGTGTCGCCACCGACAATTCTGGCTATTTATCAAGATTCAGTAGCGACGCACCACCGCCATCATCAAAGGGGTAACTAACCAAGATTTAGTATAAAATGGCGTTGAAGTGGATATTCGATATTATTATCACGATCAAACTTATTGCATAAATTTTCGGCCGACCGCAGATGTAAGGCTGATAGACACAAATAAACGCAGATG
The DNA here is from genome assembly GCF_036702665.1 of Microcoleus sp. Aus8_D2. Classification (NCBI taxonomy): domain Bacteria; kingdom Bacillati; phylum Cyanobacteriota; class Cyanophyceae; order Oscillatoriales; family Microcoleaceae; genus Microcoleus; species Microcoleus sp. Aus8_D2. Next base: position 377,060 of record NZ_JAUBUN010000001.1, read on the forward strand.
CTTTTTAAGAAGCGATCGAATCTTATGTATCAAAACAAACAGCCGCAAATGTAGCAACTTCTGTCAGGCTTTAGTTGGTCTCAAGAGATAACCTTGAGATAGCCAAGGAGGATATTTTGTGAATGTAAAAGCTTTTGATGCCTATCGCTCTCGATTTCAGAAATTACTTGAATACATTGATGCCAATCTGGAAGAAAATCTCAGTGTAGATGAACTTAGCATTATTGCTGCGTTCTCAAAATATCATTTTCACCGACAGTTTTCTGATTTTTTCGGAATCGGCGTATACAAATACGTCCAGTTAAATCGCTTGAAGCGCGCCTCTTATCAGCTCGCATTTCGCGATCGCCCGATCGTCGATATTGCCCTCACAAGTGGCTACGAAAGCCCTGAAGCATTTGCTCGCGCATTCAAGAAGAGCATAGCACAAACTCCTTCTGAATTCAGAAAGCAGCCACAATGGGAAGCTTGGCACGCAACTTACCAACAATTAAGCGAACTGAGGAGCCAACACATGAAATCGGATACATACGCTGAACAAGTCAAAATCGTCATCTTCAAAGAAACCAAGGTTGCGGCCCTCGAACATCGGGGAGATCCGCAGCTAATCGGCAACTCTGTCCGCCAATTTATCGAGTGGCGCAAGCAGAACAATCTACCTCCCAAGGTTAGCAAAACTTTCAACATTGTCGTAGACAATCCAGCGGAAACTGCGCCGGAAGACTATCGCCTTGATATTTGTGCAGCCACGGATCGTAATGTTACAAAAAACTCATTCGGGGTGAAGGAAAAAATTATCCCTAGAGGTCGTTGTGCCGTACTGCGGTATACTGGTTCTAACGATAATCTCGATGCAGCAGTAAGATATCTTTACTCCGAATGGTTGCCACAAAGCGGTGAAGAACTCCGAGACTTTCCGCTATATTTTGAGAGAGTAAGTCTCTTTCCAGACGTACCTGAATCTGAGGCGATTACTGACGTGTTTCTTCCATTAAAGTAGTTGAGTTCTAGACGGATGGGTGGCCAGAAACCGGGTTTTTTACTCGCTCTATGGACTACAGCGAATGATTTTCTCCAAAAACCCGGTTTCTTTGATGGTGGTGCGTCCAGGACTGTAGTTGAGTCCAACTAATGCCAAATCAGGGCAAACATCCCCTTGATGTCAATATTATTCGTAGGGTGCGTCGCCACCGACAATTCTAGCTATTGACAACGATTTAAGTAGCGACGCACCACGCCAGATAGTAAAGGGGATAACTAACCCCGATTTGGGATAATGCCAATTTAAAAAAATATTGCTACAGTCATTAATTAGAGAGAAATTATCTGTTATGTGCATAACTCCCCGCCGGACACGGCATTGCCGTTTCCCTACAAATGATCTCCTCTAATTTCATCGTTTGATAGCTAAAAATTTATGGCTTTTGAATTTGACCATCTCTTCATCTTGACTGATATTGGTGCTCCAGAAGCCGAGATCCTTTCATCCTTCGGTTTAGTCGAGGGCTTGTCTAGAATCCATCGCGGACAAGGTACAACCAATCGCTGTTTCTTTTTCCCTAACGCGATGTTGGAATTGTTATGGATTCACGATCCAGAAGAGGCGCAATCTGAGCCAATTCGTCGGACTCGTCTGTGGGAGCGATCGACAAATCGGAACAATGGCGCCTGTCCCTTCGGCATCTGTTTGCGTCCAGGCACAGATTCTCCTGACAAAATTGCATTTTCTAGTTGGGCCTATCATCCACCTTATTTACCTGAAACAATCAGCATCGCGGTAGCCACAAATAGCGATAATTTGGCTGAACCGATGCTGTTCCAAATTCCCTGGGGAAAACGTCCAGATTCATCCTCTGCTGAGAAATTACAGCCTCTGGAACATGGTGTTGGTTTCCGCGAAATTACTCGTGTAGAATTAGTCAGTCCTGCTGCCAATAATCCATCACCAGAACTGCAAGCAGTAATTGATACAAATCAGGTCAAATTAAGGAGGGGAACCGAGGATTTTTTAGAGATGGGTTTTGATGGAGAAGTGCAGGGTAAACTGGTAGATTTCCGACCTGGATTGCCGCTGATTGTGAGTTGGTAGCGTGAATCGGCAACCTTAGATAGACTTTATGTAGGACAAAAAAATGTTGACAGTTGACAGTTGACAGTTGACAGTTGACAGTTGATGCGACCTCTCCCGGTCAGTCAGAGGATTCGAGCAACGAACAGTCTGCTTTTAATTTCTCCCTATAAGGGAGAGGCTTTCAACCAATTCTTTCTGGTAACGATCGCCCTTGGAGAAAATGGCTAATATAGTTAGTTCGCGAGGGCGGGGTGGTCAGAAACCGGATTTTTTAACGAAAAGACGCCTTGTCGCCAGCACATGAGGTGAAAAACCCGGTTTCTTAGGTCTTAAGATTTCATTCAGTTGACCTGGGACAGTTGACAGTTGACGAAAGGAAAGCGACCTCTCCCGGTCAGGAATAGGATTGGAGTAATAAATAGTTTTCTTTTAATTTCTCCCGATCGGGGTTCCGGCTTTAAACCAATTCTTTCTGGTAAGTCTTGATAGTTATAAAATAACCTTGTAGTCCCAATAGTATCGTCCGATGAACAAGAAAAATCGATTAGCAGCTCAAGCGATCGCAGCCCTGGTAACTATAGCATTAACTGTTGCACTTTTTATCGATTACCCAGTCGTCGCTCAAAATCCTCGCGCCAATTCCCCCACACCCACACGAACCGCAACAACCGCAGCCAATGCGGCAGCAAAATCCCCAGACATTCCCCAACCTTCGTTGAAAAGTCCGCCAAATACTGACAAGCCAACTGAAGTTTCCCTAGGTTTTTACCTGATCGACCTCGGTCGCATTAATCAATCAGATGAGACTATCGATGTCAGCGGCTATTTTGCTGCAAGTTGGCAAGATTCGCGCCTAGCATTTGACCCGAAAGCAGTTGGCGACACAGTAATGCGCTACACTCCCGAAAAAATATGGGAACCAAATTTAACAATTGTGAATGCTTCGTCAGCAGCGAAAAGAGTTGCGCTGGAATTAACCGTCCAACCCGACGGGACTGTCAATTATCTAGAACTCGTTAACGCGACGGTATCGTCGGACTTAGATTTGAAAAAGTTTCCCTTTGACTCGCAAACTGTGAAGATTGTTTGGGAATCCTTATCTTTTGATGACCAACGTGTAGTGTTTAAAGAAAATCCAACGCAGACTGGATTCAGCGAAGATCCTTTCGTTTCTTTATCCGAATGGAAAATTCTCGGTATCAACACCCCCATCACTAGCAACAAATTTATCAAAGAAAATAAAACCTATGCGCGATACACATTTGAAATCAAACTCAAACGTAATTACCAGTTTTACATATTTAAGGTCTTTATTCCCCTGCTGCTAATTACGCTGATTTCTTGGGCGACTTTTTGGATCAATGCGAACACGGCTTTTGCCACTCAGATGAGTTTAGGCATTACCAGCACCCTCACGGCAATAACTTTTAACTTCACCGTTGCTAATTCTTTGCCGAGATTATCTTACATGACTATGCTGGACGCATACATATTTATCTGTTACATCTTTTTCTTCTCGTCGATTATGGCTAATGTCAGCGTGCATTTCTTGCTAAACAACCACGAAAAGCCAGAATTCACCGTTGGGGTGGTGAGAAAGTTTCGCTGGATATTTCCCTTAGCTTTTATCTTCTGTCAATCTCTAGTAATGACAATTTTTTTCTTGCAACACTGAACCAGAAATATTGTTTTAAATTGAGTTGAGGAATTCAATGGCGATCGCCCTACACTAATCCTATTTGGTATTAATGAGTTCTGTAAGCTGTCGGTGTCATGCCAGTCAACTGCCGAAACTGTTTGCTCAAATGACTGTGGCTGTTAAACCCACATTCTAAAGCAATTTCCACAATCGATCGCTCTTTTTGCTTTAACAACTCCTTCGCCCGTTCGATCCGTTGTTGCAGCAGATACTGATAGGGAGCTATGCCGATCGCCTGTTTGAACATATGGCTAAAATGAAACTGACTCATGCCCAGCAACGCAGCTAAATCTGCCAGCTTAATGTCTTGACTTAGATGTTCGTTTATGTATTCCAAGACTAGAAGAACTTGACGCTCGGGCAAACCACCATCGTAAATTGTCAGGCGCGGTTTGGCAGTAAAGTATTGTCTGAGCAAATTCACTGCTAGGACATTTGAAAGCGATTCGATGTAGAGATTTGGGCCTAAATTCTGCTGTTGCACTTCCGAAAGCAGCATAATGCCGATCGACTCAATTTGTCGATCGCGCGTCCGAAATTCCGGGAGCAATTCCAGCCGATCTGGATTCATCTCAAAAGCTTCTCTGGCAACGCTTTCGATGAAACGAGATGCAATCCGAATCTGCAAGTAGCGATCGTCACTATCCCAACGGGCAAAAAACGGCATCTTTGCAGGCGTGATGGAAATGTCACCTTTGGCGTACAGCCCTGCGTAGGTTTTGCCTCCCTGGATTTGCAGCAAGCGAACAGGGCGAGGTGCAAGAGACAGACTAATTGTGTGTTCATCGCCGTAGTGACTGCTTCCCTTGGCGCTGAGGACTTTTTGGCATTCGGTGGCGTCGCCAAAACGAAACCGGGGCGGCGCTTTAGGTAGATCCAAGTCCATCGTGCCGTGAGTCTGCACAGAACCCAGGATGAGGTTCATGAATGGATTTTGCGTCGGCGGTGTCCAACAGGTAAAGGCATAGCGCCCTCCTGGTTTGAGTACCCTCCAAGCCTCGGCGATTGCTTGCTCTGGGTTGGCAAAATGGAGGATGCCCAAGCTACAGACAACCCGATCGAACTCACCCGACTCAAAAGGCAGGTTCTCGCCGTCCCCTTGATAGAATTCGCCTTCGGGACATCGGGAACGGGCAATGGCTAACATATTTTCCGACAAGTCTAGTCCCGCGATCGCAGCTTATCGATCGGCAGCAGCCGCAGACAGCCACCCTGTCCCGCAGGCGACATCGAGCAATCGCATACCACGCCAGACTCCCACCGCATCCAATATAGATTCGTTGACTTGAGCTGTTACCTTTGCGATCGGGCGATCCTATCTTGTCGCTACGCGATCGAATCCGTCGCGCTCGAACTGTTTGAATGCCGAGCTATCGATGGGAGAAATATCTGTCATTTGTCATTTCTTAAATAAGTTGTATTATTTTAGGAATAATTCTGATTTGATTGTATAGAGCTTGGGAGACAGTTTGCCCTTGCAGACTGACAACTGGCAGCAAGATTGTGATAGTGCCACAGGAATTAGATAGCTGCATATGGATGGTTTCCCTAAGCTGGAATGGTGATTAACCAGAAGGAACTATGGCACACATTCTACACATTGATTCCAGTCCGAGGGGAGAAAAATCGCACTCTCGCAGGCTTAAAACAGAATTTTTCCAACAATGGAAACAAGCGCATCCGGCTGATGTCGTTACCTATCGAGATCAATGCTCGCGTCCAAGTCGCTCAACTGGCAGGAAGGTAAAATCATGCAGCAACATCTGATTGTGCAACAACATTTCGCATTGAAGTTGTTCGCGGCACTGGGCTGCGGGCTGATGGCGGGAGTCTTCTTTGCCTTCTCAACCTTCGTGATGAGCGCCCTTGCCCGACTCCAACCAGCACAGGGCATTGCCGCCATGCAAGCCATTAACATCACAGCAATCAATCCGTTGTTCATGACGGCGCTCTTTGGAACGGCTGCGGCTTGCATCTTTCTGGCGGTTTTCTCGCTATTAAAGTGGTATCAACCAGGTGCTGCCTATTTGCTGATTGGTAGCTTGTTGTATCTCGTCGGCACGGTATTCGTGACGATCGCACTCAATGTACCGCTAAACGATGCGCTGGCGAAAGTCGAGCCTGGTAGCGCTGAGGGCGCGAAACTATGGGCTAGCTACCTTGTGAATTGGACAATCTGGAATCATATTCGATCGGCAGCAGCACTAGGGGCAGCCGCATTGCTCATTATTGGGCTTTGCGATCGATCGGCAGAACCGTAGAAATGACCCTTGGCATGACCTCCGACGCTGCTGTGATTCGCCACTGGCTGCTGGACGGTAAGGCGATACAGCAGCATCCCAGCGCTCAACAACCTTGTTGTGCCGTCATCCCTGTATAGAACCGATTGAGGGTTAATCCAGGTTTTTGTAAAGATATGTTACAAGTTAACGATATATCGCGACCTATCGCGATATATCGTTATACTGAAGTCAGTTGATTTAGGACTGACCTATGTTTAGAAACTTTTTGTTCCGCTTTCCGGTATTGGCATCAGTGGGCGATCGAGGCGATCGCCCAGGATTAGATTGGTTTGTATTCCAACATGACGAACATCACGGGAAAGAGCGCGGGAGACATCATGGCAAACATCACGGAAGACCTCGCCACCACGAATCACTTGATAGAAACTGGGGAGACGAACATCGAACTCGCCGAGGCGACATTAAATTTATTCTGTTGGAGATGCTTTCCGATGGGCCCAGTCATGGTTACAACTTGATCAGAGAAATGGAAAGCCGCTATGGTGAATTCCGTCGTCTCAGTCCTGGTTCAGTCTATCCCACACTTCAAATGTTAGAAGAAGGGGGCTATTTAACCAGCGAGCAAGTAAGTGGCAAGCGCGTTTATACGATTACTGATACTGGCAAGAAACTCCTAGCAGAGCGTTCCCAGGAAAGCCCGTCGGACTCTTCTAAAGAACTCCGCAATGTGCCTCCAGAATTCAGTGAATTGCGGAACACTGTAACTGACCTATCTGTTTTAGTGATGCAGATAGCTCGCAGCCGTAACACGTCCCGAATGAGTCAAGTGCGCGAACTGTTAGAGCAAGTCAAACGAGATATTCACGGAATGTTGGCAGAAAAATCCATTGAGAAAGATGTATAGTTCAATACTCCGGACATAATTTTGGCTGATTTTAAGAACTAAAGCCCGGGCCGTGGGCTGGATCTTTTTTTTAAAGTCAGGGGTGGAGCCTAACGAGAGGAAAAAAGCACAATCCTTGAAATTAAAGCCAAAAAAGTGTTACAGAACCGTTCAAAAAACTGTCCTGACTATTGCCTTAAAAAAGCGACAGTCAAGGTAAAGAGGCAAATATGGAGTTGCAGGGAACCCCGATATCCGAAGTCGAAATAGATGCAGCCCTCGTCTACAAATTGTTAGAAAACCAGCACCCAGATTTGAAACACCTGCCGGTGCATCTCGTTGATTGTGGTTGGGATAATGCAATGTTTCGGCTGGGCGAAGAGTTTTCTGTACGACTTCCGCGCCGAAAAGTAGCAGCCGCACTAATCGAAAACGAGCAAACTTGGCTGCCGCTTTTGGCCGATCGACTTTCTCTACCTGTTCCAACCCCTTACAGAGTGGGCAAGCCAGCACAGGGCTATCCTTGGCGGTGGAGTGTATTGCCCTGGCTGCCCGGTGTGGCTGCGGATTTAGAAGCACCCCATGCCAATCAGGCAAAACGCTTTGCTTCATTCTTGCGATCGTTGCACGTACCTGCACCATTGAATGCGCCATCAAATGCGTACCGCGGCGTACCGTTGCAGCAGCGGGCAGCTTCTGTTGAGGAACGGATGCAACGGTTGAAGGCGAAAACTAACCTGATTAATCGAGAGATCGAAAACGTTTGGAATCGGGCTTTAAACGCGCCTGTTGACGTTGAGGCAAGATGGCTGCACGGCGACCTTCACCCGCGCAATGTGCTTGTTGCCAACGGTGCGATCGCGGGGATTATTGATTGGGGCGACATGACATCTGGGGATATTGCGACAGATATTGCTGCTATTTGGATGCTTTTTGGCGATCGAAATGCACGCCAACGGGCGATCGTAGAATATGCAAATGTTTCTGAAGCAACACTGCAACGCGCTAAGGGATGGGCGGTACTTTTTGGTGTTGTGTTTCTAGACACAGGGTTAATTGATAATCCAAGGCACGCGCTAATTGGGGAGAAAATATTGCGACGTGTTTCTGAGGATGGATAATATTATGTGCGGTCAAAAACCAGCCATCAACACTGTTCGATCGTTCGGAATGCAAGTCCTCTATTTGAGCGGACTTGCATTCCGAACGATCGAACCATTAAAACCGTTTGCTCCTGAGGACTGAGCGTCCGCATCCCCAGAGTAGGACTTGCATTCCGAACGATCGAACCATTAAAACCGTTTGCTCCTGAGGACTGAGCGTCCGCATCCAAGAGTAGGACTTGCATTCCGAACGATCGAACCATCAAAAGGGACATCGTTTTTATCGGAGCGGTTTCAACCGCCGAGTCCCCGCCGAATCCCCGGCAACAAACATAGGCCCAACTGGGATCGCGAAGCTGTAATCAGTTACAATCCAGTTTGGTAAAGAATTTTTACGAGCTCACTGCCCATTACAGCCTTCCCTAGCCTGTATTACCCAACCTGCCTGAAAATATGGATTTTGCTACTCTTGCAGCCCAGCTAAATGCTGGAACTATCTTACCCGAGGGAATTGTCATCATCACCCTCTTGGTGGTTCTCCTAGGCGATTTAATTGTAGGCCGCAGTTCCTCGGGTTGGACTCCCTACGTTGCCGTTGCGGGTTTGCTGGCCGCCGTCGGTGCCTTGTGTTTGCAGTGGGATAACACTAACACTATCTCGTTTCTGGGCGGTTTTAACAGCGATGCCTTGAGTTTGTTGTTTCGCGGAATTATCGCTTTAACTGCGGCTGTCACTATTTTGATATCCGTCCGCTACGTACTGCAAACGGGTACGGCTTTAGCGGAATTTATCGGCATTTTGCTCACTGCTACTTTGGGGGGAATGTTCCTCAGCGGCGCTGATGAATTGGTGATGATTTTTATTTCGTTGGAAACTCTGAGTATCTCGTCTTATTTGCTGACGGGTTACACAAAACGCGATCCGCGTTCCAATGAAGCTGCTTTGAAATATTTGTTAATTGGTGCATCTTCTTCGGCGGTGTTTCTCTACGGTATTTCGCTGCTGTACGGATTGTCTGGCGGCCAAACTACGCTAAGTGCGATCGCAGCTAACCTTTCTACTGTTAATAACGGTGAATCTCTCGGTTTAGTGATTGCATTGGTTTTTGCGATCGCCGGAATCGCCTTCAAAATTTCCGCAGTTCCTTTCCACCAATGGACTCCAGACGTTTACGAAGGTTCGCCGACACCCGTTGTCGCCTTCCTTTCCGTCGGTTCCAAAGCAGCCGGTTTTGCCCTAGCCATCCGGTTGTTAACAAGTGCATTCCCCGCACTCACAGAACAGTGGCACTTCGTATTCACAGCCTTAGCCATACTCAGCATGGTGTTAGGCAATGTGGTGGCCCTCGCCCAGACTAGCATGAAGCGGCTTTTAGCTTATTCGTCGATCGCCCAAGCCGGATTTGTAATGATTGGTTTAGTTGCAGGAACCGAAGCCGGTTACTCCAGCATGATATTTTATATGTTGGTTTACCTGTTTATGAACCTAGGCGCTTTCGCCTGCATCATCCTGTTCTCGCTGCGGACAGGAACCGATCAAATCAGCGAATACTCCGGTTTGTATCAAAAAGATCCGCTGCTAACATTAGCATTGAGTATTTGCCTGCTTTCTCTCGGCGGAATTCCGCCGCTGGCTGGATTTTTCGGCAAAATTTATCTATTTTGGGCTGGCTGGCAAGCTGGACTTTACGGCTTAGTTATCCTGGGATTAATTACCAGTGTAGTTTCAATTTACTACTATATCCGCGTCGTCAAGATGATGGTAGTAAAAGAACCTCAAGAAATGTCGGACTCCGTGAAAAATTATCCGCCAATTCGCTGGACGCTTCAGGGAATGCGGCCTTTGCAGGTTAGCGTTGTACTCACCTTAGTTGCCACAACTTTGGCAGGTATCCTATCGAATCCTTTGTTTAATTTGGCTAACGATTCTGTCACCAAAACTCCGATGTTGCAATCGGCATTGAGTCACGTTGTCCCGATTTCTGCTGCGAAAGTTGAATCGAATCTTTTGTCTCGCAACGATTAATCTCAGCGCATTTTGAAAGATGAGAAAGCGCCTAAATGTAACAATTTGGGCGCTTTTTGTATCTAAAAAATCGGTTCGTAGTGAGGACTTCAGTCCTCTGAATTTGATGCGGACTGAAGTCCTCACTACGAACAGCTCCTATGATATACTATTCGTTATAATTTTAACTAGCAAATTAATATAAATGACCAAAGAACACACCTACCGCATCCATACTGTTTGGACTGGTGCCAGTCAATGTTCTACTGTATCTTATGATGCTTATTCTCGGGAGTATACAATAAATATCGAGGGTAAGCCACCATTTATTGGTTCAGCAGACCCAACTTTTAGAGGCGATGCTGCACTGTACAATCCTGAAGACTTATTGGTAATGTCGCTGTCAGCTTGCCATATGTTGAGTTATCTTGCTTTATGTGCTCGTGCTGGGATTCGGGTAATTTCTTACTCGGATGAAGCTACGGGAAAGATGGCACAAAAAGATGGCAAAATTCGGTTTACAGAGGTAATTTTGCATCCGCAAGTCACCATAGAAGCTGGTAATGATTTAGAAAAAGCACGCAGTTTGCACGAGAATGCACATCATGTTTGTTATATCGCTAATTCGGTGAATTTTCCAGTGCTAAATGAACCAACAGTTATTGAATTCAATGGTTCTGAAGTCAAGGATTAAAAAATAGTCGCAATCGCCAATGAATTAAATCAATGGTTGTTTCAGGAACACGAAGGAGAAGCCGCGACAGTTGCTTTCACTTCCCTGGGAATGCAAATGTCAATGAGCAAGATTTATAATAAAGTAGTATTCGAGACGGAGGAAATAGAAGTGCAGCAGTAATTTTCTTTTTTGTGAGGACTAAAACCCTCAGAAAAAGTCAACCCTCTCAAAAAAAATCGGTTCGTAGTGAGGACTTTAGTCCTTCTTTTGCTGAGAACTAAAATCTGACCACAAACACCTATTAAATAGGAAATAAAATCGCATGAATGTCATCTGGATGCTGTTAAAAGCTTCGTGGTTAAATGTTTCCATCGCCATCCTCACAGGCTTAATTAGCGGCGGTTGCAGCGCCCAATTAATTGCCCTGATCAACCGCGCCATCAGCGATAATTCAAATCAAAATTTAGTCGGGTACTTTGCCGGATTAGCAGTTTTAGCCCTAGTTACCGGCGTTATATCTCAATTTTTGTTAATCTATCTTTCCCAAGAAGCTGTTTACAATCTGCGGCTGAGTTTGAGTCGAGGGATTTTGTCTTCTCCTTTGCGACACTTGGAAGAATTGGGCGCTAATCGCTTGATGGCTACTCTCACTGATGATGTGGGAACGCTTTCTAATACTATATTTTTGATTCCTTTTCTCTGCGTTGATATGGCCGTTGTTGTCGGCTGTTTGACTTATTTGAGCACGCTGTCTGGGACGGTTTTTGCCGTTGTATTTGCTTTCTTAGCTTTGACGATTGCTACGGTACAGTTGCTGCTGAACAAAATGCGGAAGTTTTTTGATTTGGCGCGGGAAGAACAAGATGTATTGTTCAAGCATTTTCGCAGCATTACTGAAGGAATTAAGGAATTGAAACTGCATTCGTCGCGCCGCCAAGAGTTTTTTGATGAGGAGTTGCAGGTAAGTGCTGCTGATTCTCGCGATTACAATTTGCAGGCGTTGAATACCGCAGCAGTGGCGACGGGAGTCGGACAATTGCTATTTTTTATGCTGATTGGTTTGCTGTTGTTTGCTGTGCCGAAATTTGTGGCAGTTTCTACACCTGTTTTGTCAGCTTATATTCTGACAAGTACCTATTTGATGTCTCCGTTTCAGAATATTTTGCAAAGGTTGCCGGCTATTTTTAGGGCTAATACTTCTGTGGAGAAGATTGAGAGAATGGGATTGGCTTTGGCGAGTAAAGCTGAGATAACTGCTGCGGTTCAACCAGTGAAAAATGCTGATTGGAAAATGCTGGAGTTGAAGCGGGCTACTCACAGCTATCCGGGAGATAGGGAAGATAGTAATTTTGTTTTAGGCGAAATTAGTTTAAAGTTTCATCCTGGTGAGTTGGTGTTTATTGTGGGTGGAAATGGCAGCGGTAAGTCTACTTTGGCTAAATTACTTACTGGTTTGTACATTCCTGAATCGGGAGAGATTCTCTTAGATGGACAGCCGATTAGTAATGACAACAGAGAGTGGTACAGGCAGCATTTTTCTGCTATTTTTTCGGATTTCTATTTATTCGATCGCCTTTTGGGGATGACTAATCACGATTTGGACAATCAGGCGGCTGAATATTTGCGAGAGTTTCATTTGGATAATAAGGTTGAGGTGAAAGATGGTGTTTTGTCAACTACGGCTTTGTCTCAGGGACAGCGAAAGCGGTTGGCTTTGCTGACGGCTTATTTGGAAGATAGGCCGATTTATTTGTTTGATGAGTGGGCTTCGGATCAAGATCCGTTTTTTCGGGATATTTTTTATAAGCAGTTGTTACCTGAGTTGAAGCGGCGCGGTAAAACTGTGTTTGTGATTAGTCATGACGATCGCTATTTTGATGTAGCCGATCGCGCAATTAAACTAGATTACGGTAAAATTGAGTATGACCGACAAAATGGATAAGTACCGAATTGTGGAAACTTTGACCGAAAATCAGGTTTCCGACTTGATGGATTTGTACAAAAACGAGTTTTGGTGCGACAAGCGGAAGCGGGAGGATGTGGTGAAAATGCTGGCCGCTACTGATGTTATTATTGGTTTGGTCGATGAGGGCGATCGACTAATTGGCTTTACCCGCGTCATGACTGATTTCGTCTACAGAGGCACAATTTTTGATGTGATTGTCCACCCAACATACAGAAAGACGGGACTGGGTAAGGTGTTGATGGATGCAGTCTTAAATCATCCGCAACTTCAAGCCGTGGAGAATATGAGTCTTAACTGTTTGCCGAAAATGATACCATTTTACAAACGCTGGGGTTTCACTGACGATATCGGTGAAATGAAGTTTATGCGAAAAATGCGGTAAATTTAGTTTGTTCAAATCCCTAATTTTTCTCGAATTATTTCGGCTTTGAAACCTACTAACACAGCCGTTCCATCTTTAACAAAAAGAGGACGTTTCAGCAGCATTGCATCTCTAGCAAAGGCTTCCACCCATTTTTCACTCGTCCACTCTTTCTTGTCGTCGCCCAACGCGCGGTAAGATTGACCGGAAGTATTTCGCATTGGTTGAAAACCTAAAGTAGCTACCCAGTTGTGAATGGTTTCGCGAGTGGGTGGCTGTTCTTTTGTATTAATAAACTCGTAAGTGACAGCGTTATCTTGGAGCCACTGGATAGCTTTTTTGCAGGTGCCGCAGTTGGGAATTCCGTAAATTTGAATTGACATATAGGAACAGTGGACAGTTGACAGTTGACAGTTGACAGTTGACAGTTGACAGTTGACAGTGGACAGTTGACAGTTGACAGTTGACCGAAGAAGGAAGAAAAGTAATGGTTTTAGGAATTAAGAACGTTTTAAATCTCTTAGCGGTTACTATACTAATGACTAATCACTAATGACTAATGACTAATGACTAATGACTAATGACTCTTGACTAATCTAGCTTGTTGAACCCATTGTTGCACGCGATCGACTGAAGGAGTCAAATCATTGCGCTGCATTGTCGCTACGTGGAGTCTGAGGATTTGTTGGTGCAGTCTCTCCACGGGCATTTGAGCCAATTGAGCGGCTGAAGCAACGCCTGCGTGCAGCAACAGCCCGCAATACTGACAGCCTACACTCGGAATTCGAGCCAGCTCTGCCATTGCTACCCATTTATTAATATGTTGAACGTTAATCTGTAATTGATGTGCTAGCAACACTTTCGCCGCCGGTGTTTTCGTCATCCGAATTAGTTGTCCGATTGTTGTGATGCCGCACTCTTCTAGTTGAGACTGGTTTGCGTTGCTCAATCCCGGCAAGTGTTCGATCGGCCAATCGCGTACTTGCACGGAAGTTTTAGAAGCTGTGTGAGAAGTTTTCATATTTTTTTTCAGTGAATTTACTTATACTTTAAAGTCTCAAATATACGATCGTCAATAGATGCTATTACTCATGTCACAAAATCAACAACAATTAGAGCGGCAAATTTGGCAGCTCGCGGCTGTTGAATCGTTGCTGTCTTGCTTGTGCAGTAGCACTTTCAGCCTTTTTATTCTTGCCGGCGGCGAAGGTTCCTGGTGAACAAAATCATGCCTGCGATGACGACAAAGACGATCGACAACATAGCACAAATATCGCAGCAAAAAAGAAAATAAAGATGAGACTTTCCCCCGCAATGGCTGCTAAATTTGAAGTCAGGACTTTTGTGCTGTAATGCCTAGAATCAAAGGACTGAAGTCCTGATTACGAACCAAACTCAAAAGTATGAATTTTTACCCATGCAAATTACAAAAGGTGATGAATTGTTAAGAAATATTTTACACGAACGGCGGCAAAAACTGGCCAGTTTAATTGATTTTCCTGTAATTCTCTGGTCTGGTCGCAGCATTTCTCGGAATTATCCGGCACTTGTTTATCCTTTTCGCGCCAGCAGTCACTTTCTATATTTTGCTGGTTTGCCGTTAGAAAATGCTGCGATTCGTTTAGAATCTGGGAAGCTAGAACTGTTCTTAGATGATGCCGATCCTAGCAGCACGCTTTGGCACGGGGAAATGCCGAAAAGAGCGGAAATTGCTGAACAAATTGGGGCTGATGCTGCTTGGACAATGAGTGAGTTGAAAGCGCGATCCTCTTCGAGGCCTGGGCTAACGACAAATGCAGCTACGATCGCCCTTCAGGATAGCTCGATCCGGTTGCAGCAGTCGGATATTCTCGATCGGCCTTTAGCACCCTCCAAATCGCCAACGGGCATCGATCTAGAATTGACTCAGGCGATCGTATCGCTGCGCCTGAACCACGACGCAGCCAGTTTGGTGGAATTGCGTCAAGCTGCGGCTGTCACTGTAGAAGCTCACAAAGCGGGCATGAGGGCAACTCCAACAGCTAAGATGGAAGCGGGTGTGCGGGCTGCAATGGAAAGTGTCATTATCTCCGAAAATATGACCTGCGCCTACCCAAGTATTGTCACCGTGCACGGGGAAGTCCTGCACAGCGAACACTATCACAATCCGCTACAACCAGGAGATTTGCTGTTAGCAGATGTTGGTGCCGAATCATCAATGGGATGGGCGGCTGATGTGACGCGCACTTGGCCGGTTTCTGGCAAATTTTCGCCGACTCAAAGAGCGATTTATGATGTGGTTTTGGCAGCGCACGATGCTTGTATCGAGCAAATTAGTCCGGGCGTGGAATATCAAGACATTCACCTGTTAGCTGCTCGAATTATGGCAGCAGGATTGGTCGATTTGGGCATCTTGCGGGGCCATGTTGAAGATTTGGTAGAAATGGACGCTCACGCGCTGTTTTTTGTGCACGGTATCGGACATTTAATCGGTTTAGATGTTCACGATATGGAAGATTTGGGAGATTTGGCTGGCTATGAAGCGGGGAGACTGAGAAGCAGTCGGTTTGGGTTGGGTTTTTTGCGGCTGAATCGAGTTTTGCGTCCGGGAATGCTGGTATCGATCGAACCTGGATTTTATCAAGTTCCGGCAATCTTAAACGATCCGAAAAATCGCGCAAAATATAAAGATTTGGTAAATTGGGACGAGTTGGAAAAATTCGCAGATGTCCGGGGAATACGCATAGAAGATGATATACTTGTCAGCGAAGGGGGTAGAGAAGTATTGACAGGGAAATTGCCAACAAAAGCTCTGGAGATTGAGGAGTTAGTTGCGGTAAGTGCATGAGTATCGATCGCCAAAAGTGCGATCGCCCGCAGTTCCATCTGGTGTGACCACCATAAACAAATATGAATAAAGCTTGGCAAATAAGTTTTTTTGTGCTAGTTGAAAAACTAGCTGTACAAGTCCAAAAAATCGCAGCACGGAGACTAGCACGCATTTTTCGGACACCTGTAGTCGCGCCGCCGCGGATGCAATCTGCACCTTTGCCTAGCAATGAAGCCGACAGACTAAAAGCACTTCACCGCTACAATGTTCTCGATACAGATGCCGAAGCAGCTTTTGATGACCTCACAGCTTTAGCCTCCTATATTTGTGGCACTCCTATTGCTTTAGTCAGCTTAGTAGATACTAACCGACAGTGGTTTAAATCAAAAGTCGGTCTGGACGCTCCAGAAACTCCTAGAGAGATAGCTTTTTGCTCTCACGCTATTCTAAATCCCAATGAATTGCTCGTTATACCTAATGCCCTAGACGACGATCGCTTTGCCGGCAATCCGCTAGTAACTTCCGATCCAAATATTAGGTTTTATGCTGGGGCGCCGCTAGTAACTCCTGAGGGTTTCCCCATTGGCACTTTGTGCGCGATAGACACAGTTCCTCGCTATCTCACCCCAGAACAACTAGAAGCCTTGCGGACTTTAGGAAGGCAAGTTATTAGCCAAATGGAGTTGCGAATTAATTATGCTAAATTAAAGCGCGCACAAATCAGGCACCAACAAGTAGAAGCCAAACTTCGTTCTACTGACGAGCAAATTGTCAATTTTTTAGAAGGCATGAGCGATGCTTTTTTGGCTCTCGACCCCCAATGGCGATTTACTTACGTCAATTACAAAGCATCGCAATTTTTGCGGCGCGCTCCGGAAGAACTTTTTGGTAAAAATTTTTGGGAAGAGTTTCCTGATTTAGTAAATTCCGAATTTTATAAAGAGTCTCATGAAGCTGTCGCCAAACAAGTTGGAGTAAGTTTTGACAAATATTATGCTCCTTTAAAAGTGTGGTTGGAAGTCCGAGCTTTTCCTTCTCACGATGGACTTTCTGTATTCTTTCACGATATCACCAAGCGCAAAAAGATGGAATCTGCTCTCAGAAAAGAACAGAAAAAAACAGATAGTTTGCTGCTAAATATTTTGCCAGAAGCTATTGCAGATAGGTTGAAGCAGGAACCGGGGGTAATTGCCGATAAGTTTGAAAATGCCACAATTCTTTTTGCTGATTTGGTGAATTTTACCCAAATTTCTAATACCATGTCGGCAACGAAATTGGTATACTTGCTGAATGAAATTTTCTCAACTTTTGACGAACTGACTGACAAGCACGGGTTGGAAAAAATTAAGACGATCGGGGACGCTTATATGGTAGTAGGTGGCATTCCGATTGAACGCCCAGATCACGCAGAGGCGATCGCCGAAATGGCACTGGATATGCTAGCGGCTATTCAGGAATTAAATCTGAAGCTAGACTCAAATTTTGACATCCGCATCGGGATTAATAGCGGCCCGGTGGTGGCGGGGGTAATCGGTACTAAAAAATTCATTTACGATTTGTGGGGAAATGCGGTGAATACAGGTAGCCGCATGGAATCTCACGGCATCCCCGGCCGCATTCAAGTTAGCATCTATACTTATGAGTTGTTGTCGGACAAATATGAATTTGAAGAGCGTGGTTTGATCGAGATTAAGGGTAAAGGGGAAATGCGGACTTATTTTTTGACGGGTAGAAAGACAGAAGGCGAGATGGAAATCGGAGAGTAAATCAAATTAAGTGCACTAGGGTGTGTCAGCTAGGAAGATTTTCGGGAAAAACTCACAATCTCACAACTGACGCACCCGGGGATAAATGGTGCGTCAGAATCAGATTGTCCGTGAGGATTCAGAATTATTTTGGCTGACGCACCCAGAGGCTGACTAAATCAAATTAAGTGCAGTAGGGTGTGTCAGCTAGGAAGATTTTCGGGAAAAACTCACAATCTCACAACTGACGCACCCGGGGATAAATGGTGCG
>NZ_JAUBUN010000001.1:394990-407699 GCF_036702665.1 Microcoleus sp. Aus8_D2
AATCAAATTAAGTGCAGTAGGGTGTGTCAGCTAGGAAGATTTTCGGGAAAAACTCACAATCTCACAACTGACGCACCATTTGTTAGCTGGTGCGTCAGAATCAGATTGTCCGTGAGGATTCAGAATTATCTTTCCTGACGCACTCTACGGTTAAGACTTGAAAGTACCTGAACAATCAGGCTCGATCGCAAACCAAGCAAAACCGCCACCGCAGATGAACCAAATCAGATTATGCTATACACAGAGATATCCGAGCCATCCCATGCACGGTACTCAACGTTATAAAAAAACTAATTTGAAGTCGTCGGAGCCTTTAATATGGTTCAATTTCATATTCAAACAGAGAGCGAGATTCCAGCATCTACGCAACTATTCAATCAAATCAGGTTTGCGATCGCCTCACGCCAGTTTCCGCCCGGGCACCGCTTACCCAGTACCAGACAGCTAGCCATGCAGACGGGTTTGCACCGCAACACCATCAGCAAAGTATACCGACAGCTCGAAAATACCGGACTCGTAGAAGCCCAAGCCGGATCGGGCATTTACGTGCGCGCTCAAGGCCACGAAGGCGGCAGCAAGCTCAAATCCCCGATTCTCGAAGAATATCCCCTGGCTAACAAAATAGTTCAAGAAAGTATGGATCAACTGCTGGGACAGGGCTGTACGCTCAACCAAGCGAGGGAATTATTTTTGGCCGAAATTGACTGGCGACTCCGGTGTAGTTCGCGGGTGGTCGTCACAGCCCCCACAGAAGACATCGGCGTGGGGGAGCTGATGGCAAAAGAACTGGAACAAGCTTTGCGGATTCCCATCCAGTTAGTACCGATGGAAGATTTAGGTACTTTTCTGGATAACATCTCTGCGGGAACTGTGATCACGAGTCGTTATTTTATCGGACAAGCGGAATCGATTTCGGCGCCGCGTTCGGTGCGAGTGATTCCCGTAGACATCTATGATTATGTTCAGGAAATTCAGCTAGTGGGGAGTTTGCCGAAAGACAGTTATTTGGGTATCGTCAGCCTGAGTTCGGGAATGTTGCGATCGACTGAAGTGATTATCCACAGCCTCCGGGGCGAGGATTTGCTGGTGATGACGGCTTTGCTGTCGGATGCTTACAAGATTAACTCGATCGTGCGATCGGCTAGAACAATTTTCTGCGACCAACCGAGCTTTGCTACAGTCAAAGCGGCGATTAACGCTGCCCGAGAGGATATTATTCGTCCCCCGCAACTGGTATGCTCCGAAAATTACATCGGCTCTAAGTCGATTAATTTGCTCAAGCGCGAGTTGGGCCTGGGGTGATGCCATTTTCGATTTTCGATTTTCGATTTGGGATTAAAGAATTGGGAATAAGTTACTAATTCCAGTACCCGATACCTAATTACCGATATCCATTGGTGGTAACAAGCGCGTTGACTCTAGTACAGATCTACTGTTTGACGATTAGGCCTTCGATCCCCCCTAGCCCCCCTTCCTAAGGGGGGGACAAGAGCGGTCAAAGTCCCCCTTCTTAAGGGGGATTTAGGGGGATCTAGACTTGGATGCAAACCAGAGATACAAGAGCGGTCAAAGTCCCCCTTCTTAAGGGGGATTTAGGGGGATCTAGACTTGGATGCAAACCAGAGATACAAAGGATTTCAGGCTTAAGTTAACAATAATTCCCCATGCCCCATGCCCCATGCCCCATGCCCAATTCCCCATGCCCCATGCCCCATGCCCCATTCCCAATTCCCCATTACCGATGACAATTGAAATCCAGCCTTCAATTAATGTTAAAACCGCGATCGAAAGCCGCCGGGCCGCGCGCAGTTTCAAGCGCGATCCGATTCCCCCAGCAATATTGGCAGAGATTTTGCGCTTGGGAGTGCGATCGCCCTCTGGTTATAACTTGCAGCCTTGGCGGTTTATCGTACTCCAGGACGCAGCCAGCAAAGAAAAATTAAAAACTTGCGCTTTCGACCAGCGCCAAGTCGTAGAAGCCCCGATCGTGTTAATCTGTTGTGGCGATCGGCGCGCCGCCCAACCGGAAAACACCGAAGCCGTCATCGAATTGGGCAAAGCAGTGGGCGGAATGAATGACAATTTAGCCGGTTATATGCGACAAGCAATCCCGCAATTGTTCGAGAACCATCCTTGCTTTGAGTCCCTAGAAGCTTGGACAAACAGACATACAATGCTCGCAGTAGCTCATTTAATGATTGCAGCAAAAAGCTTTGGGGTAGACAGTTGTCCGATGGAAGGTTTTGTCGCAGCTAAGGTGAAAGAAGCCTTTCAAATTCCCGAAGAAGTAGATGTGTGCTGTTTGCTGCCGCTTGGTTATGCAGCAGAGCCTTTAAAACAATACGGCGGGCGTTTTGATGTGACTCAAGTTTATTACAGCGAAAGTTATGGAGAGGCCTTGCAAGTTGAGATTTGAGAGTTAAGATTTGAGAGTTGAGATTTGAGACTTAAGATTTGCCTGAGTTGGTGCATAGCATTCGGAATTCGTCAAGCGTGAAGTCGGAAGAAGGAAGAAAAGCAATGGTTTCAGCAATTAAGAACTTCCTCATCGTCTTGAGGATTTCTCTAAGTTAAAACAAATCTGAAATGCCGAGAATTTCTTCAAACTAAAATCTCAAGTGGTGATAGTAGACAGAGGAGCAAAATATGACAGTAGCAGCGCGACAAAGCAAGGCACAAATTCTAGAATTAGAGTTGCAGAAGCACTTACAAGCAGCCGGGTTGAAAAATTTACCGCTTTATATCAGTTGCGATTTTCGAGATGACTCTTTAACGGTTGTGGGAGAACACCCGCGCAGTTTGGTTCTCAAAGCTAAACCGACTTTTGCCGTGCTAGAAACAGCAATTCTCGAAATAGAACCGGAATCTATTCAACAGATTGGACTTTGCCTGAAAATTACCGGGCAAAAACAGCCTTATGCTTTCCATTCTTTTACCATGCACAATCCTGTTTTGTCAAGACCCAGAACAGTGCAAGTGCTGAAAAAAACCGAGAAGAAACCCGCAGCAGAAACGGGGATGGTGCTAGCCGCAAATGCCGCAGAGACGGCGGATGCAGCGGAGGAGATGCCGTTAGAAAGAGATGTTAAAAATGCGGGAGGCGATGAATATTTCCCCGATTTTTCTGA
Source organism: Microcoleus sp. Aus8_D2 (assembly GCF_036702665.1). Classification (NCBI taxonomy): domain Bacteria; kingdom Bacillati; phylum Cyanobacteriota; class Cyanophyceae; order Oscillatoriales; family Microcoleaceae; genus Microcoleus; species Microcoleus sp. Aus8_D2. The sequence continues at coordinate 398,119 of NZ_JAUBUN010000001.1, forward strand.
GAGTTCTAGCAATTCCGATGATCTCGCCTTTAAGGTAGCTGGAATCCCGGAAGATCTCGCAGACAATCCCTTCGATGTGCTGGATATGGAAGCGGTAACAGTTGCCGAAACACCCAAGCATTCACCGTTTGCGATGCTGGCGGCGGCGGGAATCGTCAGCATCGCGGCGGTTATTTTGGCAGGCGGTTATTACCTGCTGAGCCGTCCCTGTGCGATCGGAGAATGCACTGCATTAGCTAATGCTAAACGGTTGAGCGATAATTCGGCGAAGACTCTGAAAACTTCAAAGGTTGCTAGCAGCCCGGAAGAAGCGCAGGAACAGTTAAAAGGGGCGATCGCCCTTTTGGAACCGATTCCTTCTTGGTCAATTCATCGCGGTGAGGCTCAAACCGCCATCGAAAGCTATCGGGAGCAAAGTCAAAATGTCCAGTCTGCGATCGATGCAGCGCGTCTGGCACAGTCCGCAGCTCGGAAAACCGAAAATCCGCCTTATTCTGCCGAGAGCGGCCAGGAAGCGCAAGCTCTGTGGCAAAGTGCGATCGCCCAACTCGGAGAAATCCCCACAAACAGCCCAGTTTATCCCTATGCTCAGAGAAAGGCGAAGGAATACCGGAAGAATTTAGCAACAGGAAATCGGCAATTAGGCACAGAAAAACAAGCCGAAAAAACGTTGCTCGCAGCCAAAAGTACAGCGCAAATAGCCGAAGCTCGGGAAGCAGTAGCTCAGACAGCCCAGACATGGGCAGGGGTGCAAGCAGGTTGGGAAAAAGCCCTGGACACGCTAGCAGAAATTCCCGGCAATACGCAATCTTACCAACTAGGTAGACTGCTAGTTCCGAAATACGAAACGAAGCTTTCACAAGCTCGCGAGCGCAAAAATGTTGAAACAATTTCGGAAAATGCCTACACTCAAGCTGTGACTTTAGCAGCGGAAGCTAAAATTTTTGAGGGCAAAAACGGCTGGTTTAAAGCATCGGAAAACTGGCGGAGAGCTTTGAGTTACGCTGAGCAAGTTCCGGCGGCTACTTCTTATTCCCAGAAAGCCAAACCGCTGATTGATTCCTACAAAACTTCATTGCAGCAAGCAGAAGTTAAGTTGCAGGAAGAAAGGAACTTGCAAAAAGCGCGGACGGATTTGGATAGAACTTGCAAAGGCAAGCCGAAAATTTGCGACTATACTGTTAGCAATGGTTTGATAGCGGTGCAGATGAATCCCGATTACGTGGAGAAATTGCAACAAACTTTCATTCAAGCCAATAACAATAATTCTGTGAAGACTCGCCAAGCTGTGGAAAAGCACGTTGCTACTCTGCAAACGGCCTTGGAGGCGATCGCCGAAAACGCGAAAATTCCGATGCAGGTTTACGATGGCGAAGGTAAGCGGATTGCGAGTCACGAACCGAAGTAGAACATCCGCTGAGAAATCTCACTTTGATGCGAGGCCAGATCCCCCTCGCATCCCCCGAAAGCAAGGGGGACTTTGAGTGCTTACTATGGCTCCCCGATCGACGGAGGAATGTCGATCGCTTCGGGTCCCCCCCTTCGATCGGGGGGCTAGGGGGGATCGGCTTTATCTGAAACGTATTGAGTTATACTTCGTTAACACACACTACAAGCTCTGCAATCAAACGGTATAAAAAAATGTTAGCAATCAAATGCTAGAAAAAGTAAAACTTCATAACTTCAAAAGTCATCAAGACACTGAACTTAATTTTGACAATTCAGGCTTACACGCACTCGTAGGACAAAACAGTTCTGGTAAAACATCCGTTTTGCAAGCATTGCATTATCTCAGTCAGCTTACTAATTCATCATTTGCAAATATTTTTCAGAATGAAAGAGCGCCTCAATTTCTTACAACAATTGGGCAAAATAATATGTCTGTTACTGTAAGTGGTTTTTTGGGATACAAATCTCGGACTGATTGGGAAGCTTCCTATAACTGGACACAAAGCGTTAACCCTCCTTGGTTTCCGAGAGCATCATGGAAAGTCGATCGAGAACCCGAAAATGTACAAGGATGGTCAAGTTCGCTGAGCGATGCTAAATATCCAATTCCTGAATCTTTGAGATACTCAGTTCATCTTAAGCTAGTAGCTACTAATCTTGCTAAAGCAGCTTATAGTGATGCAATTACACCGCGAGTTGAGTTCGATGGTTCCGGATTAGCACCTACCTTAGACTATCTTCGTGACGAAGCTCCAGATAAGTTTCAATCTTTACAATAAATGTTGAAACTGATTGTACCAGGTGTACGCGAAGTCGGCGTAAAACGAGCCAAGGTTATGGTAAATCGCCAACGCTTAATCGAAGTCGATGGCAAATCTATCTCCTACGAAGAAAGTCAGGAAATGACAGGGCAAGAAGTTGTCCTAGATATGAATACTGGTAAGCGCATTCCAGCCCATGCGATTAGCGAAGGAACAATGCTCGCCCTCGGATTACTGACTGTTTTGATAAATCCTAATCAACCTAATTTAGTATTACTAGATGATGTCGAACAGGGACTCCACCCCAAAGCGCAACGAGAATTAATCGCTGTTTTCAAAGAAATTATTCAACAAAACAACAACCTGCAAATTATTTTTTCCACCCATTCTCCCTACATTGTGGATGAACTTATTCCGTCTAAAGTTCATGTATTAAGTAACAACAACTCCGGGGTGACTCGTTGCAAAAGATTAGATGAACATCCTGATGTAGAATGGGCAAAACAAACTTTGACCACCGGAGAATTTTGGGATGCGGAGGGAGAAGATTGGGTGGTTGCAGGAGAAATTAATGATTGAGTTTGTGGTGATTGTCGAAAGTAACGCAGACGCACGAACCGCTACTAAATTAGCCGATCGCACTTGAGTGCAAAAAATTGATTGGTTAGACCCTGAGATGCTGCAACATCTATATCAATGGAGTGGTTTAGAAGCTGGCACAGACAATTATTGGTGGAAAAATATTAATCAAATTATAGATAATTTCCAACAAAGCTTAGGATTCCGTCCTCCCAGGTATTTAGGTCATCGTAAAGATGGAGCATTAAAAGCTGATGGTGCAGCAGCTATAAAAATTCTTAATTTAGTACGATTTATTCAAAAAACACGAAACATTAAAGCAATTCTCTTTATTCGAGATTTAGACAATCAGCCTGAGCGAAGAGAAGGTATTGAGCAAGCGCGTTCAGAACACATCGATCGACAACCTAAATTAGCAATTATTATTGGTACAGCCGATAGAATGCGGGAAGCTTGGGTTTTGAATGGATTTATTCCATCTAATCAAGAAGAAAAACAAATTCTGCAAAATATCGCAACCGAATTGACGTTTAATCCTTGCGAAGAATCACACAGACTACGCTCTAACTCATTGACAGAACCCGATCGCATTAGAAATCCTAAAGTTGTTGTGGAAAAGCTCACAGGTGGCAAGATGGAACGCGAACGACAGTGCTGGGAAGACACGGAGCTGGAAAATCTGCGAAAAAAAGGTGTTCAGACAGGGTTAACAGCCTATATTTGTGAAATCGAGGAACGATTAATTCCTATCATTAGATCTGCTGAGTAATATTAATTCTGGTGCAACCGGAATTGATATTACTCCGCAATCGATCCAGCTTGAAAAATTTGTGGCGCCGTCAAGTTTAACTCAGGAAAAGTTGGCGACTCAATCCTATCATCTCCCCGAAACAAACTCACCTCGTATTCGCCGTCAACCAGTCGGTAAACCGAGATAGTCGGTTGTTTGGGATTCCCGATAAATCTGCGGCCGCCCAAACCGAGATCATCCACAATCCAGTATTCTGGAATCCCGATTAGTTCGTATTCACCTACTTTTTTGATGTAGTCATCTTGCCAATTCGTGCTAACTACTTCAATAACCAGCGGAATTGATGCTGCTTGAGTCACAGTTGAAAACTTTTTCCACAGAAGTTCTGACGCTAAGTTGGGGCGATTTAAAATCAGAATATCGGGCGAATAAGCTGATTCGTTTTCTGCGGGCTTAACTAATGCTTGTCCGGGGATGAAGTACGGAAGGTTTAGCCGCTCGAATTCTACTGTCAATTTTCTTGCGGAAAAACCGATAACTTCTTCATGGTCTCCTAATGGTTGTGACATTTCAACAATCTCTCCATTGTGCAGTTCATAACGTCCGTTTTCTGGCTTCCATTCCGCAAATTCTTCAAAAGTTAGCGGTTTAGTTGCTATTTGAATCATGGCTATTCTCCTTAGTGATGAATCGGGCGGGCTTGCGTGCCCACCCCACAAGATAAACTCACTCTTTGTGGAACAGGCCGGCGTCGCCTGTTCAAGAAACCTAGAAGCCCACCTGGCAAAAAAATTAATTTTTGTGGAACAGGCATCTTGCCTGTTTAATAAAATAAGGCTAAATGCAAGTTCTTACCTACATCATATTACCAATTATCAATGCCCTGCGCAAGCCAATGCCCAATTCCCAATGCCCAATGCCCAATTCCCAATTATCAATTCCCAATTATCAATTCCCAATTATCAATTCCCAATGCCCTGCGCGGGCCAATGCCCTGCGCAGGCCAATGCCCGATTACCATTTGATTAATTGTGCATCTTGATTAAAAAACCTCCGACACAATCCCTCAGTCAATAATAGAGTGGCGATTAAAGTTGCCAGCGCTAACACAAACATAATCAAAATTTGGTAATATGCTGCATCCAAAGGACTGACACCGCTGAGCATTTGACCCGTCATCATTCCCGGTAATGTCACGATTCCCACGACTGTCATTGTGTTTAATGTGGGGATTAATCCAGCTTTAATCGCGTCTTTCCGGTACTGTTTTACTGCTTGCTGCGGCGTTGAACCTAAACTTAAATGGGTTTCTATTTCTAATTGGCTGCTGTTAACTGTACTCACAAGTCTTTCACCAGCGATCGCCCCTGAGTTCATCGCATTGCCCAAAATCATCCCCGCTAGGGGAATCAAGTATTGCGGTTCGTACCAAGGATCGGGTTGCAAAATTAGCAAGTGTGTATAGGCGAGAGTAAACGCCGTACCGATCGCAATTGAAGCCGAAACTAACGGTAGCAAGTGCTTGATTTTTTTGCTAATCCGGTTGCTGGCCACCACGCTAGCCGTTGTCAGCATGATGGCTAAAACTGCTGACACCAGCCACGGATTTTTCCCCTCCGGCGCAAACACGACGGCGAGCACGTAGCCGACTCCGATAAGCTGGATTAGAGTGCGTCCCGCCGCGATCGCGATCGCCCCCTCCAACCCCAATCTCTGCCACGCCGAAAGCCCGATCGCGATCGCCACCATCCCCAAAGCCCAACCCAAATCAGTAAAATCTAGCAGAATTAACATCCGCGCTCCCTTTCGATAAAGTGATTGTTTGCCCGTCCAACTATAAGATATTTGAATAAAGGTTTCTGAGAAACAGTTTTGCTGTAAGAATTTGCTTTGATAATGGTTGCAATTTGTGGTGTCAAGAGTGAATAACGTTCCCCCCCTCGATTTAACCCAGCAGTACGCCCAGATTGGCGACGAAATCGGCGCTGCGGTACAAAAAGTGCTCGCCTCTGGCGGCTACATCGGCGGCCCCGCCGTCAAGAGTTTTGAGCAAGAGTTTGCCAACTACACAGGCGTTTCCGACTGCGTTGGCTGCAACTCGGGCACCGATGCGCTGATTTTGGCTTTGCGAGCTCTCAAAATCGGCCCGGGCGATGAAGTGATTACCACTCCTTTTACCTTTTTCGCTTCGGCTGAAACAATTAGCGCCGTCGGTGCAACTCCCGTATTTGTCGATATAGACAGCGGGACTTTTAATCTGAATGTCGAGCTCTTGGAAGCCGCAATTACCGAAAAAACCAAAGCAATCATGCCGGTTCACATCTTCGGCCAACCGGTAGACATGACTCGGTTGATGGAAATTGCCACCAAGCACAATTTAGCCGTAATCGAAGATTGCGCGCAGTCTGTCGGCGCCGAGTGGGAGTCTCGAAAAGTCGGCAGCATCGGCCATGTGGGCTGTTTCAGCTTTTATCCGACCAAAAATTTAGGCGCTTGCGGTGACGGCGGGGCGGTGACGACGAACGATCGATCCCTCGCAGCTTCTATGCGAATGCTGAAAGAACACGGACAGTCTTCTAGGTATTTTTACGAAGAAATCGGCTACAACAGCCGTTTAGATGCCCTGCAAGCCGTGATTCTCAGCATTAAATTGCGCTATCTCGACAGTTGGAACTCCCAACGTCGCGAGAAAGCCGCCGTTTATGGCGAATTTCTCTCCCGGGTGCCCGGAGTTGCTGTCCCCAAGGAATTGCCGGCAGCAAAGGGAGTCTGGAATCAATACACGATCCGGCTGATAAGTCAAGCAGAAGCGCCAAATCCTGCTGGTAATTTTCGAGATTCGATGCGGACTAAGTTGCAGGAATCCGGAATTGGTTCGATGGTTTACTATCCGTTACCTTTGCACCTGCAACCTGTTTACAAATCTTTGGGTTACGGGGCCGGTCAGTTGCCTGTGGCTGAGCAAGTTTGTCGCGAAGTCTTGTCTTTGCCGATGTTCCCGGAACTTTCGAGGGATCAACAGGAGCGGGCGATTTACGGGCTGAAAGATTGTTTGGCAAAGGGCGGATAGGATTTAGTGGCTTTTGGGCGATCGCCCGATCCACAGAAACACCTGAGAATAGAGGAATTGCAGGGTTGCAGTGGCGTACTGGTGCAGCGGTCAGGGAGAATGGTTAAGTATTTTGACCGAGCACTTGTACTTTTATGTACTATATTTAATGAAAAGAAACAAATTTAGGCTGGCAATCCGCCTTAAACGGGTGCATTTTCCGCTCGCCTAAAATTTGCGATCGGTCAATGATGAAGAAGGAAGAAGGAAGAAGGAAGAGGGAAGAAGGAAAAAGGAAGAAGGAATAAGAAAGAAGGAAGAAGGAAGAGGGAAGAAGGAAGAGGGAAGAAGGAAAAAGGAAGAATAAAGAATGTTTGAACTTTCGACTTCCCATCCCCGATGCCCGATGCCCGATGTCCGATGCCCGATGCCCGATGCCCGATGCCCGATGCCCGATGCCCCATGCCCCATGCCCCATGCCCAATTCCCAATTCCCAATTTAACCTGCAATTTTCATAAAATCAGAGGAAAATAAACGAGTGCCTCAGTATCAATTCACTCAGGCTAGACGCTACGATCCACAAGCGATCGCTCAGTATTACCGCAACCGTCCTTGGAAAGCAATTTGGCGCGCAATTACCGTTATTTGGTTATTTGCAGGCTTCGTGATCGGGATGCTGTGGGACAGTTGGCAGCACGAAGTCGCCGCCCACCAGCCGGAACGCGCCGCCCACCTGCGACAAATACTCACTCGCTTAGGCCCCACTTTCATTAAAGTCGGCCAAGCCCTTTCTACTAGACCAGACTTAATTCGCAAAGACTTTCTCCAAGAACTGATCAAACTTCAGGATCAATTGCCGCCCTTTGACTCAGTGCGGGCTTTCGAGATTATTGAAGCAGAACTCGATCGCCTCATTAGCGAAACCTACAGAGAAATCTCCCCCGAACCAGTCGCAGCGGCCAGTCTCGGCCAAGTCTACAAAGCCCGTTTAATCACCGGCGAAGCAGTCGCAGTTAAAGTTCAGCGACCAAATTTGCTGCCAATCTTAAGCCTCGACCTTTACTTAATGCGCTGGGCGGCTGGATTGTTGGGCCCCTTACTGCCATTGAATCTCGGTCACGACCTCTGTTTAATAGTCGATGAATTTGGTATTAAACTATTCGAGGAAATTGACTATATCAATGAAGGCCGCAACGCCGAGAAATTTGCAACAAATTTTGCCGATGACCCGACAGTAAAAGTTCCGAGTATTTACTGGCGCTATACTTCAAAATGCGTTCTGACTCTCGAATGGATTGACGGCATCAAGCTAACAGATATGGCAAGTGTCAAAGCCGCAGGTTTAGACACCAATAGCTTAATTGAAGTCGGAGTCCGCAGCGGTTTGCGACAGTTACTCGAACACGGATTTTTTCACGCTGACCCCCATCCGGGAAATCTGTTTGCCTTAGCGGACGGCCGCATGGCTTACATCGATTTTGGGATGATGGATCAGATGGAAGAAACCACTAAAGAAACTTTAGTTGATTCTGTCGTTCATTTGATCAACAAAGATTACTTAGAGTTAGCCCAGGATTTTGTCAAACTCGGGTTTTTGACTCCAGATACAGATATTATGCCGATCGTCCCGGCATTGGAATCTGTCCTCGGCGATATCGTCGGCGAAAAGGTAAGCGACTTTAACTTCAAGACGATTACAGACGAGTTTTCGGAGTTGATGTACGACTATCCGTTCCGAGTCCCCGCGAAATTTGCCCTAATTATTCGGTCTCTCGTCACAGAAGAAGGTTTAGCCCTGACGCTGAATCCCGACTTCAAGATAGTCGAGGTCGCCTATCCCTACGTAGCGCGCAGGTTGTTGAACGGGGAATCTCCGGCATTGCGCCGTCGCCTGATTGAGGTATTATTCAAGGATGGCAAATTCCAGTGGAACAGGTTAGAGGAGATGATCGCGATCGCCAGATCCGATCGCAGTTTCGACCTGCTACCTACAGCCCAACTAGGCTTGCAATTTTTGCTGTCAGAGGAAGGGTCGTTTTTGAGACGCCAGCTAATGTTAGCGTTGATTGAGGACGATCGCATTCACACCCAAGAAGTTGGCAGCCTCTGGAACTTAGTCAAAGAAGACCTGCAACCAAGTCGCTTGTTCAACGTTGCTCTAGGCGCTTTGACAGAGCTTTCCACAGCAGGAACAGCCGCGCTGACTCGATTGTAATTAGAAGGAAGAAGGAAGAGGGAAGAAGGAAGAAGGAAGAGGGAAGAAGAAGGAAGAAAGAAGAAGGAAAAAAAATAATTCTACTTTTGGCAATTCCCAATTCCCAATTCCCAATTCCCAATTCCCAATCCCCCATGCCCGATGCCCCATGCCCGATGCCCCATGCCCGATGCCCAATTCCCAATTCCCAATTACCCAAATTTAAGGAATTATTCGTGTATTACTTTCCAGAACCTCCCTATTTTTTAATGACTGCTGGATTAGTAGCAGGTATGGCTTCAGGCTTAGCCTTTGAAGCAACTCTCAAAGAAGCCGTACAACTCTGGTCTAAAAATCGTTCTAGCCGTACTTTGTCTAACCTAAAAGGTCTACAATTGCAGTTGCCTTTTTTGGGAATGGCCGGCGGAATTTGCGTATTTTTAGCTTCAGGAATGGAAATTTTTGGCTTCCCAAAATTACTTTCTTATGTTTTAGCCCTGCCGCTGACGCTACTAACTGGGTGGCTGGTTTGGACTCAGCTAGGTAAGCTTTTAATTGAACTACAACGCGGAGGTTCCCAAGCCTTAGACTTGGATTCTTTTTTTGAAGAACCATAGTTAAATATCAACCCTCTTTTATAACAACGAAGAGGGTTGGTTCGTAGTAAGGACTTTAGTCCTTCAGTTAAACATCAACCCTCTTTTCTAACAACGAAGAAGCTTGGTTCGTAGTAAGGACTTTAGTCCTTCTTGATTAAAATCCGCTTTTCTAACAACGAAGAAAGTTGGTTCGTAGTA
>NZ_JAUBUN010000001.1:407799-458298 GCF_036702665.1 Microcoleus sp. Aus8_D2
GATTAAAATCCGCTTTTCTAACAACGAAGAAAGTTGGTTCGTAGTAAGGACTTTAGTCCTTCTTGATTAAAATCCGCAACTTAAATAGAACATTATTAAATTTTTGAATACCCCAACTTGTGAAAATCCTCTGCAAGCGAAGCAAGAAATTGGGAGGCGAGAGTTTGGGCTGTGTTTCCGGCGAATGCAAATAGCGATAGTGCAGAAATACATCTCGGTAAGGAATCTCAACATCTTCGCCCGCAGACAATCGAGTAAATTGTGTCGCCGAAATGCTCATGTAATGCAAATAAGTCAATCGCCGTCCTTTGTCGTATAAAACATAATCTATCACATCAAATTGAGAAGACCAATGATTGCCCGTTACCCGTGCAGGTTGATGGTAAGCAAAGTTATAAAAAGAGATGCTGCTGCGGGCGACTAAATAGTTAAATAAAGGTTGGTCTGTTCCCCGCAAAGACAAAATTTCCGCTTCTCCTGAAGTCAATTTATCTAAAACTTCGGCTGAGTTATTTCGATTTAAAATATTTTTTCTCGAAGCAAACCAACCCGCACAAAAAACCCGAGATTCCACTCTTTCAACCTCAAAAACTTCGGCGAATTTTTCGGCAGATAAATCAAAGACATAATTGAGGTCAGATTTGTATTGAAAATCGTTAGCTACCCAATCAAATTCATCAAGTTTTTGATAGATATAATCCAGAGAACCCATTAACAGAGTGTCCGCATCAAAATAGACAAATTTGTCAAAAGGGCCATGAAAACAGCAGAATTTTCGGTGCATTCCCAAACAGTGAACTTGCGCCCAACCTTTGGCTTGCCAAGTTTTTTGAGCTTTTTGGTGAGATGTCCAAGCTTGAGTCGCGAAGTCTTCCCAAAATTGGATGGAATCGATATTTTCAAATAGAGTAACATTGGTTCGCGAGGCAATTTCTACTCGAACTTTTTGCAAGTTATCATCATAGGGAATGATGCAAACAGGAATATTTTTCGCCCCGTTGACTTCGAGACTGTTTAATAAAGCGACTAAGTGGTCAAAAACCACATCATTTCCCAGAATATAAATACCATCAGTCATATCTTATTTAAAAAAAGATCTCGTAGGGTGTGTTGGGCGCTTCCCAAGAATCTCAGCCCGATAGAATATAGATATAGCGCCCAACGCACCCATTCATCGCGTCAGGTGCGTTGGGCGCTTCCGTATTATCTCGCATCATATCAAATATCAAAACAGCGTCCAACACACCTTACAAATATCCCGTAGCCCAACGCACCAATCATCTCGTCAGGTGCGTTGGGCGCTTCCGCATTATCTCGCATCATATCAAATATTAAAGCAGCGCCCAACACACCCTACAAATATCGGAATAATCTTTGCATTAAATTAGGTTTTGGTTCATCCAAATAACGATAATGTTGCCAAAGTTTCCAATAAGGACTACCCGATTTAATTGGTATCCCCGCCCAGTGAACATATTTTAACCTTTTACCTTTGTCGTAAAGCACATAATCAATTTCTTCAAACTGTGTAGAACCAGCCCAGCTTCCAGGTTCTGTCGCTGAATTTTTAACAAGATTCCAGCGCTTATCAATTAACTTAAGAATCATATAATTTAGTATAGGTTGGTCGGTGACATTTTGAGTAAAGTCAAAATATTCTCGATGCTGCGAACATTCCCGCAAAATTTCATACATTTGTGATTCTGTAATCGTGCCTTTTCGGGAAGCCCAAAAACCGCTGTTGAATACATCTTGTAGCTGTGAGTCAGTAAAGATATTTTGTTCTTTGACAATGGGTGAAAATACATTTCGCAGTTTTTCGCTGAGGTGATGATAGTCGCAGCAAAAAAAGTCTACTTCTGAGAGTTTGTTGAGGTTGGCTGCGATGTCTTCAAAGACGATGATGTCGGTATCGATGTACAGAAATTCGTCGAGGGGCCCAAACCAGGCGCAAAGTTTGCGCATTTTGTTGGGAAGGGCTAAAAAGTTGCGATCGAATATTTGGCTAATTTCCCTGGTAAACTGTTCCACAAACCCCAGATTTGGGAACACTTGCACCCCGTAGAGGCTGCTGAGTGCGGCCGCGACTTGCAGGTAATTGTCGTCAAACGGAATCAAAAAAACGGGTACTTGACAATTGTACAGGCGTATGCTGGCGATCAGGGCGATCGCACTTTCCATCACCTTATCATTAGCAACAATATAAATACCGCGACTCATAAATTTATCCTCAACCTTCTCAACACTCTTTCTAGCAAACTCCGCGAAGAAATATCAGCATAAGATTTCGGCGGTTGCGTAAAAACCGGCCGCTTTTGAGGTTCCCGCAAATAGCGGTAGTACAGAAACAAATCTCGATAGGGAAACTCAATATTTTCCCCAGCACAAACCCTGCGAATTAAATCCGGCTGCACCCCAATATAATGAATGTAAGTCAGGCGATTTCCCTTATCGTACAAAATGTTATCTCTGTTTTGAAAATGTGGGGAAGTAACACTGCACCCAGTTTTAGAATCATCTGGAAGACTGCGAGCAAAATTATAGCTATTAATTCTAGTCTTCATCACCATATAATTGAGTAAAGGCTGTTCTCCCGCACCGGAATAAAGGATTTCTGCATCTCCAGATTTGAGTTCAGCTACAAGCCAGTCTCTAGTATTGTGGTTAAATAATCCTTGCTTGCTACCGTAAAAACCCGAACAAAATATTTCCGAATCTATCCGATTTTGCTCAAAAAGTTCAAGTAGTTTTGGCGACTGAATGTTGTATACTTTAGTTGGGTCGCGAAATTGAAAATCGTAAACCACAAAATCAGATTTTTCTAACTGCTGAAAAACCGCATTAAGGGAATTCATCACCAAAGTGTCGGCATCCAGATAGATAAACTTGGCAAACGGGCCGTCGAAAGCGCAAAAGCGGCGGTGCGCGCCGTAGAGCCGGGATTTTTTGCGGTTCAAACGCTCAGGTGCGGCTGCTTGCATGAATTCGTCCCATCGCTGAATCGAAGCTATATCTTCATAAATAAACACGTTGGGACGGTTAACAATTTCAGCTTGAATTTGCTGTATTTGGTCGTCGAAAGGATAAATGCAGACGGGAGTATTTGAGCCTAAGATAATTTCGATGCTGTTGAGCAAGGCAATTAGCTGATCGCAAACTGTATCGTTGGCTAGCGTGCAAATTCCATTCATATTGAGTGGATTAGTTATGTATAATTGGCGCTCTGGTTGTAGCGGATTTTACGAACCATCCATGTTTGAAACTAAGTATCTCGCAAACCTGTCCCCGCCCTGCTTTTGTCCTGCCACTGGACTTGATATTAGCGATAAATTAGCGAGGCAGAGCCTCTAAATATTGGTTCCCAGGCAGAGCCTGGGAACCAGTTAGCAGTTAATATCAATGACTAATTAAAACACGATCGTCCAACCTTCTCGTTGTGCTTGCTGCTGAGTGTACGACACGCCGTCCACTTTCAGCCCTTGTTTGTTCAACAGGGTAATCAAGCCACCTTTTTTACTCAGTTGCACGTTTGGCGGCAAGGTAACGGCTAGAGAAGCACCAGCAGCAACCGTACCGGAAAGGGTATGCTTATTTTTTAACTTATCTGCGATCGCCCATCCAGTTAGATCGATCGCATCCGGTGAAGTATTCAGCAGCGTTACGGTTTCCTTTCCAGCATCTTCACCCACAGGACTTACTAACGCCGCCACAATTCTGACAATATAGTCAGGTGGTAGAACTTTACCTGGCTCGACTTTGACAGGAGGTTTACCGGGAATTGGTAAGGGTGTAGTGTCGATGGGTTCTCCCACATCATCCTCAGAGTGCCAAGTTTGCGATTGAAACTTCAGGAAAATACCTATCCAGCGGTTTTCTGACGGGAAGTGTACCAACATTCCACCGTCTTGCCAAACGCCGTTATCCTTAGCAAACTTGCCGGCATTCCCCTGATTCATGTGGATGTCGTGAATGCCGTTACCGGGCAAAAAACCAAAGATTTTGTCTTTGATGCTTTCGGGCCCGAATCTCTCGCCAAAAGCATAGATATGCGCTAATTCATCCGACATTGCCCGCTGGACGTATTTGTCGATTTTTTCGTTTAAGTCATTGTCCGAACCCGGTACATCGAAGGGTATGGGTATCATTTTAGTGCGATCGAACAAATTGCCGCGAATAAAGTCAAGTGCCAAACCACCGGGCTTTCTCTCCAACTCCTTAAATCCCAAAGGCAAATCTGGCAAATCTGCCAAAAGGGGATGAGAGAAATTTTCATCAATCAAATACTCTAATTCCGACGGTTCCACCTGCGATTTGACATTGATAGCAATTCGGTAGTCTGTATCTTCCGAAACCAAGTGAACTTGGTAATGGGCATTAGAAGTAATCGCCAACCGCCGTCCCACAGGACGACCTTTTAAAACACCGTAATTTTTTAAAGGCATAAGTTTTGACTCGGTACTTGAGAATATATAGAATAAGTTATAGGGCGATCGCACTGGCAGGTCAAGCCACCCCTTCACCCCGTCACCCCCTATTGCCGGAAATAACAACGGTTCGTAGTGAGGACTTTAGTCCTTCTCTGATTGATGCGGACTAAAGTCCTCACTACGAACCAGATTTTTCACTTTTTCCTAAGATACAAAATTAGACAGCCAATTAAGCAGATTTAATTCATGGAGAATGATTTGTCTCGCTTCAGCAATTTTCGCCCTTGCTTCCTGCCAACAATCCGGCGTAGCAATCACCTCTTTAATAAATTCTACTCCCTTCTCATCCAAACTGGGAAGCCGCAAAAAACTTCCCGCCGGCAACAACTTATCCGCCGCCCCACCGCCGTAATAAATCGGCAAATTCCAAGCTAACAAAGCATCCCAAAGTTTCTCGCTGACATACCAATCATTATCTGCATAATTTTCAATAGCCAAATTGTAATAATAAGGTGCGACAGCGTGCCATTTATTGTTAACCGTACCGTTTCCCTGGGCCCAAGTTGGCAAATTTCGCCCGTAAAGGTCAAAATCTAATTCTGCTTCTTGCAGCAATTTGATAAAATCTAATCTGCGCCGATGATTGGCTGTGCGACTAACGCCCGAAGTTATCCAACAACAAGATTTAGTTTTCGGCGGTGGCGGCATTTCGTTCAATTCTCGAAATGAGTTAGAGTGATACCAAATCGCGGGCATATAATCGGGTTTTGGTGCGAAGTCGTCCGGCCCGGAAACGTAACCGCAATAAAGTTTTGCTTGTTCGTAGTTGGCTTTGGTAATCTCAATTACTTCTGCTAAAGGCGGTTCTCTAATTAGGTATATAATGCGTTCCTTGGGAACGTTGCGAAATTGGTCTCGAATGTCATTTTCTGGTTTTGGATGCTTGTAATGGCGTATTTTATCGAGCCAGGACTGCTGTTTCGGCTGTCGGGGAAAGTCGAATTGATACATGAGTAGAAAATCTGGTTCTGGATGGTTGGCGAGCATTTGAATATTGCCCCATTTCCCGAAGTTGTGAGGGGTTTGTTGCCATAGCCAATCGCTTTGGTTCATGCCTGGATAGGTGGTGATCGTACCGATGATTTTTGGAGTCATAATTAGTAGTATGTAGGGTGCGTCAGCTTGGGTTATTTTCGGAATAATTGATAATTTAAGAGCTGACGCACCCTACAGTTAATGGTGCGTCAGTTTTGATAATTTAAGAGCTGACGCACCCTACAGTTAATGGTGCGTCAGTTTTGATAATTTTATCAATTGTCTGTCGCCTGCGGACTGACGCACCCTACCAATGACTCATCCACATAGCTCAAAATTTTCTCAATTCTATTTTCCCACGAAAACTGCTTGACAAAATTCAATGTTTCTGGATAACCTTCACTCCTCCTCGGATATTTTGCTAAACTATCTCGAATGCTTTCGGCGAACTTGTGCGGGTTATCCGGTTCGCACCAAATTGCTGCTATATTTCCCGATTTAAATTCCATCAAAGATGCAATCTCCGTCGCAACGATCGCACTACCCGACGCCATATAATCAAAGAACTTCAATGGAGACGTGAATGTCGCGGCCTCCGTCAGACAGTGAGGGTGAGCTAAAACATCCGCTGCTTGTAGCAAGCTGGCTAGTTGATTTTGAGGCTGGTAGCCGAGAAAATTGATGTTGTTGACCTGCTTGTCTGCGGCTAACTGCTGGTATGCTGTTACTTGCGATGAGTCACCACCGGCGATCGCAAATTGAACATCCGGCAACTCCCGCGCCACATCCACCAGCATATCCACACCTTTAAACGGGTAAAGCCCGCCCGCATACACGGCTAAATGCTTTCTGCCATTTAGCAATAATTGCTGTCGCCAATTCTCGGATGCTGCTGTTTGTCTCGCGAGAAACAACTGATTAAAACCATTGTGCAGCATAATAACTTTTTCCGCTGGCATCCCATTCTCAATCATGGTATCTCGCACAGTATCAGCAACAGTTACAGCAATTTGAAATAGAGGATTGCGAACGATTTCCGGCTCAAATTTCTTATCTTCATGGTGGTGTTGTTCGTAGATAGCGGGAATTCCGTTTTTAATAGCAGCTTTGACAAAGTTCCAGTCGCGGCTGTGGACAATTTTAGTCGATTTCAACAGGTGAATTGGTAAATAGTATTTTGAAACTATGGTACTCGCACTCGTCCATTTGCTGTCCCAAAAATCGATCGGCCACGGTACAGGTAAATCTGCTACTTTTAACTTATCTTGAATATTATAAATCTTGGCAAATTGATCGTCCGGTTTTCGCGGTCGAAAAGGAACCAGTAAATCAACCGGATTCAAAGCACTCCAGCCTTTGCGGAGGTATACCAAAACTACTGGATAACCGAGATTTGCGGCGGCATTGGCAGAGTGGGCAACTTGAACTAAGCTGGCTACATTGGGTTGTGGTAAGACATTTCTGGTAAAAAATACATAATATTTAGACATATATAGCCTTTCTCAGAAAGATGAGGTACTTGACGGGCATGGGCATAGGGCTATGGGCATAGGGCATAGGGCATAGGGCATAGGGCATAGGGCTATGGGCATAGGGCTATGGGCATAGGGCATAGGGCATAGGGCATAGGGCTATGGGCATAGGGCATAGGGCTATGGGCATAGGGCATAGGGCTATGGGCTATGGGCATAGGGCATAGGGCATAGGACATACCTCACTTTTTTGAGAACCGCTATATTTTAACTAATTTTCTACTTGTTAACACTCTGACGTTTAATGGTATTTTCTATAAATTCTAAAGTCTTAAAAATATTAGCAGCCGAGTGATACGATTCTCTGATTAACTCATCTCTTTCTTCGGGAGAATCTACCATTTCATCTACTAGCAATTTCAGGTAAGCTATCATTGGAGTCAGGCGAGTGCGAATTTCGTAAGAACCTCTAATTAATGCTTCATCGCGGGCAGTTTCTTCGGCAAATTGCATGGCATACAATCGAGTGTAGTAACCTCCTTTGGCGAGCAATTCTTCGTGGGAACCAATTTCTACTACTTCCCCGCGATCGATCACGGCGATTTTGTCGGCTTTTTGGACTGTGGAGAGGCGGTGGGCGATGACTAAGGTTGTGCGATCGCAACTCAGTTTCTCGATCGCCGATTGCACGTATCTTTCCGAAACCGTATCCAGCGAACTCGTTGCCTCGTCTAAAATTAAGATTTCCGGGTTTTGCAGCAAAGCTCTAGCGATCGAAATTCTCTGACGCTGCCCTCCCGATAATATCACACCGCGATCGCCAATTTGAGTATCCAACCCCTCCGACAACCGTTCAATAAACTCATAAGCATTCGCCCCCTGCGCCGCTTCCACAATTTCAGCCTCCGTCGCATCGGGTCTAGCGTAAGAAATATTTTCGCGCACCGAAGCATTAAACAAAAACGTATCTTGGCTAACAATACCCATCGCCTTTCTGAGACTTTTCAGATCAAATTCGCGCAAATCCCTACCATCAATCGAGATACTACCTTCTGTAGGATCGTAAAATCTCGGCAGTAAATCTGCCAAAGTTGACTTCCCAGAACCTGAAGTTCCTACCAAAGCCAAAGTAGTACCGTAAGGTAGAAATAAATCAATTCCTTGAAGAACTAAATTTTTGTGATTCGGATAACTAAAAGATATTTTCTTAAAACGAATTCCCAATCGCAAATGAGTGTACGGCACAGAACCGTTCAGCATAAACGGCTTGTCATCGCAGCTCAAAAAATCATTAACCACTTCTACGCTAGCTGACGTATTAGCAAATTGACTGCGCCCGCTATTCAACTGAGATATCAAAGGGATTAGCCTAAAAAGTACCAATAAATAGGTCAGCAAAACAGTTGAAATAGATTCAATCTCATTAGCAAATATTGTGCGACCGATAAATACAATCAAAATTATCACGATCAAATTAACAACTTCGTTAATTGGGGCAATCGCCGCATAATTTACCTGAGCCTGAAAATCCGCGTGTTCTCGCCTTTGAATTAAATGCTTAATCCGCTGATACTCCCTTTCTTCATTCCCCGTTGACTTAACTAGCCGAATCCCAGTCATGGTTTCCAGCACCCTCACCGAATAATCTTTCGACATTTCAGAAAGCACGAGACCAAAATGCTTAGAACGGTTAATAATATATTGATTTGTGCAAGCAACCAATCCCAACAAAAGTGTAGATGTCAACGTCAACTTCCACGATATAGAAAGCAGCAAACCCAGAAACACCAAAACAGTGACTGAGGTAGTAAACATTCCGATTGCCGTACCAACTGCACTCGCAGTCCGGCCAATCTCTCCGCCCAATCTATTAATTAAATCCCCGACTTTAGTTTTAGAATAAAAATCTAAATCTACTTCTAACAACAACTGCAAACCTGCTTCTCGCAAATCAAAAGTCAGAGAGCGCGTCAGAGAAGTGGCGACTAAAGTATTAATATAACTAGCAACATTTTTTAATATAATTGTCATAACAATTGCCCCGGTCATCAACATTAAACGCTGATTTTCCGGCATTCCCTCAAAGGGATACATCAAACTTTTAATGAGAGGTGGAGCGCCGCGCAGCTCGATAGCTTCCCCCAAAAAAATTAAGAGCACTGGTACAATCAGAGTAGTGCTGATACCGCTGAATAAAGCCCCAGAAAAGCCCAGCATCACAGTTAACAAAATCCTGCCCGGATATCGTCTGGCAAATTTTAGGAGTAGCTTATTGGCAGACATGAAGCATTCCCAGCTAAACAGTACGGCATCTCAAAATATTCTTTAAATTACAGCCAGTTTTACTTCCTCGATTCAGTTGCTTGAATGTCACCTATAGCTACCTGCAATTATATCTGAAAGTATCGGTGCCATTGCTTGAATACTATATTTTTTCACGCATCTTTCCCGAGCTTTCATTCCTTGCAAATTGGCGGCTGTAAAATTTTGAAATATCCATTTAATTTTTTGGGAAATTTGATCGGGAGAACTAGGTTCGACTAAATAACCTGTTCCGCCTAAAATTGCTGGAATATCTCCCACGCGCGTAGACAAAACAGGCTTAGCCATTGCCATGCCATCTGTCAGCTTGAGCGGAAACTGAGCCACAGCCGTCAGAGTGTCTCGCTGAGGAACAACGACAACGTGAGCAGCCGCTACAACTTCCGGCATTGTTTCCACAGGAAATTTTGGCAGTTTCACAACCCAACGACCCCATCGTTCCATAAGTCTATCATCATAATCATCATAAGGACTTCCGCCGACGATCGCTAATTTTAAATCGGGCTCATTTAACTGTTCGAGGGCCATCAAAACATCCTCAACACCTTTGTGAGCTCGCGGCGCACCTGGAAACATGAGAACTCTATAGTCGGACAAGCCGTAACGCTCTCTGCTCAATTCAGGATTGTATTTAGCAGGGTCGAACATTTCAGTATCCTTCCCATTAGGCAAATATACACCACCAAAACGCTGTTTGAGAAACTCAGTATCGACGGTGACAGCATCAGCGCGGCCAACTAAACTTTCCATCCACTGGATGTACAGCGGATGATCCGGTTCTCGCAACTGACCATTTTGTTTGAAAATATCTCGATAAAGTTGCTTAAAAGAAGGGCGATATTTCCATTCGTCGCCGCCGAACCAGCTAAGTTCCCAGTCATCAATATCTAAAATGACAGGACGGCGAGTATCGAGTTTTTTGAGCAGCGATAAACCAAAACTTGTAGGCTTAGGTTTCACTGCATAAATAATATCCCCATCGATTTTTTTCAATAATTTTTGAACATCCATCAAAAACCCCGGATAGTTTTTTCCCGGAATCGCACATACCGGGATGCCTGTCGGAGGAATAGCATACAATTCCTTACCAAACTGAAAGCCGACAACTTCTACATCACATTTAAGCTCGATCAGGACTTGAGCTAGGAGAAAAGCACGAATTGCACCTCCTCCAGACAAATCGCTCACCACTAATGAAACTTTCACTTGGTAAATTTATTTTGCAAAAAGTTGCTTTATTTTCCTGCTTAACCGAGCTTTTGTCAAGGGTAGCAAAGCAAAAAATATTTTTTTTAGGGAAATCCTCGGATCTTTTAAGGCTAAAATATCTTTGATTTCTTGTCTTAATGTAGTTGCTTCTAATGAGGTTCGGAAATAAAGCTGCGGATGAATTAAGGAAAGCTGAAATATGTTAGTTCGATCTGCCTCTTTTTGCAAGAGTGGATTCGTTGTTAAATATTCAACCTTGGCAAATACAAGTATATTCTGGGCGTAGTACCATTTAACTCGTTCGTTTTGCCATATTTTATTTCTCACGCAGTCAATCGCTACATATCCTTGCTCTTGAAATAGTTTCGCCCAATAGTCTGGCCACTGTTCGTTAACGTGATTTGTTCCCCCTTGAAATGGTACGGCTGCAGAGAATAAAATCACTGGGCCAAGCTTCACTAAAGACTCGATAAATACCTGGGCGCACTCAGAGGGTAAGTGTTCTGCCACTTCTAGAGAAACAACTAAATCAAATTGTTGTTCAATCGGCAAAGCCTGGGTTAAATCTAATGTTAAAAAGTTGGCATCGGGGATTTCTAGCATTGTTTGGTCAACCCAATCGCCGTCAATTCCCAATATATCTTCGACTCCGAATTCTTGGAATGCTGACAGCCAAGTCCCCGTCCCACAACCGACATCAATTACTCGCTTTGGCTGCACGAATTCCCAAATAATCGGGATAATTTGTTTGGCTGATTCGTGGGAGGTTTTTTGTAAGTATTGATATAGTTCTTTGGTATAATGTTGCACGGTATCTAGAGCGATCCTATTTATCTTTTGTGATTTTTAACCGCAGAGGGCGCAGAGGGCGCAGAGAGATAAGAGAGAGAGAATGTGTGTGTGCGATCTTCGCAAATTTGGCAGCGGTTGGTATAATAATCAAGTTTATTTTAAGCGCCAGGGATTGTTAATTTGATTTGGTAAAAATATTTTAGCTGTGCGATCGACTATTCGAGTAAAGAGCGATCGCGTGACGTTCTTGGCGTACTGAGGGCGGTAGGGATAAGTGCAGTGCATGACCTTGATCGGTTTGTCGATCGCATAAACATCTTTCCACTTATCCAAGTAGTTGTAAACAGGGGACAAAGTTGTCATTTTTGGTTTCACAGATTCAACGGCAGCAGCAAAAGCACCCTGGTCTTTCAACAGTAACACATTTTGATGCGCAACTACTATCTCGAAATATTTCTTAAATTCTGCGAACAATTCCTGATTTTTAGTGCTTTTCGTAAAAGCCATAAATCCGCCATTGTATTGAATGCTATTTTCGTTTAGCGGTAATCCCACAGACTGCAAAGTTGACAGAATATCTTGCTTGACTCTTAATAAATTTGCCGCTTTAGCAATCGCAGGCTGCACGTCTTCCGTCACTAACAAATCCACCGCGTCAAGATAGTCGAAAACCTCATCTATTGGCGACAGCAAACAAATATCGCAATCCATATAAATAGTCTTCTCAAACAGAGATTCCCCGTACAAAGCCAGCTTAGCTTGTCGCGACGCTAAAACAGGATTTTTGTGAGAGGGTGCAGGCTGCAATGTGACATTTCCAAACACTTGAAGTAAAGGATATAAAAATCGAGGCACTCTATCGATTAAAATAATAATTTGTTCCCGGTGAAACTTCCTGACAGACGCCAGAAAATGAACGCAATCTTGGAAAGAGTAAAGACCTGTTAAAATAGTGATAAATCCCTGGGTTTCTAATTTATTTGAATTCATTGACTTAATACCATTTTTCAAGATTATTGCTGCAATCCTCAATTTTATACTAACTATTAAAAGATTGGAGTAGGGAAACGGCATGGCCGTGTCCGGCGCGGGAAGTGAGGACACGACCATGCCGTTTCCCTACTGTATCAATATTTTTCAGAATTTATAACTCAGTCCACTCCGCAAAGCTCGATGTTTTTTGTTAAGTGTAAGGTGCGCATTGCGCACCCGGAGCAATCACTGTTTTTGTTGGGGTTAAGGTGCGCCATAAGCACCCTACATACTAAGCGTGATGGCGTTTTTGGTGCCACTGCCAAGCATGGGATATAATATCCTTAATGTCGGGATATTCTGGAGACCAACCCAAGGTTTCGATCGCCTTTTTGCTGCTGCCAACCAAAGCAGGCGGGTCTCCCGGACGCCGATCGCACTCCACGGCCTTAATCTCTTTTCCCGTCACTTGGCGGGCTGTTTCTATCACCTCTTTTACCGAAAATCCGCCGCCGTTCCCCAAATTAAAGAAATCAGATTTGCCGTCATTTAGCAAATATTCCAGTCCCAAAATGTGAGCCGAGGCCAAATCGTTAACGTGAATGTAATCGCGAATGCAAGTACCGTCAGGAGTATCGTAATCGGTGCCGAAAATTGCGATCGAATCTCGTTTCCCCAAAGCAGCCAACAACACCAGCGGGATCAGGTGAGTTTCGGGATTGTGATCTTCTCCTAACAACCCGCTCGGATCGGCTCCCGCAGCGTTAAAATAGCGGAAACAAACAGACTTAAAATTGTAAGCAGTGTCAAAATCTGATAAAATACGTTCTACCATTAATTTAGTAGCACCGTAGGGATTGATCGGATTTTGCGGGTGATTTTCTGCGATCGGAATTTCCTCAGGTACGCCGTAACTCGCGCAAGTAGAAGAAAACACAAATTTCTTGATTCCAGCAGCGATCGTCGCTTCCAAAAGCGTAATCGTGCCGATGACGTTGTTGCGGTAATATTTAGCGGGATCGGTAACAGATTCGCCCACGTAAGCGTAAGCAGAAAAGTGCATTACTGCTGCAATGTTGTGCGTAGCGAACAGGTTGTCGAGCAAAGTGCGATCGTTGGTATCGCCAACTATCAACTCTACCTGCAAAACCTGCTCTACTATATCTCGGTGCCCGTAAACTAAATTATCCAAAATCACCACGCCGTAACCGGCGTTTTTCAGTGCTAAGACGGCGTGGGAGCCAATATATCCAGCTCCACCAGTCACCAAAATTGTGGGTTTTTCTGTACTCATTTTATTGTGGGTTGTTTTGTAACTGGGACTGTCGATGAGATTGCAATACGGTTGGGTTAAGCCTGTTTATTCCCCGGAGATCCCCCTCGCATACCCCCTACTCCCCCGGATAGTCGGGGGACTTTGAGAATTCTGTTCCCGATTTTTAATCGCTGTGAGAATTCTCAAAGTCCCCCGATTTTTAAGAGGGCTTTGAGAATTCTGTTGTCCCCCGATTTTTAAGAGGGCTTTGAGAATTCTGTTCCCGATTTTTAAGGGGGGCTTTGACAATTCTATTGTCCCACCCCCTACTCCCCTTGGTTCGGGGGGTTAGGGGGGATCGGCCTTAACTGCAACTGTCGATTATCTTGTGAATTTACCAGATCAATCGATCAACTTGAGGCGACCAATTTGGATATAATCAAATATCCGATTGATTTGATGTCGATCCTCCTCTGAAAGTTTATCATCTGACAGGATAGCAGAAGTCAAAACTAAATGTTCCCGGCGAGCGATTTTGCCAGACGCGACAATCCGATCGACCATTTGAGAAATTGTTAAGTTGGATTTGTTTTGAGATGTTCGCATTTATTCGATCGCATTTATGTCAGAATATTTAAAGCTGCTGGGAGTTCTCGACCTGAAAATCGTCCGTACCAGACCGCAAAGCAATTTGTGGAACAGCAGAAATAATGTATCAGAGTTTTACTCCCAAAGATAGATGCGCTGATTTGTGAATTCTGCATTCTGCCTTCGGAACACGCTCACAATATTTTAATTCTATAAGATTTTTTCGAGAGAGGCTGTTTTCTATGCAGGTGTATCGGATTCCGGTACTGTCCGACAATTACATTTTCTTGCTGCACGACCCCGATCGCCATACAGCAGCAGTGGTCGATCCAGCGCAAGCAGAACCGGTCTTGCAGCAAGTGCGATCGCTCGGAGCCGAATTAACAGCAATTTTCAACACGCACCACCACAGCGACCACGTAGGGGGCAACCAGCAACTGATCGATCGCTTTCCCCAAATTACAGTTTACGGCGGCGCCGAAGACCGAGGCAGAATTCCGGGACAGCAAGTATTTTTGCAAGGGGGCGATCGTGTTGAATTTGGCGATCGAACCGCCGAAATTTTCTTCGTACCCGGCCACACAAAAGCCCACATAGCCTACTATTTCCCGCCCAGGAACCCAGGGGAAACCGGCGAATTGTTCTGTGGGGACACTTTATTTGCTGGAGGCTGTGGCAGACTCAAAGAAGGCACTCCCGCCCAAATGCTAGCTTCCCTCGAACAATTGCGAAACTTGCCCGACAATACCAGAGTTTGGTGCGCCCACGAATACACGCTGACAAACTTGCAATTTGCCATTAGCGTAGATCCCGACAATCCTGAGTTACAGCAGCGCTTGGCAGCAGTTAAAGAAGCTCGCAGCCGATCGCAACCGACAATACCATCATCGATCGGTATTGAGAAAAGCACAAACCCATTTTTGCGCTGGGATTTTCCCAACCTGCAATCAGCGGCAAACACCCGCGATCCAGTGCAAACCTTCGCTCGATTGCGCGGCATGAAAGACCGATTTTGACAAGTAGCAGCGTCGGCGCCAAAATTTGCGATCGGGTTTATTTAAAGCAATTGGGTTTTTAGTTACCTGCGCGCAAGTCGCAGTGGCTTGCACGCAGATAACCAGCAACAGCCACCTATCGTATATATAGAGAAACATTTAAAAATGATGAGATCGATCGCTTCCCTCATTTGCCACAGCCCGAAAATTGCCTGTGCTGAATCTGGCAACTGGTTAAGACGTGGAACTCTGGTATAAAATAAATTGTCGAGATATTGAAATTCCAGCAGGACGCTCGACATCTCTCTGAGGTTTGAATTGTCAGCCTGCTTGCATTAAAAGTTTTTGTGATTATTCCCTTATATATAATTGATGAGCGCGATTGGCTTTGCCACAAGTAAAACGATCTTTGTTAGAAGATGAAAAATCTAGGCAATACTGAACCCCAACCGAAAATCGACCCCTCTGTTTCAGAGGATTCTCACAAAGCACTCAACCCGGGTGCAGCTTTGCCAACAGATGTAGGGATGGTTCTACAATTGGCAGACGGCAGCATTCAGGCGTGCAATTCTTACGCCGAGAAACTGTTGGGGATGACAGCAGAACAAATGCAGGGTAACACTTCCATCAACAGTCCGTGGCAGACTTTGCGTGAAGATGGCTCGGATTTTCCCGGCGAGATGCACCCGGCGATGGTGGCGCTGCAAACCGGACAACCCTGCTGCAATGTCATCATGGGCTTCTATCAGCCGCAGGGAGAATTGATTTGGTTGAAGATCAATTCTCAACCTTTATTTCAGGGAGATCGATCGACTCCCTACGCCGTAGTTACCACCTTTATAGAAATCGGTCAACCTGGGCCACAATTCGGTGACGCGCTCGCCCAACAAGAGTCAGACATCCTCGAAAGTATGGACGACGGGTTCTTTGCTTTGGATCGAGATTGGCGGTTTACCTACGTTAATTCTCAAGCGGCGCGGTGGATAAATCGACTCTCGAAAGATTTGATCGGCAACAGCGTTTGGGAAGAGTTTCCCGAATCTGCGGGTAGTTTGTTCGAGCAGGAATATCGCCGCTGCGCCACAGAGCAAGTTACAGTTAGTTTTGAATCTTTTTATGGGCCGCTCAATGCTTGGTATGCGGTACGAGCTTATCCGATCGCCTCGGGAATTGCCGTTTATTTTCAAGATGTGACCGACCAGAAAGCCGATCGGGCTGCTTTTATTAAACAAGGGCAAACGGCGCACCAACAACTAGCAGAAATCGAGGCAATTTATGCGAGCGCGCCGATCGGACTTTGCTTTATCGATACTGACTTGCGATTTGTCCGCATGAACGATCGCCTCGCAGAAATTAACGGAGTTCCCGCCGCCGCCCACATCGGTAAAACATTGCGCGAAATCTTGCCACAACAAGCAGATGATTTAGAGCCGCTTTACCGACAAGTTATTGACACTAAAGTTCCCCTCGAACAGCTCGAAGTTCGCGGTAGAAACTCAGCACAGCCGGGAGTAGAACGCGATTGGCTGTTGAGTCTCTATCCGCTGAAAGCCGAGGACGATCGCGTGCTGGGCGTGAATGTGATGGTGTACGAAATTACCGATCGCAAAGCTTCCAAAAAAGAGATTCAACGGCTCAACCAAGAACTAGAGTGGCGAGTTAATGAACTGCAATTAATCCTTGATGCTGTACCCGTCGGGATTGCGATCGCCCGCGACGCTCAGTGTCATGTAATTCGCACTAACAAGTTTGCTCAGTCGATGCTAACAGTGCGCCCGGATGCCAATGTTTCTGCAAGCGGAGACGAAGCCGCACTGCTTCCATTCAAACTATTTAGCAACGGCCAGGAAATCGGGCCAGCAGAGCTCCCAATGCAGCGGGCTGCGGCTTCGGGCGCCCCCGTGCGAGATGCGGAATTTCAAATGGTGCGATCGGACGGGGCGACGTTTGATTGGTTGATGAATGCGGTGCCGTTATTTGACGAGCAGGGCGCAGTCTGCGGCTGTGTATCGGCGTTTGTGGATATTAGCGATCGCAAACAAGTAGAAGCAGCTTTGCGCCGCTCCCAGGAACGCTACCGGACTTTGTTTGAGTCCCTAGACGAAGGCTTTTGCGCGATCGAAATGCTGTTTGACGACAACCAAAAGCCGATCGATTACCGCTTTTTGGAAGTCAATCCCGCCTTTGAGAAACAAACCGGACTCCTACAAGCTGTCGGTAAAACTGCACGCGAACTCGTTCCAGAACTCGAAAATTATTGGTTCGATATCTACGGCAAAGTTGCGCTGACAGGGGAAGCAGTGCGCTTTGAACACGGCTCGGAAGTGATGAACCGCTGGTTTGAGGTTTCGGCGTTTCGCACTCCTGAGCCGCAGAGCCGCCAAGTCGCCGTACTTTTCAAAGACATCAGCGATCGCAAACAGGCGGAAAATCGCCTGCGCCAACAGTCGGAGCAACTGCGGCTGTTCGTGAAACATACGCCTGCTGGGGTAGCGATGTTTGACCGCCAGATGCGGTATATGCTGGTGAGCGATCGCTGGCTGACAAGTTACGGGCTCGGCGCTCAAAACATTGTAGGCCGATCGCACTACGATATCTTTCCCGATGTACCCGATAGTTGGAAACAAATCCACCAGCGCTGTCTGGCGGGAGCAGTCGAAATGTGCCAAGAAGACCCGTTTCCCCGCGCTGATGGCTCGATCGACTGGGTGCGCTGGGAAATTCACCCGTGGCGAACCAACAGCGGTGACATTGGCGGCATCATGATTTTTTCCGAAGTAATCACCGAGCGCAAAAACGCTGAACTCGCGCTGCAATTGGCAAACCAGCAAGTCAGCAATATTATCGAAAGTATTACCGATGCCTTTATCGCGATCGATTCGCAATGGCGCTATACCTACGTTAATGCCACGGCTGAAAAACTGCTTGCTCGATCGAGAAACGACTTGTTAGGTCGATCGATCTGGGAGCTATTTCCCGGCGAAGGAGAATCCAATTCGACGGTATATCAAGAATTTCATCGAGTCATTTCCGAGCAAGTTTCTGTCAAGTTTCAAGAGTTTTCGCCGTCGCTGCAAATGTATATAGAAGTCAGCGCCTATCCAGCAGCCGAAGGACTTACGGCTTATTGGAGCGATATTAGCGATCGCAAACGCACAGAAGCAGAACTGCGACAAAAAAATGCAATTTTGAACGTGATTAACGAGTCAGCACCCACGCCAATTTTTGTCAAAGATCGACAAGGATGTATTATTTATGCCAATCCAGCCACCCTGGAGGCGCTGGGAAAACCTGCCGATCAAGTAATTGGCCGGCGCGATCGCGATTTATACCCAATAGCAGAACTGGGAGCGATCGTCAGCGCTAACGATCGGCGGATTATGGAATCCGGTCAAACAGAAATCGTCGAAGAATCTCCCGATGGAATTCGCACATTTCTGGGAACAAAAGCTCCCTACCGCAATGAAGCCGGAGAAGTCATCGGCTTGATTGGCATTTCCAACGACATCACAAATCGCAAGCGAGCCGAAGTCGCGCTGCAAGAACAAACGAAGTTACTGCAAGTAATTATAGACAGCATAGGTGACGCTTTGATTCTCGCCAACCAACAAGGGGAATTTGTGCTGTTTAACCGCGCAGCCGTGGGAATGTTCGGTCAGCTAACCAATGAAAAATCCGCTGAGGAATGGTCTAGTACCTACGGACTATATTTAGCAGACCAAAAAACCCTTTTTCCTGAAAATGAACTACCTTTAACCAGAGCAATCAAAGGTGAATATGTCAATGATGTAGCGATATTTGTCCGCCGCCAAGATTGCGAAGGTCGCTGGATCAGTATCAGCGGTTATCCGGTAGTTGATACTAGCAGCACAATCACCGGCGGAGTGATTGTCTGTCGGGATATCACAGAACGCAAACAATCGGAAGCAGCGCTGATCGAGAGCGAAGCGCGATTCCGCAATATGGCGAACAACGCTCCATTTATGGTCTGGGTAACAGACTCCACAGGCTACTGCACTTTCTTAAGCCAAAGCTGGTATGAATTTACAGGTCAAACTGAGGAAACTGGTTTGGGATGGGGTTGGATTAACGCGGTACATCCAGAAGACCGAGAACACGCCATGAAGGCATTTTTGATCGCCCACCAACGCCAGGAAATTTATAGTACGGAATTTCGCCTGGGACGCCCCGACGGCCGATATTCTTGGGCGTTGGATGCGGCTGTTCCCCGATTTACAGAAAGCGGACAATTTGAGGGTTATATCGGCTCTGCGATCGACATTACAGAGCGCAAACAAGTGGAAACCGAGCGCGATATGGTTCTGCAATTGGAACAAACGGCGCGCGCCGAAGCCGAGCGAGCTAACCGGATCAAAGACGAGTTTCTAGCGGTACTTTCTCACGAGTTGCGATCGCCCTTAAATCCGATTTTAGGCTGGTCGCAACTGCTGCAAAGTGGCAAACTGAGCGCGGCTAAAACCGCCCAAGCGTTGGAGACAATTGAGCGCAACGCCCGACTGCAATCTCAATTAATCGAAGACTTGCTCGACGTGTCTCGGATTCTGCAAGGAAAACTCAGATTGAATGTTGCTCCGGTGAAGATCGCAACCATTATCTTGTCTGCTTTGGAAACCGTGCAACTAGCAGCCGAAGCTAAAAAGATTCAAATTCAAACAATCTTAAATCCAGATATCGGACTCGTTGTCGGCGATACAGGTCGCTTGCAGCAAATTGTGTGTAATTTGTTATCGAACGCGGTGAAATTCACGCCAGAAGGCGGTAGAGTTGAAGTTAAATTAGCGCAAATCGCACGCGAAGTTCAAATTCAAGTTTCAGACACGGGTAAAGGCATTATTCCCGATTTTTTGCCCTATGTTTTCGAGCATTTCCGACAAGAAGACGGCGCCACAACTCGCAAATTTGGCGGCTTGGGATTGGGATTGGCGATCGTCCGCCAACTGATCGAACTTCACGGCGGAAGGGTGTTTGCAGAAAGCCCCGGAGAAGGTCAAGGAGCGACGTTTACGGTGAGATTACCGCTATTAAATGATGATTCTAGAACGCAGGAGGAGACAGCCGT
The DNA here is from genome assembly GCF_036702665.1 of Microcoleus sp. Aus8_D2. NCBI lineage: Bacteria > Bacillati > Cyanobacteriota > Cyanophyceae > Oscillatoriales > Microcoleaceae > Microcoleus > Microcoleus sp. Aus8_D2. Next base: position 427,947 of record NZ_JAUBUN010000001.1, read on the forward strand.
CAATTCATCTGAGAGTGCCGATCTTTCATCTTGGCCGCTCGCTGGATTGAGAATTTTGGTGGTAGATGATGAGCCGGACTCGCGCGATTTTGTCGCCTTCGTGCTAGAGGACGCGGGTGCAGAGGTGATTTCCCTGTCATCTGCTGCTGAGGCGTTGCTGTCGATCGTCCAAACTGCACCGGATTTGCTCGTCAGCGACATCGGAATGCCCGAGATGGACGGGTATATGCTGATCCGTCACATCCGCACTCAACTGCCGCCAGAGTATCGGGGGCTAGCGGCGATCGCCCTAACAGCCTATGCTGGAGAAGCCAACGAACGGCAAGTTTTGCAAGCCGGATTTCAAAAGCACTTATCTAAGCCGATCGATCCGAGTGAGTTAGTTGCTACTTTGACACTCCTGGGCTCAGATGAGCGTGAGGATTCTTAGTTCAACGATCGGACTTAAATTAAGAGCGTTTCCGCACCTAACCCAGAGATCCAGTCTCCCTAAGCGTTTACGATCTTGCTAGATCGAAGTTCCGACGTGCCCCGTCGTACCTATCCCGCGATTTAGGATATTAATTGCAGCATTACGATCTCTATCCATCTCGCATCCACATTCACAAATATGGGTTCGGGTGGATAGAGATTTTTTAACTACTTCCCCACACTTACTGCATTCTTGACTGGTATAAGCAGGGTTCACCGCAATAGTAATCCGACCAAAGACTTTTCCAAAATATTCTCAAAACATTCTGAATTGATACCAAGAAGCATCACCAATTGATTTTGCCAAGCAGTGATTTTTAATCATGTTGGACACTCTCAAATCTTCATAAACCACTACGTCGTTTGACGTGATTACGCACCTTGCCAATTTGATAGCATGGTCTTTACGCTGTCTACTTATTTTGAGATGTCGCTTACCTAAAATCACTCTAGCTTTTCGGCGATTTAACCCACCTTTTACCTTCCGGCTTACAAGACGTTGGGCACGTTTTAACCGTGTTTCACCTTGACGCAGAAACTTAGGGTTCGGAACCGTTTCACCATTTGAATCAGTGTAAAACTCTTTCAGTCCGACATCTAATCCAATAGTTTTACCCGTGACTGCCACCGTTTCCAATCGGTCTACTTGAACGCAGAACTGGACGTAATATCCATCTGCACGCTTGACCAGCCTCACCCGTTTAATCTGGTCTGGTTGATAAAAATTTAGGTCGCGAGTGCCTTTTAACTTCAGCCTCCCAATTCCACACTTGTCGGTAAATGTGATTGATTTTCTGTCTTCTGAAAGCTTCCAAGAATTGGTTTTGTACTCAACTGAACGACAATCTTTTTGGAACTTGGGAAACCCAACTTTTTTACCTTTAACTCCTTGTTTGATGTTTTCATAGAAGCGAGAAATACTAGCCCATGCTCTTTCTGCACTAGCTTGTCGTGCCATCGCACCTAACTTGTTTGCAAAGTCAAATTCAGAAGCCAAAATCGCACAATACTTAGAAAGCTCGAACCATGATTTCGCTCCACCATCAATCCAAAGCCGGATCGATTTGTTGCGAATGAATTGACAAATTCTAATCGCTTCATCGATTGCCTGAAACTGATTTGGTTTTGCGTAAGCCTTGAATTCGAGAGTGAGCATCTTGTTTTCCTCCTACCATTCCTATGATAACACATTTATCATAGGAATGGTTGCTCCTCTCCAAAAACATGGAGAAAGTCCCTTGGAAGGCGATGTACTGAGCGTAGCCGAAGTGGGGAGGCTCTAACCCCATTTTTTCGGTAGCGCGATCGATCGCAGGATCGTATAACACACACAATAGGTTCATAGTGAGGACTTCAGTCCTCTTCCTTGCGATCGCGCCTCAAACTTCGCTATTATAAACAGTTCGAGTTAAAACCCAGAAGCAACGATCATGGCCAAGCGCGTCCAATTAGTTTTAAACAAAGATGTCAGCAAACTCGGCAAAGCTGGCGACGTAGTAGAAGTAGCCCCAGGCTACGCCCGCAACTACCTAGTACCCCAAGGAATGGGATTTAAAGCCACTCCCGGCATTCTCAAGCAAGCAGCGCGCCGCAGAGAAGAAGAAAGACTGCGCCAGCTAGAGCTCAAGCAGCAAGCCGAAGTCCGCAAAGCCGCCTTGGAAGCAGCCGGGCCTTTCATCATCTCCAAGCAAGTCGGCGAAGGAGACGCGATTTTTGGTACAGTCACCAACCAAGAAGTAGCAGAGCTGATTTTCAACTCTACCAGTCAAGAAGTCGATCGGCGCGGCATCACCCTACCCGAAATTCGTGGCACTGGTACATACAAAGCTGAAATCAAACTCCACGCTGAAGTTACCGCCGAAGTTAATATTCAAGTTGTCCCGATGTAATTTAAGAGTCATTAGTCATGGGGCATGGGGCATGGGGCATCGGGCATGGGGGATGGGGCATGGGGCATCTTGCCCGCTCGCGAAGTCGAAGGGTGGGCATGGGGCATGGGGCATGGGGCATGACCAATTCCCAATTACTAATCGGTAATGACTAATAACCAACGACCAATGACCAATGCCTTGTTTGGCCAATGCCCAATGCCCTGTTTCGCCAATCCCCAATGACCTGCGCGGGCCCATGCCCAATTCCCCATGCCCCATGCCCCACTGCCCTATTCCCAATGCCCAATGCTCAATGCCCAATGCCCTGCGCGGGCCCATGCCCCATTCCCCATTCCCCATGCCCCATGCCCCATGCCCAATGACTGAGGACTATTGACTAATGAGCGATTTGATGCCGACAAATATAGAGGCAGAGGAAGCAATTTTGGGCGGGATTTTAATCGACCCCGAAGCTATTTCCCGAATTTCTGAAATCTTGCGACCAGAGTTTTTTGCCATCACCGCTCATCAAGTCATTTATCGATCGGCATTAGGGCTATTTTTGCAAGGTCAACCGACGGATTTAATGACCGTAACGACTTGGCTGACGGATCGCAACCAGTTAGAACAAGTCGGAGGATTAACTAAATTAGCACAATTAGTCGATCGCACAGTTTCAGCAGTCAACATCGACCAATATGCTGCCCTAGTCGAAGACAAATATCAGCGCCGCCGATTGATCGAAGCGGGCAACAACATAGTACAATTAGGTTACGAGACAGCAGCGCCACTAGAAACAGTCTTAGACCGCGCCGAACAAGAAGTTTTCAGCATCACTCAAGACCGCCCGCAACAAGATTTAGTATCGATCGGCGAAACCCTAAACCAAACATTTCAAGACCTAGAAAATCGCAATGAAGGCCTCACGCTTCCCGGTATTCCGTGCGGTTTTTATGATTTAGATGCCATGACAGGAGGCTTTCAGCGATCGGATTTAATCATCGTTGCTGGGAGGCCGGCAATGGGCAAATGCTCTACGGATGAGTCCGTTATATTACAAAGCGATGGAAGCCTTGTTACCATTAAAGAAATCTATCATAAACGTCAAGCAGAATTACTAACATTAGGAAAAGATTTGCAATTTCACCTAACTAAACCATCAGCTTTTATAGATGATGGAATTAAGCCTGTATTTCGGATAACAACAAGACTGGGACGCTTTATAGAAACTACAATTACACACCCATTTTTAACAATTAAGGGTTGGCGACAGTTGGGGGAAATACAAGTAGGCGACAAAATTGCTGTACCCCGCAAGATGGATGTTTTTGGTAAAGAAACCATTCGCGACTGTGAAGTTAAATTATTAGCTTATCTAATTGGCGACGGGTGTTTGACACAGAGTGCGCCACACTTCACTAATGGAAATACTGCTATACTGCAAGATTTTGCTGAAGCTGCTACTAACTTCGGAGGTCTTACGCTCCGATTCAACGATAAAGGGAGGCGCGCACCCGAATATCGCGTTATCGGCGATCGAAAAAGTTACAGAGATAGTATAAAAAACTTTGGTTATAATTTACAGATAATCCTTCTCAAACGAGATTTCGATCCTAAAAAATTAGCGCTAGAATTGGAAGTTCCACCGCGATTAGTCCGGTCTTGGATGGAAGGAATAGCATTTCCCAATCAAAAATTATTTAGTGGCATTTGTAGAGTTTTAAGAGTAGAACCAGAACACATAGCCGATGAGGGAATGGATGTTATTAATACAAGTCATAAAAATCCCCTGACACATTGGTTAGAAAAGTTAGGTCTGATGGGGAAAAATGCTCACCAAAAAACCGTACCGGATATAGTGTTTAGATTGCGGCGATCGCAAGTTGCCCTTTTCCTCAACCGCCTCTTTTCCACTGACGGCTGGGCTACCCTACTTACCAGCGGTCAATCTCAACTAGGCTACTGTTCTGTTAGCGAAGGATTAGCTAGACACGTACAGCATCTACTGCTGAGATTTGGTATCATTGCCGCCCTCAAAAAGCGTTTAGTCAAATACAAAAATACTCGCAACCCAGCTTGGTTTATCGATATTACTGACGCAAAATCTATCAATATATTCATATCAGAAATTGGCATTTTTGGAAAAGAGGCAGCATTATTCAAAGTAAAAGAAGCATTAAAAAATAAAGAATACCACAGTAACCGCGATTTAATTCCTGTCGAGGCTTGGGAATATTTAGAATTAGCAAAAGGCAACGAATCTTGGGCATGTCTAGCAAAACGTGCAGGTATCAAAGGTTATTCCAATATTCACGTTGGTAAACGTGCGTTGTCCAGAGAAAGATTTTTAGTTTTAGCAACTGCCCTAGATAATTTGTCACTGAAACAACTAGCAAATAGCGAGGTCTACTGGGATGAAATAGTTTCGATCGAACCGATGGGAAACAAGCAAGTCTATGACTTAACAATCCCGGAGACTCACAATTTTGTTGCTAACGATATCTGCGTTCACAATACGGCCTTTTGTACCAATATCGCCCACCACATCGCCGCTGGACAGCAAAAATTACCGGTTGCCGTTTTTAGCTTGGAAATGTCGAAAGAACAGCTAGTGCAGCGTATTCTGTCCAGCGAAGCCAAAATAGAAAGTAACCGTTTGCGATCGGGCAGAATCAGTCAAAACGAATGGGAGCCAATCAGTACAGCCATTGGTAACTTATCAGAACTACCATTGTTTATTGATGATACTCCTAATATTACCGTGATGGAGATTCGCTCCAAAGTCCGCCGCCTCCAAGCAGAACAAGGCGGATCTCTCGGATTAATCTTACTAGATTACCTGCAATTAATGGAAGGTAGCAGCGACAACCGCGTGCAAGAATTATCTCGAATTACCAGAAGTCTCAAAGGTTTAGCCCGCGAGATCAACGTGCCGATTATTGCTTTGTCTCAGTTGAGTCGAAGTGTGGAAGCGAGGACAAATAAGCGGCCGATGATGTCGGATTTACGGGAATGTGTTACTGGTGATACGCCCGTGCTGTTAGCGGATGGTCGCCGAGTTCCAATTCGCGACTTAGTGGGACAAGAGCCAATGGTATTGGCGATGAATCACCTAGAAAAGATTGCGGTGGCGAAAAGTGACAAGGTTTGGCGAGTAGGAGTCAAGCCTGTTTTTGTCCTTAAGTTAGCGAGTGGCAGAACCCTCAAGGCTACGGCTCAACATCGAATCTACACAGAGCAAGGTTGGCAAGAGTTAAAGTCGATTCAAGTGGGAAGTCGGGTGGCGATCGCCAGATTTATTCCTGAGCCTCAGAAGCCAATTAACTGGAAGGAACATGAAATTTCTTTGCTAGCTCACTTGATGGGAGATGGTAGCTATCTGATTGGTTCCGCAGGCTGCAAAGTAGCAGATGCTGGGCGCTTGAAGATGAAAATTGCCGGAATCAATGCTAATCCTAACCGAGATACTTGGCCTAAAGAAGTATTTCAGACTATTCGTGAGCGTATGCGGGAATGTAATGTCACCACACGCCAGATGTCTAAACTGAGAGAAACAGCCTACGGTGGTTCTTCCCACTTCAGTTTTGCTCCTTCACGAGAAACGGTTTTAGATTATGGCAAACTTCTGGATAGTGATGCCTTGGTTAAAAAAGCATCTTCTGACTTGTTCTGGGATGAAGTGATTAATATCTCAGCAGCGGGAGAAGAGGAAGTCTTTGACTTGACTGTTCCTGGTGTCGAATCTTGGTTAGCTGATGGCATTGTCAGTCATAACTCTGGATCGATTGAACAAGACGCCGATTTAGTAATTATGTTGTATCGTGATGAATATTATAACCCCGATTCGCCCGATCGCGGAATTGCCGAAGTAATCATTACCAAACACAGAAACGGCCCCACAGGCATCATCAAACTATTATTTGACGCCCAATATACCTCGTTTCGCAATCTGGCATCTCCAAAGCGCTCTTAAATCAAATCAAACCAAGGCGGTAAAATAGGTTCGTAGTAGGGACTTCAGTCCTGATTGACTAATAGCCTTACGAGAGGACTTAAGTCCTAACTCAATACGGTTCACTTAACGTTTTTTTGTCCCCAGCGATCGCGCCCCAGAGCAATCTCCGTATCTATTTTTCCAGAAGTATTTTACCATTAGAGCGGTCGATAGCGAACCGTATTGCGCTATAAAACTGCGGACTGAAGTCCGCACTACGAACACAATAGCGGTCGATCGTGAACCGTATTGAGTCTCACTACCAACATATAACAGAAACCCGGTTTCTTAATACAAAAACCGGGTTTACAAACAGCTTAAAAGTTTTACGCTTAGTTAGGTTGAGCTACCTACCCAGCGATTTTCAATAATTCCACATCAAAAATCAGCGTAGCATTAGGAGGAATCACCCCGCCCGCACCGCGAGCACCGTAACCTAGTTCAGGGGGAATAATCAACTTGCGGCGTTCTCCAACTTTCATTGTACCGACACCTTCATCCCAACCCTTAATTACTTGACCGACGCCAATTTTGAATTGAAAAGGAGAATTGCGATCGCGCGAACTATCAAATTTCGTGCCATCCTCCAAAGTGCCAGTGTAGTGCACTACAACCGTCTGACCGGTTTTTGGAGTCGCCCCATCACCTTCTTTCAATTCAACATATTTCAAGCCTGAATCTGTGGTGACAGTTTTCTCAGTATTATCAGTCATGTTATTGCCAGCGATAGTAGCTGGTTCTTTTGGTAAATTAGCATCAGCTACTAGCAAGCTATCTTCAGTGAAAGACTTCGCTGAGAGGATCTCAAGCGCAGCATCGGTTACAGGATTATTCACTTCGGAGGCAACTGCTGTAGGTACATAGCCGCTCATTTGAGCGACGATCAAAAACACAAAACAAACCAGCATTATTCCCAAGCTGACCAGAATTCCTTGCAAAATTAATCCTCCTGAGACTTTTAAACGCGATATCTCAGATATCTAAGACATCTAGTACAACAACAACTACAAAATTTTATCTGAACTTTTCCGCCAAAACATGGCGGGTGCCAGTTAATTTTAAAGGCAAAAGTATCAAGTCAGAATGTTGGTAATTTTACTTTCTGGGTTCTTGAGCCTTCTGCCTTCGGGTGATAATCTTATCACAAGATAGGAGCGAATTACGATCGCCCGATGTTAGCGAAGCTTGCAAAAGACGATCGCCCTTAGCGCCAGTTACGGTTTTCTAGATCCCGCATCTGACGTTCGAGACGATCGAGCCTGCCGCGCAACTCATCCATTTCCGACTGTCGGGGAACGCCCATATCTTGCAGCATATTCCGGAGTTGGCGCTGCAACTGCGTATCCCAATTTCCCTGCTCGGACTTGAGATGTTCAGTCACGTCATCGACAAAGGTTTTGGCTTGCTCGGGATTGATTTTGCCATCTTTGACCCATTGCTCGCTGGCTTCCTGCAATTTTTCCGCCACCAGGGAGGTAGTACCAATGCCCAGCATTACCAGTTGTTTGAGTAAGTTGCTATTGTTATCCATAGATTTTTCCTACTGTTTGCCCCAAAATACCCGATCGGCTCAGGTCGCCTGCGGTCGCTGCGAAACCCTTTGTACAATTTAAGTTACATCAGCACTGACCTACCTTTCTATTTTGGAGCATCCAGCAGCCTGCTGGCGAGTTTAACCCGCCAATGGGCGTTCGGAAAACCCGCTAAGAAGCCTCCCGACAAAATTACCCCACCACCCTGCTGTCCAATGCCTGAGTGTCCCCGCTGTCACCAACCTGTAGACTCCCGAGCGATCGCCTGCGGGCATTGCAAAACCCCTCTCAAAGCTTTCGGTCATCCGGGTATCCCGCTCTATCGATCGCCATCCGCAGAATTTCTGTGCGCTACCTGTATTTACCACGAAGACGACACCTGCAACTACCCGCAGCGTCCCTTCGCCAAAGAATGCACGCTTTATCACGATCGAGCTGAGCCGCTGGTACCACAGACGAGCCGTTATATCAGTGGCGGTTGGCCCCAATCAATCAAAAATTGGTGTCAGCGAAATGTCGTTTGGTTGGCTTTATTTGGTTTAATTATTATTAGCATTGCCTTGTCCATTTAATCTAATTATATCAAGCGTAGAATAGAGATATCTGCGTCGGTCGGGGTTGCTCTGTGGTTCATTCTCTAAATTATCCATGAGTTACGTATTCGGCATCGACGGCGGCGGAACTAAAACTATCTGCGTCTTAATGGACGAAAACAGCGTTGTTTTGGGACGCGGGGAAGCAGGGGCGTCAAATTATCAAAGCCAGGGAATTGAGAAAGCAAAACAATCGATTCAATTGGCGATCGAACGAGCAGTTCTGTCCGCTCAAATTGAGGCGGATAGCACTCTCAACATAGAAGCAATTTGTCTGGGACTAGCAGGCGTCGGGCGTCCAAAAGATATTGAAATAGTGCAATTTGTAGTGCAGAACTTGCAGTTGACGAATACTTTACCAGTAACCCGATCGCTCTTACCGAGGAATATCCTAATTTGCAGCGACTGCGCGATCGCACTTGTGGGCGGTACTGGCCATCCAGTCGGTATCGCCGTTATTGCTGGAACTGGTTCGATTGTTTTCGGCCAAAACCGTCAAGGGAAAACTAAACGAGTCGGCGGTTGGGGATATATTTTAGGCGATGAAGGTAGCGGATATGACATCGCTGTTGCCGGTTTGCAAGCTGCTTTGAAGTTCTATGACGGACGCTCCGAGTTTACGGCGCTTGCGGAAAAATTTCAACAGCATTTAGCTCTAAATAACTTGGAAGAATTGGTAGAAGTCATTTACCGGCGCGGTTGGGGAGTAACAGAAATTTCAGCTTTAGCGCCGATTGTCGATCGAGCCGCAGCAGAGGGCGATGGCGTCGCTGACGGCATTATTAGTCGTGCTGTGGCAGAATTAACATTTTCAACAGAAACAGCCTTTTCAGCGCTGTTTAGCCCCACAGAGGAATTTGAAATTGTGACCATCGGAGGTGTGTGGGGCTCAGAGGCAAATTTCCGGGGTAGGTTTGAAAGTGCCATAAGTGCGATCGCCCCGAATGCTAAAGTAATTTCGCCCCGATACGAACCAGCTTTCGGTGCTGGATTGTTAGCCTTAAACGCTCTCAAGTCTTAAGGTCGTCCCCTGACGCTTCATTTTGGGATTTCAGCTTAACTTAGTTCGCGATCGCACTCTGAGACCAGAAACCGGGTTTTTTACCAAAATATTTGCCCAAAACCCTCAAGTTCGGTTCAAAAACCCGGTTTCTTGATTCTGGTGCGATCGCGAACTATAACTGCTAACTGCTAACTTAGGATCGCGAATTAAATAATTTACACAAGTTTGTGGGACGGGCTCCCCCGCCCATCCCACAAGAACCATCAAATTGTAAGTTGACCGCTTGACAGTTGACAATTAACAGCGACCTCTACCTAGAAGGAAGAGGATTGGAGTAATGAATAGTCTTCTTTTAATTTATCCCTATAAGGGATAGGCTTTAAACCAATTCTTTCTGGTAAGTTATTTAATTCTCATTCCTTAGTTAGCGATCGCACTCTGAGACCAGAAACCGGGTTTTTTACCAAAATATTTGCCCAAAACCCTCAAGTTCGGTTCAAAAACCCGGTTTCTTGGTTCGGGTGCGTCCATGACTGAATTGCTAGCTGCTAAGGGGAGGATGAATCCAAATCTCTCCTTTATCTTCCTTATCTTCCCGATCGCCCCAGTCAGGTCGATTTTCTCAATTTTGCCAAAATTTAAAATTCTTGATTATCTACCTTATCTTCCCAACTGGCAGAATTCGGGCCTGCCATCATTAAAACATCAAATGAATGCGAAACCACAAACAGATTTAGCAGTAGTACATTCCTAAGTAAAACAAAACCAAAACAAGGAGACAAATTATATGATTACTTCTCAAAAATGGCGTTCAGCAACAGCAGCAATTCTCGCAGTGGGAATTACAGTTGCAACCAGCGCGCCCCTGGTGGTAGCTACTCCCGCATCAGCTCAACAACGAATTTCACAATTTGATAGCATCCGAATTCCGTCTGGTAGTGTAATTCCAGTTAGCTATGAAAAAGACAAAATTGTTGTCACCACCGAAGAAACTGCACCTTTAACACTAACAGTAGCGCGAGACATCCGCACAGATCGAGGAAGAGTATTAATCCCCGCAGGTAGCCAAATTGTCGGGGAATTGCGACCTGTCAGAAGTGGCAATCAAAGGGGTACTCAATTTGTTGCCAGAGAGTTAATTGTCAGCCGCCGCCAACGCTATCGGATTGATGGCTATTCGGGAGTTATTACCAGAACCGAAAGAGTTCAAAAAGGTGCCGGCACAGGTTCCGTAGCGCAAGGTGCAGCATTGGGTGCAGCAGCAGCAGCAGCCCTAGCAGGCATTACCGGCGACAAGGCGATCGCCACTGAAGAAGTATTGGGCGGCGCTGGGATCGGCGCATTAGCGGGAGTATTGTTGGGGCGGCGCAGTTTTGACGCGATCGTGATTCGCCCGGAAGAAGATTTATCAGTGAGATTGCGATCGGACATCGTGCTGCGGTAATATTAGAATCTTCCGATTAATTATTTGCAGCAAAACATTGTCGATCGCAAACTTGTGGTCTCCCGATAATTGGCTAGGCATACTATTAAGGTTGTGCTTGGCCATGTTTGTTGGCGGAATTATTGGATGGGAGCGCCAACTCAGACACAAACCAGCGGGATTGAGAACTCATATGCTCGTAAGTATGGGTTCTGCGCTATTTGTTTTAATACCGCTGGCAATAGGTAAAAATGAAAATGGACGAGATGCGATCGAGCGCGTAATTCAAGGCATTGCTGCCGGGGTTGGGTTTTTGGGAGGCGGAGAAATCCTGCGGCAAAATCAGCAAGAAGCAGGGAAAGCTGAAGTTCACGGACTCACCTCTGCCGCCGCTATCTGGGTATCAGCAGCTTTAGGAACTGCGGCAGGATGCGGGTTATGGCAACTTGCATTAATTGGCGCTTTTATGTCGCTGTTTGTTCTGAGAGTAATTAAAGAGTTAGAGCGTCGGAGTCATCGGAAATAATCTATCTCCGTGAAAATACGGTGGCTTGTGTACTCTTTGGCAGCCGTTAAAAGTTACAGATAGACTCTGGTTTGATGGGACAAGTCTGATTTGCGATCGGATTGCCGCCGAGGCTGAGGTAAGTTAGTTTGGTGAGAGATTTCAGGGGTGTAATGTCTGATATATTATTGCTGTTGAGGTAGAGGTTATCTAAACTTGAAAGCTTCTGGTTTGCTGGTTCGCACTCATTAGTTTCAGCTTGCTCCAACAACAAATCAACAGTACGTCTAGCCTCTGGGTTCAGATTAGCTTTATTGGTGCACCAATCGATAAAAGTTCTGTAGTTGGCTGTCGGTGTTTGCTGTCCGAGCGCCTCCGGTAATCTGTATCCGCCAAGAATTATAATTAAACACAGACTGAAGACAATACATTGCCAAGCATACCGCTTCCCAATCCTGGGCAAATTTCTATTATTACCTAAAAGCTTTTCTAACATTTGGCAGTTTTCCTGATTTTTATCAAAATTTCCTAATTTCAGCCATAATAACATGACTTACGCAACTGTTCCGATCGAGGGTTGCGATTGCAAAGCAAAGAGTTCGCAATGACACAAGTACGTTTTTTTGTGTAATTAGTCGCTCAAATATTGTTGGATAAAAAGCAATTATTGCCAAGATTTTTTTTAAATTTGTTAGGAGTTATGCACTCCGACGCAAGAAACCGGGTTTTTAACCGAATCTGCGGGCTGCAACCTGTGTATTGCTGTAAAAACCCGGTTTCTCGCCACTCGTTCATACAGTTTGATGGTTGAGGTGCATAGGGCTAGAAACCCGGTTTCTACGATTTTTGCTCTCCCGTCACGAGAATCGAGGAAGAAACCGGGTTTCACTCTTGTCGCGAATCGCGAATTTTTGAGTTGATGTCAATTAATAGCCATCGAGTTCAAATAGCAAGATTTTTCAGACTAATCATTAGATAAATTTGAGGCGTTTCAACGATCGCATAAGTGGGTTTTTGAGCGTAAAAATTAAGCTCTATCCAGCCCGATGACTGAATAAAGTTGATTAATTTTGTTCATAAATTTTTGGCAAATTAATCGATTCCAAAGACTCTTGCCTGACGCGACCCGCCATCGCAGCTAACTGCAAGCTCATAAAAGCATTCAAATCTTCCAAATCACACTTCGATGAGGAAAAAATATGCTGCATTTCATTTTCCGCTTCCAAACTAAGATATCCAGCGTCAATAGCTTGTTTTACAACTTCACGAATCAGCACGATCGAAATGTTCCTTACTAAAATTGAATGTATCAAAAGCCCACTACTGACTAACAGGAAGTTTCCGAGGCGGTTTCGCCAAAGATTTCAAATTCTTTCAGCTCGCGAGACTCTTGTTTCACCAAACCGGACATAGCTGCTAGTTGCAAATTCATAAAAGCATTTAAGTCTTCCAAGTCATACTTGGTAGTAGTTAACATCCGCCGCAGTTGATTTTCGGCTTCAAGAGTTAAATAACCTAGAGTCAGAGCTTGTTGGGCCAGGTCGCGAATCATTACCATCACACTTTTGAGTTTTATTGTTGAATACCCTCAGTATCAACGGTTTTAACTGACTCCGCAGTGACGGCTATTGCTCTATTTGTGTGACATTTTTAGGGGCCGGCCGTGACAGCCGGAGTCCCAGAGTGTGACTAAGTAATTGCACGGGTGTGACGGCGATCACAGGGGGGAGTGGGAGAGTGGGGGAGTGGGAAAGGGGAGAGTGGGGGAGTGGAATAGGAGGAGAGTGGGCTTCCTTCGGCTTCCTTCGGCTACGCGAGTGGACAAGTCGCTAGCGGGTAAAGAGGGGGAGCATTTTTCTTCTTCTCTGGGACTAATGACTGATGACTAATGACTGCTAGCTACTGCCTTCTACCTTCAGAAGGCTCTCACCGTCTATAATCAGCAAGTTAAATATTTACGGCAAGACCTATGGAAGCAGCACATAAAGATTTGCTACAACAAATAGCCCGATTATCGGAAACTTATGCTAATTTAGCCGATCGCCTGTCAAGAGCAGCTAAACAACTGCAAGACTCCGGCCTTCCTCCTTCCGACAGCTTACTGCAAGAAATTGCCGCCTACAGTCGCAACTTTGCAGAAGTCCAAAAAAAAGCTCTGGATCTCAACAAATCCGCCCTCGCACCGGGGGAAATTACTTCTATCAAAGACATTCAAAACTTAGTCGAGACTGCTGCATCGAGCGCAGGTAAAGCAGAAATTCGCGACGCAGCTTTGAAAGTGCTCGATCGAGTATTGGCGATCGCCCATCGCGAACAAAGCGACTTCGCGCCCTTACAATCAGTTCATGCCAGATCCCGCGAACTGCACCGCGCGATTTCCGAATCAACCCCGACTCAACTGCATTCCGACGCAGAATCCTTAATCAGCGGGAAACACCCAGTTGCAGCAGTGCTCGCCTTAGTCGAACAGCAAGACAAATTAGATGACGAACAGTGGGTGATCCTCGAAGAAACAGTCAGCGCCGCTTTTGGGAAACAAATAGCCGTCGCCATTTCCAGAGGTAAATTAACCATTACTGAGATGGTAAAAGCAGCCCCTGTGAAAGTCGAACCCGCAGTCAAAACAGCGGCAGAACCAAAAATTAGCGCCCAACCTCTGCCCGAAGTGATTATCATCCCGTCGGGAAATGTCGCCCCGAAACAAGTTGCAGTTGCGCCACAAATCCAGATTTTGGAATCCCCCGCCGCGACGGCCCCCATGCACGAGGTGATTATCGTTCCCAGCGTGGAAGTACCGAAGTCCCTCCAAACAAGGGGCTCCGGAAACATTGTCTTTGGGGCACCTCGCGAGATTCAACAAGTGCCAGTAGAGGGCGGTTTGGGATTGAAAGTTTTGGCGCACATTCAGGGAATTGGCGATCGAACTTTCGGTGCTCAAGAATACGCCGGTACAAAAGCTCAAGGGCGGCGCGTCGAAGGATTTCTAATTAATATCGAGCCACCAATTCCCGGCTTAAAAGTCGAGTACATGGCTCACGTCGAAGGTGTTGGCGATACTCCTTGGATTAGCGAAGGAGAATTAGCGGGTTTTCGGGGTCAAGCGAAACGAATTGAAGGATTTGCCGTGCGGTTGAGCGGGCCGCAAGCTGATAAATATGACGTATTTTATAGCGCTCACATTCAGAATATCGGCGACACCAACGTGTCCTCGAACGGCGAATATTGTGGCACTCGCGGCAAAGCTTTGAGAATAGAAGGCATCAAGGTTTGGATCGCGCCGTCTGCGAGTTCCCAAGTTGCGGCGCCTGTGGGTTTAAAAGTGTTGGCGCACATTCAAGGAATTGGCGATCGCACTTTTAGCGATCGAGAATACGCCGGTACCAAAGCTCAAGGCCGCCGCGTCGAAGGTTTTCAAATTAAAATAGAGCCTCCGGTTCCCGGTTTAAATTTGCAGTACATGGCTCACGTTGAAGGAGTTGGCGATACTGCTTGGATTGAGGAAGGGGAATTAGCCGGTTTCCGGGGTAAAGCCAAGCGCATTGAAGGCTTTGCAGCACGGCTGACTGGGGTGCAAGCTGATAATTACGATGTATTTTACACCGCTCACATTCAAAATGTGGGCGATACTCCTGTTGGTTCTAACGGTCAATATTGTGGCACTCGCGGCAAAGGTTTGAGGGTTGAGGGGATGACGGTTTGGGTTGAGCCGAAAGCGTAAACAGTGAGAATGAATGGAAAGTTTGCTGTGGCATTTTCCATTCATTTCAATTACAGCGAGAGAGATTAGATGAAAAACCCGGTTTCTCGCCACCTACAAAGTCTGGGTGCACGCTAATCTCAGAAACCGGGTTTCTTTCTAGATTTTTCGTACTCAACCGAAATTTGTCGCAGAAACCCGGTTTCTCGCCACCCAACGATAGAAATTAGAGAAACCCGGTTTCTTCCCTTATTTTTCGTACTCAACCGAAATTTGTCGCAGAAACCCGGTTTTTTTAGCCTAACTAATATCGCAAATCTTGTGCTAATGGTGCAGCAGGTGCGATAAGCTTTCTACGGCATGGGCGATCGCACTTGGAGCAGTTTCACAAGCGGCGGCTTCGGCGGCGCAGTGGCTGGCGTGGAGTGCGTGTTCGACTGTTTGCGCCCCAGAGTCGATCGCCCTATCAGCTACAAAACAATTAGCCTCGTACTGGCTCATTTCGGCTTGCATCTTTTTGTTAAACTCGGACTGATTCGGTTCCCAGTTGCGGACTGTTTGCACAATCTCGATCCCAGCCCAAACCAGCATTCCGAGGACGATCGCAGCAATCAAGTATTCCATAGCTTTCACAAAAATTGAGGTTGGCTTTATATAATTTAACGCAGCAATTAGCAGCCGGCAGGATAAAATACATCAGATGCGAGTTCGGATGTCCGCCTATTCTAGGATTCGGAACTAAAGCAAGAGTTTCAATAAGTAATGTAGTTGGTCTGTAATTTTTTTATTTAAATAAATTAATTTAAGCTCGCTAAAAGCTTCAATAATGTTTATTAAGTTTAGCCAAGGTTTATCGACTAGCAAACAGATAAAAGTGCTATGACACAAAATCGCGATCGGCCTAGAGAATACGATGCCGTCCTTGGCGGTCAATCCTCAATACCAACAGACGCGGCTGTTTTGGGAGGTATCGAAGGTGTCAAGAGGCGCTTGGCGAGTGCAGTTATCGAGCAACGAATTGCTGCTGTTTCTGATGCGCTCAAGTATGGAGAAGCTGGTTTAGACTTGGTGATTCGGGCTTTGCAGGATGAATCAGACCAGGTAGAAAAGGCTGCATATCGGCTATTGCGAGAAAGGGCAGAGCCGAGGGTTAAACAGATTTTACAAGAGTACAATCCCTGGCGACTTTTTGAGCGCTTGTATAAAAGTAATTTTGGTTGGCATTCAAGTTCGGTTAATTCCGTCGCTATCAGCCCAGATGGACGAACAATTGTTAGTGCAAGTGACGACAAAACAATCACAGTCTGGAATCTGGACACAGGGGAATTGATCAGAACTCTTGAAGGACATTCACACGTAGTTTATTCCGTTGCCATCAGCTCGGATGGGCAAACTCTTGTAAGTGGGGGTTGGGACAATATTAAAGTCTGGAACCTGGACACTGGGGAATTAATCAGAACTTTTGCAGGAGATTTAAATTATTCCGTAGCGATCGGCACAGATGGGCAAACTATTGTGAGTGGGAGTGGGGACAATATCAAAGTCTGGAATCTGCACACTGGGGAATGGATCAGAACTCTTGCAGGACATTCAGACGAGGTTAAATCCGTCGCCATCAGCCCGGATGGACAAACTTTGGTGAGTGCGAGTTTGGACAAAACTATCAAAGTCTGGAATCTGGAAACCGGCAAATTAATCAGAACGCTTGCAGAACATTCAAACTTAGTTTATTCCATTGCAATCAGCCCGGATGGGCAAACTATTGTGAGTGCGAGTGGAGACCGTACTATAAAAGTATGGAATCTGCACACTGGAAAATTAAACAGAACCCTTTCAGGACATTCAATGAGCGTTAATTCCGCAGTCATAAGCCCGGACGGGCAAACTATTGTGAGTGCGAGTTGGGACAAAAGTATCAAAGTCTGGAACCTGGAAACCGGCAAATTAATCAGAACTCTCGAAGCACATTTAAAGTCGGCTTCTTCCGTATCTATCAGCACAGATGGGCAAACTATTGTTAGTAGGGGTCGGGGCAATATTCAAATATGGAATCTGCACGCGGGAGAATTAATCAGAGCTTTTGTCGAACATTCAGACGTAGTTAATTCCGTAGCCATCAGCTTAGATGGGCAAACTCTTGTGAGTGCAAGTTGGGATAAAACCATCAAAGTCTGGAATATGGAAACCAGGAAATCGATCAGAACTCTCGAAGGACATTCAAACGGAGTTAATTGCGTAGCCATCAGCCCGGATGGACAAACTTTGGTGAGTGGGAGTTACAAAACCATCAAAATCTGGAATCTGGACACAGGGGAATTGATTAGAACTCTTGAAGGACATTCACACCAGGTTAATTCTATTGCCATCACTCCGAATGGGCTAACTGTGATTAGTGGCGGTTGGGACACCATCAAAGTATGGAATCTACACACAGGGGAATTGAGCAAAACCCTTGTAGGAAATTCATACGGGGTTAATTGCGTTGCCATCAGCCCGGATGGGCAAACGTTGGTTAGTGGAGATTGCCACAACACCATCGAAGTTTGGAATATGGAAACCGGGGAATCGATCAGAACTCTTGCAGGACATTCAGATTTAATTAGTTCCATAGCCATTAGCCCGGATGGGGAAACCCTTGTCAGTGGGGGTGGGGGTTACGACAAAACCATCAAAGTCTGGAATCTGGACACAGGGGAATTGAGCAGAACTTTTGCAGGGCATTCACGCTCAGTTAATTCCGTCGCAATCAGCCCATCTGGACAAACTCTTGTGAGTGGAAGTGATGACAACACTATCAAAGTCTGGAGCCTGCACACCGGGGAATTGATCAAAACTCTTGAAGGACATTCACATGAGGTTAAATCGGTAGCCATCAGCCTGGATGGGCAAACTATTGTTAGTGGTGGTGATGGGGAGCTCGTAGTGTGGGGAGTGCCGTAAAGTTTTTGTTGGGTAGATGTGGCACTCTCCACCAAAAAGCGCAAGCAAAAAATGCAAACATTGCATCTTTAACCTTGCAAGGCGGCCAACAGACACAGCAACAAAGCCTCCGTCCACTCAACTACAGCACCGTAAGTATCCCCCGTGTGACCCCCCAAACGGTAGTTAAACCAAGCACCGGCAAAAATTCCGATCGCACTTCCCCCCAAAGCCATCCCCACCGCCAACAGCCACCGATCGCCCTCTAAGACAACTTGCAGCACGCTCAAACTCAGCAGCAACAGCATTCCTGGGATCAAATCAAACGGAGAGTAAATCGATTCTTTATGAAAAGCTCCCTTACCCTCCGGGCGGAGATACGGATAGCGGGCGATCGCCACCAGTTGGCCCCACCTCCCCCAACCCGCCACACCCATCAAAGCCAACCACCGATAGTTACTCAAGTCCGAGAGAGCGACAGTTTTGAGCAGGACGATCGCGATCGCAGCCATCGCCCCAAAAGCCCCTGTAACGCTATCCCGCATCACTTCCAGCCTGCGCACGGGGTCTGGTACAGCCAGCCCGTCGGCCGCGTCCATTGCCCCATCTAGGTGCAGCCCGCCAGTCACGGCGATGCCCAAAACTACTACTAAGGCCGATCGAGTTAAAGCAGGCATTCCCAACAACTGCAACCCCAGATCCGCCAGTCCCAGCATCCCGCCAATCAAAAGCCCGATCGCCGGTGCCAAGCGAGCAATGCCCCGAAACTCCAAAGTCCAAGACATCGGCACCGGCAAACAAGTATAAAAAGCGACCGCGGCTGCAATGGCAGCACCTTGCTTCCGGAAAAAGTCGATCGTAGAGCGAACCAATTTATCATCCATCATAAGATAGAAAATTTTTCATCTTGTATGCGGTTGCTAATTCATTAGCGTGTGCCAGAATTGGAACTGTAACACCCAAGTCCTTTGGATCGGGTATTCCTCCTGCCCGAGCTCTTTTCCCCGGAAAACCTCTGCCGGCAGCGATCCCGAAGCTCCCAATCTCAAATGGCTAAACTCACTACCCGCGTTTCCCGTATCCAGAATTCTAGCTAACTCCATGATTTCCTAGACGGGAACATACTACAACAGAGGCTTTTGCTCCATGAGTCACGACCAATTGAATAACAGGGTAGTTGCTCCTTGTATCATCGATACTGGCATTGTCGTCAACAAGCGCGATATCAAAAGATTGCTGTTTGATTTAGGACGTGTCCGCTACCTTCACATACAAGATGGCAAGATTTACAGCGAAGGGGAAGGTTATGTGCTCGAAGTCTTCGCCAACCCCGATCGTTCTACCCTGATTGCCAACCACGCGCTTTATTTGAACGTATATAGTTTTGATTACCTGGAACTGAAACAGTCTCCTGAAGAAGGTGCTTATTTTGACCTGATTCAAGAGGGACGGCAGTTGCGGTTAATTCCCCTGTCCAATCCTTTGCAAGAGCAAGTCGCCCGGAATTTAAATGCTGCGGCTTTGGATGCAGTTGTCGATCAGGTACTATCAGGCAACTGGGATCTGCAATTGGATGAGGATGATTCCCCATTTTAATCGTCAGTCAGTCGATTTTAGATTTTCCATTTTTCGATTTTAGATTGACTCGCAGCGCCGTGAATCTGGGAGGTAGAACTAAGGTCTAAAAGATTTTTGATTTTCCATTTTTCGATTTTAGATTGACTCGCTCTGATGAATCTGGGAGCAGGAACTAGGGTCTAAAATTTTTTGCCCTCCACTACAGCCCTGCGGGGGCTTGTAAGGGTCTAAAAGATTTTAGATTTGAGATTTTCCATTTTTCGATTTTAGATTGACTCGCTCTGATGAATCTGGGAGCAGGAACTAGGGTCTAAAATTTTTTGCCCTCCACTACAGCCCTGCGGGGGCTTGTATCCGTTTTTGGGCGAGGTTGTGAGTTTTTGGTCGCGATGTCATCAACAATAGGTTAGATAACAACGACTGCCCAGTAGCGGTTAACGATCGACGGTGACTAATGACTGAAGACAAGGCGAGATTTTCTTTTAAATGTCAGGCTAATTGCAGCCATACCCAAGCACGTGCAGGAGTTTTTGCCACTCCCCACGGTATTGTGGAAACGCCTAAATTTATGCCTGTGGGGACGTTGGCTAATGTCAAAACCTTGACGCCGGCACATCTTGAGGACGCGGGTTCTCAAATGGTTTTGGCAAATACTTATCACTTGCACTTGCAGCCCGGGGAACGGATTGTCGCAGGCGCCGGCGGATTGCACAAATTTATGGCTTGGCCCGGCCCGATTCTCACAGATTCGGGCGGCTTTCAAGTGTTTAGCTTGAGCCAAATGCGGACTATTTCGGAGAATGGAGTGACTTTTCGAGCTCCCCGCGATGGCCGCATCATTAATTTAACGCCGGAAAAGTCGATCGAAATTCAGAACGAGTTAGGCGCTGACGTGATTATGGCCTTTGACGAGTGTCCGCCTTACCCCGCTACACGGGACGAGGTGGAGGCGGCGACAAATCGCACTTACCGCTGGCTGCAACGCTGTATGCAAGCTCACTCGCGCCCGGAGCAAGCTTTGTTCGGCATCGTCCAGGGGGGTGTTTTTCCAGATTTGCGATCGCGCGCCGCGAACCAGTTGGTAGATTTAGATTTGCCCGGTTATGCGATCGGCGGGGTGAGCGTCGGCGAATCGGGGGATTTGATTGCAGAGATTGTGAGAGTTACTGCGCCCTTGTTACCTGCAAATAAACCGCGTTATTTGATGGGGATTGGCACCTATCGCGAAATGGCCTTAGCTGTGGCCAGCGGCGTAGATATGTTTGACTGCGTGATTCCGACTCGCCTGGGCCGTCACGGGACAGCTTTTGTGCGCGGGGAACGCTGGAATTTGAAAAATGCTCGGTTTCGCGAGGATTTTGCTCCGCTGGATGAGTCTTGTCCTTGCTATACCTGCCAAAAATTCAGTCGGGCTTATTTGGCACATTTGGCGCGCGCGAAGGAAGCACTCAGCTATACTTTGCTAGCGCTGCACAACGTAACGGAGTTGATTCGCTTTACTGGGAGGATGCGGGAGGCGATTTTGGCCGATCGATTTACTGAAGAGTTTGCCCACTGGCTGGCACCAACTGTCGATCGATCGCGATCGTCCTGTGGGTAAAGATATGCGACAATTATGAAAATTGTGTTGGATAGGTAGGTTGATTCATGGAAGCTGCATTACTGTTGGCTAAACTGCCCGAGGCTTATGCGATCTTTGACCCTTTGGTTAATGTTTTGCCAGTGATTCCCGTGTTTTTCTTGCTGCTGGCTTTTGTCTGGCAAGCGGCTGTCGGGTTCAGATAAGTTTGATTTCATTAAAAATCAGGGGCAATTCACCAATGGCCCCTGATTTTAGCTGTTAAGTTTTGTGGGGACGCCAGAAAATACTCTTGTCCCCCCCTTTTTCAAGGGGGGCTAGGGGGGATCTGGGCTGTGGCGTCAAAGAGTAGTCTGGCGCTACATAAGATGTTAAGGAATGAAAATTAAATAACTTACACTTTTATTCTTGTGGGACGGGCGAGACGCCCGTCCCTTCATGACGGGCTCTCCCGCCCATCCCACAAACTTGTGTAAATTATTTAATTCCCGATCCTAAGTTGACACTAATGCCCTCTTCCTTCTTCATTCAACTTCCGCCGATCGCAATTTTGAAAGCCGGTCTTTCCGAGATCCGCTTCATGTAATCTAAAACAGCCGGATAAGCACTGAGGTCTAGTTGTAGCATCATCGGAATGTAGATCAACATTGACCCGACTGCTGCGTCAGCGACACCGAATTCATCGCCCATTAAAAACGGCTGTTTCTCAAAGATGCGATTTAACGGTTCTAACATTTTCGGGGTTTCGCGTTCCCGGCTGGCTTCAACAAATATTCCCGGGCCGAGAGTAGCGTTAGCAAAGATGACCCACTGCACGATTTGGGCTTGCTGCTCCAAAGTCTCCGGCATCTTACCATATTTTTGAGCTAAATACAGCAAAATTGCCCCGGATTCCCAAAGTTTAAAATCTCCGTCCACAATTGCCGGTACTTTGCCGATCGGGTTAATTTCAAGAAACTCAGGCTGCAAGTGTTCCCCTGCTTGCATATCCAGCAGGACGAATTCATAGGGAACCGCAATTTCTTCGAGATACCACTTGACAATTGACGCCCTGCTGCGACCTTGGCCGTAAAGTTTTAGCACGGAATTTTTATCCTTTAATGCAATATTGCTGTTATAGCATTTTTGGGGAATTAGTCATTTGTCATTAGTCATTAGTCATTAGTCATTAGTCATTAGTCATTAGTCATTAGTCATTAGTCATTAGTCATTAGTCATTAGTCATTGGTAGTTGGTAATTGGTAGTTGGTAATTGTTGATTGGGAATTGTTGATTGGGAATTGGCAATTGGAAATTAGAACCCTCAGAGACTGCTGATGTTACGGTGCGTACAATGACGAATGACCAATGACCTGTTTGGCCTGTTTGGCCAATGACCAGCCTTCGGCTTCGCTCAGGCTAAAATGACCAATGACCAATGACCAATGACCTGTTTGGCCTGTTTGCCCCATGACCTGTTTGGCCTGTTTGCCCAATGCCCAATGACCTGTTTGGCCCATGACCTGTTTGGCCTGTTTGCCCCATGCCCCATGCCCCATGCCCCATGCCCCATGCCCCATGACTAATGACCAATGACCAATGGCACTTCTGTCAAGTGCACAAACAAGATTCTGCTGCCAATAAAAATCAAAATTGCTCCACCCAAAATCTCAATTTTATTCGCAAACAAGTTGCCGCACTTGTGACCGATAAACACGCCTGCGAAGGCTAAAAAGAAAGTAATAAATCCGATCGCAGTCACCGCCGGAGCGATCGCATCTTTCAAAACAGCAAATCCGATGCCAACGGCGAGGGCATCGATACTCGTCGCCACCGACAGCGTTATCAAAGTCCCCGTATCTAAGGGATTGAACTTTTTCTCGCATTCTTCACTTTGCAGCGATTCGTAAATCATTCTACCGCCAATGAAGCTCAACAGCCCGAAAGCGATCCAATGGTCGAGCGGTGTAATCCAAGAACTAAAACTGAGACCAATCAACCATCCAATGACTGGCATCAAAGCTTGAAAGCCGCCAAAAAATAAGGCGATTTTTAAAGCTTTATTGACTTTCATGTGTTTGATTGCTAAACCGCTAGAAACAGCAACAGCAAAAGCATCTGCTGCTAATCCCAAGGAAAGGAAGACGGTAGTGCCTGCATCCATTTTTGTTAACTCTGAGATGTTATCAGTAAAATATTCTCATCGACTGTTTTAGTTTACACTAAACTTTAGTAAAACTGCGATATTTCATAATTCATTCATTTTTAAGTCACATTTGTTTCACGATTGACTGTTGAAAAATGCCACGATTAGCTGTATTATATAGCAGACTATTTATCAAGTAGTAGAATTCAGGATGCCGCAATCTCGACCGTACCAACCATTGCTGCTGAGATTACTGCACGGGTTAACGCTGCGATCGCCCTGTCAGGAATTTTGACCGCATTTAATGCTGCGGGAAACGAGTTCAAACGATCGGCAATTCTACTATAAACTCAGCTCCGCCCCCAGTTTGAGAGAGAATTTGAGAGAGAATTTGAGATGGCACTGGAGATTTAACTGTGAGCCGGCCGCCGTGCAATTCTACAATAATTTTATAGCAAACCGACAGCCCCAATCCTGTAAAATTTTTCAAGGATTTAGTATGGTAAAACGGGTCAAATATTCTGTGTTGAATTTCCGGCGGAATTCGGGAGCCGTTGTGGGCGATGGATACTGCAATAAACCTACCTGTAGAATGCTCGACAATATCTGTTTTAATTGTAATAGTTTGATCGAATTTGTGAATGCTTGTAACAGCATCAATCGCATGGCTGAGGATATTTGCGAAGACTTGGCTCAGTTGACCGGGATAACACAAAATTGGTGGCAGGTTGCTGTACTCTTTGACTACTAAGATTTTTTGATCCAGTCGGTGAGCGAGCAGCAGCAGAATATTGTCGATGCTTTCGTGAAGGTTGGCGCGTTCTTTGTTGGCTTCGTCTGGAAGTGAAATGTTCCGCAAAGCCAGGACTATCTGGCGAATGCGATCGGTTCCTATTTTCAGAGAGTTGAGAATTTGCGGCAAGTCTTCGCTGATAAAATCTAGGTCGAAGGTCTCTATTTGTTTGACAATTACCGGCACTGGTTCGGGATATTGTTCGCGATAAAGGCGAAGTATATTCAGCAAATCTTTGAGATAATCGTTGACGTGAATCAGGCGGCCGTAAATAAAGTTAATTGGGTTGTTAATTTCCTGGGCAATTCCGGCGGCGAGTTGACCGACTATTGTCATTTTTTCGCTTTGTACTAAATGCTCTTCGGTTCTTCTGAGTTGGGCTAATACTTCTTCCAAAAGTTTGAGTTCTTCTTGAATTTGCCCGTGGAGTTGGGATTGGGAAATTGCGATCGCCAGTGAGTCTGCAATTGTTTCCAAAACTTCCACTTCGTCGAGTGTCGCAAACCGCCGATTAGCAGTGGCGAACAGATATCCCAACCGATTAGTCTGAGTCAGTACGGGTACGGCTGCGTAGTGGCTGTCTGTGAGTTCGAGATGCGCCACTTCCTGAGACTCTGTGGCATCAGGGGCGGAGGTTTTCTTGAGAAGTATCGTTTCGCACCGATGCAGCCGTGCAGCTAAATCTCCAGAGGGCCCTGCTCGATCGCCAAAGATTCCCAAGCGCCCCGGTAAACCTTCCCGGCAATATTCCCAGCAAAATTCTACAGTATCTTGTCGGGGGTCGTACCAGCCGAAAATTGCTCGCTCGAGCTTTAGCAAGGTACCGAGTTCGTCTACTGTAGTTTGCAGGATGCGATCGAGATCCAAGGAAGCACGAATGCGGCCTGTCAATCGGTGGATCAGGGCTTCTGCGCGAGTGCGGATGCGCTTTTGCGCTAACAGCTCCAGTGTCGTCATTGCTGCCAAAATAGCTGTGGCGGTCAGTCCGGTGGCTGCTGCTGCTAATATATTTAAGGCGAACAGTTCTTTTTCGAGATTGTCGCTGGGAATTACCAGGGCGATCGACCATTCAGCTTGTTCTAGGGGAAGATAGGCAACATAAACTCTGGCGTCGTTGATTTGAGTCAGTATAATGCCCGTTTTTTGATAAACCATCTCCCTGGTTACATTTGCCAAATTAGTATCTGCGGACTCTAAAAAACTGGGAGTGGCTTTGTCGATATTTCCCATTAACCGAGCGTCGGGATGGACAATCGGCACTCCTTGAGAATTGAGTACAAAAGCGTAAGTTCCTGCCCCATATTCCAGCTTTCCTACTACTTCCGCAATTCGCTCGATGCTAATGACACCGTTCATTACTCCGATCGGCTTGGAGGTTGTTTTCTCCAGAGAATTTGCCGAATTTGACCACACTGGAGCCGAAATGGGAACAATACTTTGTTGTTTGAGCGTGCGAGAAATGGTAGGATCTGAAACATAGACTTCCCCAGCCATTGCCTTTTTGAAGTGTTGGCGATCGCTAACATTAATCAAAGCTCTGCCGACTTTTGTGGTAAAATAAGAACCGTCGGGTTCAATCAATGCAAAATGTTTGAAATCTTGCAGTCGATTTACTTCCGATTTTAAATATGGCCCTGCCACAGACCAATTCATCGATCGCACCGGAGGAGTGTTGGCGAGGGTTTCGATCTCTGTCTTTCTAGTGCCAATCCAGCGATCGATCTTGTTACCGCGCTCCTTAACTTCTAACAAAGCATTTCGCTCTAAATTGTTAATAATTAAGCTGCGCACGCTTTGATAGCTGATAGAAGCAGCAATGCTAGCTGCCAGAATTGTTAGGCCCAAAATTAACAACGAGATTTTGTAGCGAATATCGTATTCGCCCTTAAATCTCGCTGGCAATATTTGAGTTAATTTCCACCACTTCACTTTCGCAAAGCTTCGCATGGTTTGACCAATTTGTGAGATTGAAATTCTCAGCTCACCTGCGATGAACTCGCCCGCCTCCCAGTAGTCTGAAACTACTAGCATTCACTAATTGCGGGGATTTTTTAATTTTTTCCCGCCGGCCGGCTCACCTTGTCTGACTGGAATCAGATTGTACCATGTTTTTGAGAAAGTACAATATTTATTCAACAATTTAATTATTCAACAAGTTAATAGTTTTGTTAACTGTTATTAGTAATTTATGTCAATTGGGCAAGATGCGCAGCGCGCACCTACCTTGAGATCTATGGCGTTGCCTCAATCATAAAATATTAAAAGTTTTGAGTTATTAATCAACTAAAAATTTGTTAAATCTTTAATTCAAAACTCAAAACTCAAAATTATTTTCGCTGCTAAATTGCTGCTGTTGGGCGATTTGTTTAAAGAACCTTGTGAGTGTGTTCGTGCTGTTTCACATTGTCTTCAGTGCGAATGACGCGCTCGGTGTTGAGCACTCTTTTGCGTTCTAAGGAATAGGTAAAGTCGTTGCGAACTGTTCCTAAGGGAATGTGTACTTGAGCCTCGGGGCGGATTTTGTAAGTGCGGGCTGCGGCGATCGCCCGAAAGCCAAATTCTTCGCTAAACTGAGCTTCGGCGGGGAATTCCGGCAGCCTTTTAGGTGATTCGCCGTCGAGTATCGATCCTAAAGTCGTCCCCCAAGCCATTTCATAAGATGTGGGAATTCCCTTGACAATTGCTTGCAAAGCTGCTGAGGGGATAGGTTCGATTACTTTTACTTGATGAACTTCGCCTTCTTCTTTGATGAAGCAGGTGGCTAAACCCACTGCTATGTAGTCGTCGGTGCCGAGTTCGGGTGCGCTGGGATAAACTGTTGCAGTCGTCATAAGAAAAGCTTGGTAGTGGGGAAACCTGGAGGGAGAAATTAAGCGATTTGAGATTTGAGATTTGAGATTTTTGCCGCAGATTTTTCCGGGGATTTTACCTGAAAAATCTCAAACTGGCGGTTCTAGTCTCTAAAATTTTTGTGTAAAGCTCCAAAAAGCCGATCGCGCCAGTGAGTCGATCGTACCACATCAAGGTAGATGCCGGATAATTCGGCAAGGATTCCCTGCCGCCACGACGTTTGCGGGAATATCTTTGACAACAACACTGCCTGCGCCGATCGTGCTATTGTCGCCAATAGTGACTCCCGGGCAAATGATACTCCCGCCGCCAATCCAAACATTATTACCAATATTAATTTCAGCGGCGAGCTCTCGGCCAGAAAGTCTAATTTTCGGATCGGTGGGATGAAAAGCGGTGTAAATTTGTACGTTGGGGGCGCACAGCAAATTTTCGCCGATGTTAACTCGATTGCAGTCGAGAATCACGCAGCCAAAATTCATGTACAATCCGTTTCCCGCATAAATATTGCTGCCGTAGTCGCAGTAAAAAGGCGGCTCGATTTCAATTTTTTGGCCGATTGCACCGAACAATTCGGCAAGGATTTCTAACCGTTTCTCGGGTTCGTCTTCGCGGGTAGAATTGTAGATTCTGGCGAGGCGGCGGGCTCGCTGGCGCTCGGCAATTAATTGCTCGTCTGCTGCTAAATACAATTCGCCGGCGAGCATTTTTTGTTTTTCGGTTTTTTCCATAAGCCTCGGCGGTTTAAACTACCACTATACAAACTTTCGTCCCTCTCTAAGAGACTGAATAATATCGGGTGTCCCTCGGCGCACCTTACCGCTATAATTCGGGCGTCATATCATGTCCAGTTAATTAGCATAACAAAAAGGGTTTGTAGTGCGTCCTGGCGTCCGCTTTCATTCTGCGGACGCCAGGACGCACAACGAACGAATTTTATTGCGATCGATCGAGCGGACACGATATCAAACCTTTTTTTGATGGTACACGATACATTTAGGGTTCGGGCTTGGACTGCAAACAAACTGTTAAATCCAGATTGGTTAATTGTTCAAAAGCTCGATCGATCGATCCTTTTCCGCGCAAAAAACCAGTATTCGCAGCGGGGCAGATATATTGCAGAGTTGAGGCCGAAAATCGATCGATAATTGACTGGACGCTGTTAATTTGCCTCGGCCAGTGAAAAGTTTTTGCCGTTCTCTGCGGTGTCGGGGCGCCTTCTCGGTTGGGTAACAAGTGTCTGCCGGTAAACAACACTCCACTGCTGCCAGTATCATAAAGGCAAGATGAACCAGGAGAGTGGCCGGGAGTCCACAATACTTTTATGCGATCGCTCACAGAAAATTCTCGCTCAAAAACCGTCAGCTTCAATCCGGGGAGCAAATAAGCTTCCTGCTCTTGAATCAGGATATCGCAGCCCGTAGCTTCCTGAATCTCCCGCGCCTTGGCGATAGCGCCGCGGTGGGTGAGAAACAGCAGCCGCACGCCGCCGTTTTCCCGCAAAAAGGCTAGGTTAATCTCATCCCAAGCGGGACAATCTACCAGGATGTTCGATTCGTTTTCTACAATGAAATAAGCTGTCGCACCCAGGGTATCCCGGTTAGGTGGGAAAGCAAAAATATTTGCCAGCACGAGCTTGGGCTGTTTGGAGACTGAACTCTGTTGTTTCAAGGAAGTATTGAGAGGCATGGAATAAATATTATGTTCTTTTTACTATGGTTGCTGGTATTGGGGTGGATATCTTACTACTTGTTGCAGAGCAGCACCAGCCGCATCACGCGAACTCCGGTATGGCTGCTGTGGCTGGTAATGATGGCGCCGGCGCTGATTTGGAGCGGTTGGCTTTTAGTTAACGGCGCGAGCAAAAAAGTACCGCCCGAGTTGGTAATTATACCTTTTCTGGTTTGCCCTTTTTTGTACTGGTTTTTGGTACAGTTGGGGCGCAAGGAAATTATCGCCTCCACGCCTGAGCAGGTAGCAGGCTCTGGGAGTGAACCGACAGAGCCAAAACCGCCCCTGCGCCCGATCGATTCCGAGGAAGAAGCAAGCTTGCGCGATTGTTTTCCTTGGTCAATTTTTTGTTTGCGAGATTTGGAATTTCGGCCGCAGGCTGTCATTTGTCGGGGACAGTTGCGCACGAACCCGGAGGCGGCTTATCAGGCGATTCGGGAGAATGTGGAGCAGCATTTTGGCGATCGCTTTTTAGTCATATTTCAAAATAGCTTGAGCGGTCAACCTTTTTTTGCCATAGTTCCCAATCCCAGCCACCAATCCGCGGAATCTTCGGTCAAAACCGCATCTATAAGTAGGCCATTTTTTGCATTAGCTTTGGTGCTGATTACGGTATTTACAACTACAATTGTTGGCTCGAAAATTGCCGGAGTTACTGAAAAATTTTTGCAGTCCAACCCGTATATGTTGCTCCAGGGTTTGCCTTACTCGCTGGCTCTGATTACAATTTTGGGGATTCACGAATCTGGTCACTATTTAGCTGCCAGATTCTACAAAATTCGCACGACTTTGCCTTATTTTATTCCGGTTCCTTTTTTCTTAGGAACTTTTGGCGCTTTCATTCAAATGCGGAGTCCAATTCCCAACCGCCGAGCTTTATTTGACATCAGTATTGCCGGCCCGCTGGCGGGTTTAGTCGCGACAGTGCCGTTGTTGATTTGGGGTTTGGATCATTCGACAATTGTACCGCTGTCTAACAAGTCGGGAATGTTAAATTTTGATTCTTTTAGTCCGAAATTTTCGCTGCTGATGACTTTGTTGAGCAAATTAACCTTGGGCGGCGCTTTCAATGCACAAACAGCGATTGATTTGCATCCGGTAGCGGTGGCGGGTTATTTGGGTTTGATCGTGACAGCCTTTAATTTAATGCCTGTGGGACAACTCGACGGCGGACACATTGTACACGCGATGTTCGGCCAGCGGGCGAGTATGGCGATCGGGCAATTTGCTAGACTTTGTATGCTGCTGCTGGCTTTTTTGGAACAGGGTTTGCTGCTGTGGGCAATTATTTTGTTTTTGACGCCCCTCAACGACGAACCTGCGTTGAATGATGTCAGTGAATTGGACGATCGCCGGGATTTTTTGGGGTTGCTGGCGATCGGGCTTTTGTTAATTATTTTGTTGCCAGCACCCAAGATACTCGTTCAGTGGTTAAATGTTTAGAAGTCATTAGTCATTAGTCATTAGTCATTAGTCATTAGTTATTAGTTATTGGGCATTGGGCATTGGGCATTGGGCATTGGGCATTGGCCAAACAGGTCATTAGTCATTAGTCATCAGTCATCAGTCATTAGTCATCAGTCATTAGTCATTAGTCATTAGTCATCAGTCATTAGTTATTGGGCATTGGGCATTGGGCATTGGGCATTGGGCATTGGCCAAACAGGTCATTAGTCATTAGTCATCAG
>NZ_JAUBUN010000001.1:458398-470206 GCF_036702665.1 Microcoleus sp. Aus8_D2
TCATCAGTCATTAGTCATCAGTCATTAGTCATCAGTCATCAGTCATTAGTCATCAGTCATTAGTCATTAGTCATTAGTCATTAGTTATTGGGCATTGGGCATTGGGCATTGGGCATTGGGCATTGGGCATTAGTCATTAGTCATCAGGAAGAATGAAGAAGTCATTAGTTATCAGTCATCAGTTATCGGTCATCAGGAAGAAGGAAGTCGGATTTAGTTATCGTCCTGAGATCGGGAAGAAAAGAGAGGTTCACAAATTCTGCAATGGTTGCTATATTAAGACTTACACAGGGTGGGTTAGAAACCCGGTTTCTGCCTAGATACTTCGCTGACAAACCAAGATTTATCCCCGAAACCGGGTTGCTTTGGTTTAACTTTTGTATCCAAGGGATTTTAGCGTTTTTAAACTCGCTTTAAATCTCAAAGTGATGTTTGTGTCAACCGACTTATCAGAGAAATATGTCCTACAAATCCTTCACTTTTCAACAATTAAAAGAGCGGTTTGGATTGGAGATCTCACTCAGTCCTATTTTGAGTACCAAGGTTATTCCTTTAGAACCCTCCCAATGGCTGTGGAAAGCCCTCGAAATTAGTTCTCACACTGCTGTTACAACGGCAAAAGAACGTTCGGAACGGATTATTTCTCCTATTTTGTTAGAGTCTAGAGAAAAAAATAACAGACAATTTTCTATATTTTCCGGTTGGTCATTTGATGTAGATGTTTCTCGGGGATTGCATGGAGAATGCGACTTTATACTGTCTTCCGTGCCGTTGGATTTTGAAATTAAAGTTCCGTTTTTTGCAGTCAGAGAAACGAAAGGCGGAGCAATAGAATCTTGTCTGCCACAGTGTGCCGCGCAAATGGTGGCGGCTCAGCTATTTAATCAACGCCAACAAAATTCAATACCTGCCGTATTTGGCTGCGTAACTACGGGCATTGTCTGGCGGTTTATTAAATTAGAAGGAAATAATTTAATGATTGATGATGATGTTTATTATCTCGATAATCTTCCTCTAATTTTAGGGGTTTTGCAAAAAATAGTTAATTTATACAAATAATAGGTTTGTAGTGAGGACTTCAGTCCTCTCTTATTTGATGCGGACTGAAGTCCTCACTACGAACCTGATTAATGTTGTTTATCATAAATTAAATAATATGACTGTACGAACGATCGCACTTACTCCCGAACAAACAGCGCTAATTCCCATTTATCGCGAAAAGTGGCGGCAAATTGGACTGTCGATCGCACTCCTCGTGAAGCGTAGCTATCCCGTAGGGAATCGCCTCCTCGCGACAGCCGCCATCCACACCGCCTACAACATCATTGGCTGTCGGGAACCGGAAATTATTTTCTGCGACAGCCCTTACACAGCTTTGAAAGCTCTTGAACGGCTAAGGATACGCGATTCTGGTCTGGAAACTGGTAGCGAAATTCGAGACAAAATTCATAATGAATTGTATGATACATTAAGAAGTCAACTCGAACGGAAACTGGAAAATCAGATTTACAGCCAACTCTATAACCCGCTGTACGCTCAACTAATCCGTCAATTCCAAATTCATGTTAAAGACGAAGTTTATGCCAAATTAGCAAAGAAGATGGGCGGGAGATTTCACCAATTTTTTGTCAATATAACCTATAATAATAACTGGATCTTATCCGAACTTTCGGCCTGTCACGGAAGTTGGGTTGATTTTTGTATTGAGGTGTTAGGATTGGAGTGCGATCGCTCTTTGTACTCAGCCTTTAAAGCCTTAGTCGAAAACTGCGGCTGGATTTACCCGTTTGAGAAAAAGTGCTTTGTGTGCGATCGCCCGCGAAAAATTCATTTTGACAGCGAATATTTGCTCCACGCTTTATGTCAGCCCGCCATCGAATTTGCTGACAACTTCAGGGTATACTCTTATCGTGGCGTGCTGCTACCGGAAAGCATCGGTCAAGTTCCGCCGCAGTCTTGGGAGGCTTCATGGCTGCTAACAGAAAAGAATGCGGAAGTGTGGCGGGTGTTGATTGGGGCGATCGGCTATCCGAGAATTTGTCAAGAATTACAAGCAATAGAATTGGATACTTGGCAAGAATATACTTTGTTAAAAATTGATAATGATGTTGACATAGAGCCAATTTATTTGTTAAAGATGACTTGTCCGAGTACGGGACACATTCATGCTTTGCGAGTGCCGCCACAAGTGCGATCCTCTTCGAGGGCTGCGCTAACGGCTAAAGAAGCAATTAGCTGGGTAAATTGGGGAATAGCGCCCGAAGAATTTCAAGTGCAAACGTGATATCGTGTCCGATCGATTAACCGCACTACCAGCCGTTCGTAGTGCGGACTTCAGTCCGCAAAATGCTGCGGACTGAAGTCCGCACTACAAACCGTTTTTATGATGGTAATCGACTGGGCATGATAAGACAAGAAATTTGAGAGTTTTGAGTGCGAGTTTGCAGTTTAAAGAAATACAGCCCCGCCTTCACCAGCGTTCTGCACAACTCCAGAAAAATTAAAAAATAATGTAGATTTACAGCCTGCACTTGGTACTATGTACTCTGGCAGCTAAAACCAACAACTTCAAATCGACATGAGCCAGCATTCAGACCGCATTGCCCCTCACGGCGGCATCCTGGTCAACCGCATTGCCACACTAGACCAAAGACAGGAATTTTTTGACAAAGCAGAGTCCCTGCCGCGAGTCCAGCTTTCGGATCGATCGATCTCCGACTTGCAAATGATCGCCATCGGCGCCCTGAGTCCTCTCAAAGGGTTCATGCCAGAAGCTGATTATCGATCGGTAGTCAAAGAAATGCGCCTCTCCAACGGCCTCCCGTGGTCGATTCCCATCACCCTCCCAGTCAGCCAAGCAGTCGCCGACACCCTCACCGAAGGCACCTTAGTCCGCCTCGACTCCCCCGCTGGCGAATTTGTCGGCATCTTGGAACTCGCAGAAAAATACCGCTACAGCAAAGAAGAAGAAGCCCTCAACGTCTACCGCACCGACGACCTCAAACATCCGGGCGTTCAAGTAGTAGACCAATCCGGGCCAGTTAACCTCGCAGGCGAAGTTTGGCTGCTGGAACGCGAACTAGATGTCCGGTTTCCGCAATACCAAATTGACCCGGCAAAATCGAGAATGCTGTTCAAAGAAAAAGGATGGAAAACCATAGTTGGTTTCCAAACCCGAAACCCCATCCACCGGGCCCACGAATATATCCAAAAATGTGCCTTAGAAACAGTAGACGGATTATTTTTACACCCGCTAGTCGGGACAACTAAAGATGACGATATCCCTGCTGACGTGCGAATGCGCTGCTACGAAATTCTGCTAGATAAATACTATCCAAAAGAGCGCGTAATTTTAGCAATTAATCCGGCGGCGATGCGCTACGCCGGGCCCAGAGAAGCAATTTTTCACGCTTTAATTCGTAAAAACTACGGCTGCACTCACTTTATTGTAGGGCGCGATCACGCTGGAGTTGGCGATTATTACGGCACTTTCGATGCCCAACACATTTTTGACGAATTTGAACCCTCAGAATTAGGAATTGTGCCGATGAAATTCGAGCACGCTTTCTATTGCACGCTGACCGAACAAATGGCTACAACTAAAACAAGTCCCAGCACTCCCGAACAGCGGGTGCATTTGTCTGGTACGAAAGTGCGCGAGATGCTGCGCGCTGGGAAATTGCCGCCCCCGCAGTTTTCTCGACCCGAAGTCGCCGCCGAATTGGCGAAGGCCATGAATATTTTCAGTTACGAGATTTAAGTCTTCAACTTGGGTGCTGGCGACATTCTGAAGATTTTTTAATTTTGGGTTTTGAGTTTTAAATTTGCAAGTTAAAACTTAAAACTCAAAACTTAAAACTTAAACATTATCTTAATAATTAACTGTCACAATCTAATTGAATTCCCCTAAGATGATGATTGAGGGGAATTTAACTTAAAATTCAAAACATAAAATCCAAAGCTATTTAAAAATGGGACTGAAGCGGAGGGAATTTTTGCAGCAAGCTGGCCGGGTGCTGGTTGCACTGGGAATCAGCGAGGCTGGGTGGTTGCGGTTGGGATCGCGCTACCTCCAAGCTTTAGCCCAGCCGACAGCCCGTAAATTGGCTTTGTTGGTGGGCGTTGACAAATATCCAGACTCGCCTCTCCATGGCTGTGTGACGGATGTCCAATTGCAGCGGGAATTGCTGATATATCGGTTTGGGTTTGCGCCGTCGGACATTCTGACTTTGACTGATGCTCGCGCTACCAGGGAAAATATCGAGACGGCTTTTGTAACTCATTTGAGCGAACAAGCAAAACCTGGTGATGTGGTGGTTTTTCACTTTAGCGGTTGCGGTAGTCGAGTTAGTTCGATCGACTCTCCGGCAAAAATGCAAAATAGTTTAGTACCGGCGGATGACGTGGTACCGCTGTTAGCAAATAGATCGGTAAACGATATTTTAGAGGAAACGCTGTTGCAGTTGGTACGATCGCTCGCCACAGAAAATGCGATCGCCATCCTCGATACCAGTCACACCTATCCGGGTTTCCCCAAAAACGGCAACTTTCGCATTCGTTCCCGTCCCCGCCCCACCATCGGGCAGCCAAGCCTCGCAGAATTAACGTTTGCCGAAGGCCTCAACTCCCGCCCAAATCACCGTTCTGCGCTCGCCGTACTGGCCGCGGCCGCCAATTCCCAAATCGCTGCCGAACAAGAATGGAACGGATTTACTGCGGGTTTGTTTACCTATGCGCTCACCCAAACTCTGTGGTTGGCAACTCCCGCTAGCAGTTTCAGCGTCAGTTTTAGTCGCGCGGCGGGCACAGTCGAGCAAATGGCGGGGTTATCGCAACAACCGCAAATTTGCCATGACGATTTAACCGCACCGCCGACGCTGAATTTGGCAAGTTTAATGTTGAATTCGGCTGCTGCTGACGGGGCTGTGACGGCGGTGGAAGATGGTGGCAAAACTGTGCAGTTGTGGCTGGGCGGGTTGTCGCCTGGGGTTTTGGAGTGTTGCGCGGACTCTGTGTTTGCTGTGGATGCTGCGGAGGGCGATTCCCTAGGGGATAGCAATGCTTCACGATTTTTGCTGCGATCGCGCACCGGTTTATCTGCGAAAGCTCAAATTTTAGATAAGCTCGATCGTACAGAAAGGCAATTAACACCCGGCGATTTAGTGAGGGAAGAAATTCGGGTATTGCCGCGAAACATCGGTTTGACAGTAGCTTTAGACTCTGGTTTGGAAAGAATCGAGCGGGTGGATGCTACCAGTGCTTTCGCCACTGTACCGCAAGTTTCAGCAGTAGGGAGCGAGCAACCGGCTGACTTTCGCTTCGGGAGAGTCCCTGAAACTATTGTCGCTCAGACTCCTGCCGCTTACGAGCCTGCTTTGTATCAAGGCCGCTACGGTTTGTTTTCTGTCGGCCAAATGCCGATTCCCGATACTCAGGGCGACGGGGGAGAAGCGGTTAAAGTGGCGGTACAGCGGTTGACTCCGCAGTTGAAAGCATTGCAGGCGGCGAAGTTGCTGCGGCTGACTGTCAATGAGACATCTTCCCGGCTGAAAGTGCGGGCGGTTTTGGCAACTCTGGCGCCGCAAGCGCGGGTGATGGTGGAGCGGGAGTCGGTGCGGGCGAGCGGCGATTATCGCTTGCAACCCCTGAGCGGAGAAACCGATAAATCGAGTAACTTGGGTATACTAAGTCTGCCGATCGCCAGCCGAATTCAATATAGATTATATAACGAGAGCGATCGCCCGGTTTATGCTGCGGTGTTCTGCTGTGACAGCGCGGGACGGCTGTCAGTGCTGGGTACGGAGGGGGGGATGTTGCGGGCGATCGCTCCTGGGGACAATGCGAGCGTGCCGGCGACTGGAGCTTTCGGGTTGGCGGTATCGGGTGCTTTGGGCTTGGCGGAAACGTTAATTATAGTTAGTGAGAGTCCGTTCGATCGCGCTTTGGCTGCAATGGAAACGCAGCAAATTAGGGATACCGCGCCCGTCGTGCTATTGAATCCTTTAAATGTGGCGCGGGCTGTGTTGGAAGATTTGCACGCGGCTAGCATTCCGGGCGTGCAGAAGCTGGGGATAGCGACGGAGGATTTGGCTTTGGATGTGAATGTTTGGGCAAGTTTGAGTTTTGTTTATCGGGTGGTTTAATTTGGGCATGGGGCATGGGGCATGGGGCATGGGGCATGGGGCATGGGGCATGGGGGATGGAGTATGGGGCATTGGTAATGTTTTGTACAACCTACGGGAAAGGGGGAAGGGAGAAGGAATATGGGGTATGAGTTAGGGATACGGCAATGCCGTCTCCTCTTTTTCCCGATTGTCGGTAGTGAAAGTCGATCGGGCAAAACAGGGCAATTCGATCGTACAACCTGGTAAATTTTACCCGTAACTGGTTCCAAGGCTCTGCCTGGGAACCCATACCCAGAGGCTCTGCCTCGGCATAGAATTAAGGAGGCAGAGCCTCCAGATCTTCGTTACCAGGCACAGCCTGGTAACGAGTAAATCGCGCTTTCTCTCAGGAGGAATAAACCTTTTCCACCAGTTGAGCCAAACGTTTCATCGCAGTTTCAATCTCATCATTCGTCGCAGTCAAACTAATTCGCAAACACTCGTGCTTGTGCTGCCAATCTTCCCGCAAGCCGGGGAAGAAAGAACTTCCCGGCACGACAATTACACCGACTTTCTTCAATTCTTGGTACATTTCCCAATCAGTCATTGGCAAATCTTTCAGCCACAACCAGGCAAAGATTGCTCCTTCGCCGCGATGCAAGAACCAGGGCAAATCCTTCGGCATTGCGTGTTCTAGCGTAGTTTCAACTACTGCAAATTTGCTTTGATAGTACGGGCGAATTACGTTGAGAGAAATGTCGGCTAGTGCGCCGGACTTAATGGCTCTAGTTGCGATCGCCTGTCCGTATCTCGGCGAGTGAATGCACATATTGGTCTGAAAAGATTCTAAAGTTTTAATGATTCCTTCATCGCCGATCGCAATTCCGATTCTTTCACCAGGTAATCCGGCTTTGGACAAACTCATGCAGTGGACGATATTGCCACCGAATATCGGAGTCATTTCGGTAAAGTTTAAGGCGGGGAAGGGAGGGCCGTAGGCGGAATCGACCAATACCGGCACGTCGAAAGCGGCTGCTAAATCGGCGATTTTCTGCACTTCGCCGTCGGTGAGGACGTTGCCGGTGGGGTTGCAGGGACGGGAAAAGATGACGCATCCGCTGGTTTCGTCGATCGACAGTTGGCTGAAATCCGGGCGGTATTTGAATCTGTGGGCGGCTGCATCAATATCTAGGGTGGGTTTGCAGGCGATGACTGCTTCGGGAATTAGGCTCACGCCGCCGTAACCGGTGTAGTCTGGGCTCAGCGGCAGAACGATCGATTTTAGGTTGCGGATTTGAGATTTTGGATCGGAAGTGTCGGCGATTGGTGCGGTGTAGCCGCCGAAAGCGTTGGCTGCATAGAAATAAATTGATTGACTTCCGGGAGTAATTAGGATGTTGCGATCGGTCAAATTGAGGTTGTAACGTTGGTTAAAATCGGCCAATACTACATCGATAAACGGCTGATAGCCTTGGCTGGAACCGTAGCGACAAACGACTTCGCCGTATTCTGGGCCCGCTAAAAGTTCCGCAGTACAGTCGCGCCACAATTGCTCGACTTCCGGCAAAATCACCGGATTTCCGGCGCTTAAGTTGATAAATTCCTGCCCGTTGCCGGCTCTGAGAGTTTCTATAATATCTTTCATAATTGCCCGAACTCCTGTGAGTTGGGACATTTGAGTGCCAAATTGTGTGAGGGCAGGGTTCATGATGCGGCGAGGATGGTAGAGGTTGATGGTTTATTTATGATAGCTTTTGTGCGATCGGTCTCAGGATAGGATTGATGGTGTGGGTTCGCTCGGGCGATCGGGCTGTGTGTTTTGCTGAAAAATTAGGATTGACGGAGCGATCGGGTATTTCCGTCATGGCCAGGAACCAAGCAATCTCCGCATCTGTTGCTCATGGGCGATCGGTAAATTCTGAAAATGCGGGAATCGGTAGGTGTAAAATTTGGAGTGTCAGATTTTTCGGCTATAATGTAGGTGTCACAAGGGTTTGATGCTTCTATCTTCTAAAAACGATTCCCGCGATTGCTGAAACCTATGCCAGACAATAGTTTGAAGGGTATATGAAAAATCGGGTATTGACAGACCGAAGGCTGAAATGGTACTTTTGGATCGGAGTCCCGCAAATGAACCTTGAAAACCAAATATACCAACGGTTTCAAACACCGGCGGCGGCGGGGAAACCCATAAATCCCTACTAGGGATTGAAACTTGATGCTTACAAGCCTGCGCCTGCGCCTGCTTTTGCGGGGAAACCCATAAATCCCTACTAGGGATTGAAACGGCGTAGGCAGCAATGAAAATTCGGTTTCGCTTGTGCGGGGAAACCCATAAATCCCTACTAGGGATTGAAACACAACCAACCACCCGGACGCGGTGATGGACGTGGCGGGCGAGCGGGGAAACCCATAAATCCCTACTAGGGATTGAAACTCGGGCGGTGACGATCTAGCACGGGAAGTCCTGCCAGAGCGGGGAAACCCATAAATCCCTACTAGGGATTGAAACAAGACATTTTAGAAAAAACTTTTAAGGCAAACCGAGCGGGGAAACCCATAAATCCCTACTAGGGATTGAAACTTAGATTGGGAAGAGTATGCAATAGAAAACACTAGAGCGGGGAAACCCATAAATCCCTACTAGGGATTGAAACTGGGTGGAAAAGACGCGGCAGGGGCTGCAAAACGCGGGGAAACCCATAAATCCCTACTAGGGATTGAAACATTATCAATAGAAACAGCAGCCATCCAACCAGCGCGGGGAAACCCGTATTTCCCTGTCTAGGGCTTGAAACGACCGTAAAACGTAAGCCCCCGCGAAAAAACCCCTAAATCCCGATCGCGCATTCAAACCAGATTAAAATGATCGAGTTACATAGACCTTATATCTAAATTCCCATGCGTATTTGGCAAGCCGATTTCTACCGCCGCCCTCTCCGAGACGAAACCGGCAAACCATTGTGGGAACTTCTCATCTGCGACTCGGCACAAACATTTCAATTTAGCGCCCTTTGCCGCCAGTCGGAAGCAAACTCAAATTGGCTGGCGGCCCAATTCCAGCAGCAAGCTCAAACCCAGAATTTGCCCGACATCATTCAAGTATTTAGACCTCAGTCTCTCAGTTTAATCGAAGCTGCGGGCAAAGTTTTGGGTGTCAAAGTAGAAGCCACTCGGCGCACCGCCTCCCTGAAAACCCTGCTGCAACAACGCGCCCAAGAATATTCCAGTTTGCCTAATTATACTGGTGAAGCTTATCGGGCGATCGACCTAGAAACACCTCCACCAATCCCCCTACCCGAAAACCTCTGGGGCGATCGCTGGCGTTTTGCATCGCTACCAGCGGGCGACATCGTAGAAGCTTTCGCAGGGCGTCCCCTCCCCATACTAGAAATGCCCGAATTTCTATTACCCCTGAACTTAGGCCTAGCCTCAACAGTACCCGTACCTGGAGTAGTAATTGACGGCGGGCGACAGTCAATGCGCCTAGCGAGATGGCTTCAGGAAGCCAAACCCTTCGCCTTAAACTATATCGCCGGAGTTCCCGACGGATTGATTTTGGAAGCTGGATTAGCCGATCGATGGGTTGTCGCCACCTTTGAAGATAGCGAAGTAAAAGCCGCCGCCGAAACTTACCAACAGCGCAAACAATCGAGTAAAGGATTGCATTTCCTGTTAGTGCAACCGGATGATACTGGCATGACTTATACAGGCTTTTGGCTGCTAAATTTTAATTCGTAATAGTTAATGCCGAATCCTAAACATCCGCAGCCAGTAAAACTTTAACAAAACGATCGCCCTTTCTAGCTGCGGACAAATGAAACTATCGGAGATTATCTTATTTTTTATTTCAAAACTCGATCGCCAAAATCAGATTATCACCCGCAACAAGCGCCAGCAGATACAGACTGAAGCACCCTTTTTAAAAGTCTATCTATTCCACCACCAGAATCAATCCATCTTGGATTCCCTGATGCACTCGGTTAATCTGACACCGTTCCTTTTCGTTGAGGCGGCTTGTCGAAAGCATTGCAGACTTCAGCAGCCGCCTGTCGAGAGGCGTAATTTGGCGGAAAGCAAAGATTCGTTGGACGATCGCCTCGATCGCGATTTTTGGTACATTAGCAGAACTGACTGTCATCGTTTTAACACCTTCCAATTAGGTAACAGAACTCTGTAATTTTATTTTTAAAGATTCAGTGAAGATATAATGTGATTAAGATCACAATAATTATGTAACACAATAGTGTATATAAAGTAACAATTGTTACAAAAATTAAATTATCTTTACCCCAACTTAACGATGGCCCGATAGAATCACTGTTGTAAAACTGAGGCAGAGAGTAAAATGGCACAGGCAAAAATCGGCATTATCGGCGGCAGCGGTTTGTATAAAATGGAAGCCCTCAAGGATGTGGAAGAGGTAAAAATCGATACACCTTTTGGCGCGCCATCGGATGCAGCCATTGTGGGAACATTGGACGGTACGCCCGTCGCATTTATGGCCAGACACGGCCGAAATCACAGTTTTTTGCCCTCGGAAGTGCCGTATCGGGCAAATATCTACGCCATGAAGAGTCTGGGAGTTGAGTATTTAATCTCAGCGTCAGCGGTGGGTTCCCTCAAGGTAGAGGCCAAACCTTTAGATATGGTAGTGCCAGATCAGTTTATCGATCGCACAAAAAATCGAGCTTCTACATTTTTCGGAGAAGGAATAGTCGGTCATATCACCTTTGGCGATCCGATTTGCGGCGAATTGGCTAAAGTGTTGGTAAGCGCGATCGAATCTTTAAATCTCGCCGACGTTTCCCTGCATCGCGGCGGCACCTACGTCTGCATGGAAGGCCCCGCATTTTCCACAAAAGCAGAATCAAATCTTTACCGCAGTTGGGATGCGACAGTCATTGGAATGACAAATTTGCCGGAAGCAAAATTAGCCAGAGAAGCAGAGATGGCCTACGCAACTTTAGCATTAGTCACCGATTACGACTGTTGGCATGAAGGACACGACAGCGTAACCGTAGAAATGGTAATCGCCAACTTGCACCGCAATGCGGAAAATGCCCAAAAAGTAATTCAAGAAACAGTCCGGAGACTAACCGAAAATCCTCCGGTTTCTGAGGCACATTCCGCTTTGAAATATGCAATTCTGACTCCACTGGATAAAGTTCCTCCCGCAACTAAGGAGAAAATGGGTTTGTTATTGCAGAAATATTTGTAAGTTCCTAAAAGTTGTACGAAACCGGGTTTCTCGCTACCTTACAAATTCTGGTACACGCTAATCTCAGAAACCGGGTTTCTTCCTTAATTTCTCGTACTCAGCCGCAATTATTCGTAGAAACCCGGTTTCTCGCTACTTGCTCGCGTCTGGGTACACGCTAATCTCAGAAACCGGGTTTCTTTCTAAATTGTTCGTACTCAACAGAAATTATTCCAAGAAACCCGGTTTCTCGCCACTTACAAAGTCTGGGTACACGCTAATCTCAGAAACCGGGTTTCTTCCCTTATTGTTCGTACTCAGCCGAAAATATTCGTAGAAACCCGGTTTCTCGCTACTTGCAAAGTGTTGGTGTACCCTAATCTCAGAAACCGGGTTTCTTCCTTTATTTCTCGTACTTCACCGAAAATATTCCAAGAAACCCGGTTTCTCGCCACTTACAAAGTCTGGGTACACGCTAATCTCAGAAACCGGGTTTCTTCCCTT
>NZ_JAUBUN010000001.1:470306-472488 GCF_036702665.1 Microcoleus sp. Aus8_D2
ATTTCTCATACTCAACAGAAATTATTCCAAGAAACCCGGTTTCTCGCTACTTACAAAGTCTGGCTACACCCTAATCTCAGAAACCGGGTTTCTTCCTAAATTGTTCGTACTCAACAGAAATTATTCCAAGAAACCCGGTTTCTCGCTACTTGCAAAGTGTTGGTGTACGCTAATCTCAGAAACCGGGTTTCTTCCCTTATTTCTCGTACTCAACAGAAATTATTCCAAGAAACCCGGTTTCTCAGTACCCGCCCCCATTCCCATGTATTAACCGATCAACTGCTTAAAGGCATCGTGTTCGCGAATCTTCTCCAAATCAGCTTCAGTTTTTGCCAACTCTTTGCACAAATTAGGATTGAGATTCAGGGCGCGCTTTAAATTTTCAATTGCTAAATCTATTTTACCTTGGAGCGCATAACATCGGGCTTTATTGTACCATATTCTGTAAAAGTCAGGTCGAATTTTAGCAGCATTGTCGTAGGACTCGATCGCTGCTTCGTACTTTTGCAATTTGGAGAGTGCCACGCCTCGATTGTTCCAAGCGTCGGTATAATCGTTTTTGACTTGTAGGGCTTGATTGTACGAAATTACGGCTTGTTCGTACTCCTGCATTTTGGAAAAGGCAACGCCTCGGTTGTTCCAAGCGTCGGCGTAATCGGGTTTGGCTTGGATGGCTTGTTCGTAACAGCCGATCGCCTCCTGGTACTTCTCCAACTCCAATAATACCACGCCTCGGTTGTTCCAAGCGTCGGGATAAGTCGGGCGAATTGTGGTAGCTTGTTCGTAGGATGCGATCGCCTCTGGATACCGCTGCATTCGAGTGAGGACAACTCCCCGGTTGTTCCAAGTATCGGCTAAATCCGGCTGAATTTGCAGGGCTTGATTGTAAGCTGCGATCGCATCTTCATAGCGGTTCTCAAAGAAACAAGCATCTCCCTGTTTGGCATAGTCGGCCGCCGTCAATAACTCTTGATAATTGCCGTAGTTAACCGGAGCAAATTCTTGAATTTGGGCGTCGGGAAATAACAAGTCGGTTTCGACATCCGCTGGGTGACTTGGGTGTTGAATTTCGCCTAAGATACTTTCAGCTTCGGAAATTAATAATTTTAATTGAGATATCGTATCGTAGCGGAGACTTTCGATTTCTTGGCGAGCAATTGTTGTCTGCTTGGACAATTTGCTCCACAGCCACCAAACACCGACTCCCGCTGCTGTGGGAAACAAGGTTAAGGCAATTATCATCCCATTCAGCAGCAGGGCCGTGCGCCCGAAAGCGATGTCAACTTCTTCTTGAACTCGATCGCGAATTTCGTCTTTTAGTTGCTGCTGGGAGACTTCCTGCGTTACCAAGAGTGCAGCCCTCGGTTCCGAAGCAGAAACGGCACTGGTGCAGAGTAAAATAGTCAAAAGGGCGATCGGGCTAATACTTGTTCTAAAAATACTTGACAAACGCATTGCCTTAGTGATACGCACCTGATTTGCGATTTTCATATGTCAAGAAATGCTGGTAAAGATGATCTCAGCCTAGCCGATTTGTTCAAAAACTATTAAATACAGGATATCTGCTGTGCAGCCTTCTCCGATTAAGTGTTTGACGCAAGAATTGCTAGACGAAGTTGCAGCTTCCTCTCGCAGCAGTCCCCGCAGGCGACAAAACTACAATTTCCACGATTTGTCAGAAAAGGTGCAGCGGTTTGTCAACGTGCTGCAAATGGGTACTTACGTGCGCCCTCACCGACACCTGCGCCCACCGTCCGTTAACGGTTTTGAGTTTTTTGTGGTGATTCAAGGAGAAGTGGGTATTCTGATTTTGAACGAAAATGGTCAAATCTTGCGATCGTTGCGAGTCAGTGCGGCCGGGCCCACTCGCGCTGTGGAACTTCCAGAGGGCACTATTCACACGTTGGTAGCTTTGGCTGCGGATACTGTGATTTTGGAGTTCAAGGAAGGGCCTTATCAGGTGGCGGCGGATAAAGACTTTTTGCCCGATTTTCCGGCTGAGGGTACTGAGGCGGCGCGGGAATTAGTCGGGATTTGGGAAGGGGAATTTAAGAGTAGTCATTAGTTATGGGGAATGGGGAATTGGGAATGGGGCATGGGGCATCGGGCATGGGGCATCTTGCCCGCTCGCGAAGTCGAAGGGTGGGCATGGGGCATGGGGCATGGGGCATCTTGCCCGCTC
>NZ_JAUBUN010000002.1:0-89085 GCF_036702665.1 Microcoleus sp. Aus8_D2
GGCATGGGGCATGGGGCATGGGGCATTAGTCATTTTAGACTGAGCGAAGTCGAAGGCTAGTCATTAGTCATTAGTTATTAGTTATTAGTCATTGGTAACGCCCTCAAATCTCAAATCTCCAATCTAAAATCTCAAATCTAAAATGGTATTAATTTCCGGATTTTACTACTTTG
The DNA here is from genome assembly GCF_036702665.1 of Microcoleus sp. Aus8_D2. Classification (NCBI taxonomy): domain Bacteria; kingdom Bacillati; phylum Cyanobacteriota; class Cyanophyceae; order Oscillatoriales; family Microcoleaceae; genus Microcoleus; species Microcoleus sp. Aus8_D2. The sequence continues at coordinate 174 of NZ_JAUBUN010000002.1, forward strand.
ATGACATCACGTGGTGGCACAAGTTCCCGTACCAGATTCCAGAAATGGGCGATCGGCGGAATTTGCATTCGATCGTGAGTTGTGACTAACACGACTTCGCGAGTCCAAGTCGGATCGATCGCCGATTGTCCGATCGCCGAAATCTTGGAATTTGCGCTTTCTTGGGCGATCGCCCGAATTGCTAAAGTGCGATCGCCCACAGCGTCCATCAAAGCTGAATGCGGCAGCAAAGCAATCAATTCTCCCTGGCGCACCACACCTCGAAAAGCATCGAGAGTGTTGAGTTCCAAAACAGCATGAAGTTTAGCACCGATGCGTCCGAATTGCTCTTGTACCATGCGCTGCATTCCGTACCCGTCCTTGAACACCACTTGCGGGTAACAAATCAATTCCGGCCAAGGTACTCGATCGTACTGGGCCAGGGGATGACTCGCTGCCATCAATACCTCGATCGGCTCATTGTAGAGCACCTCAACCAACATTTCCGGGGCTTGAGTAAAATAGCGGTTGTTCATCACCACCGCGATGTCCACCAAACCGTCTTTGAGAACTTTCAAAGCTCGATCGCTCCCCAGAGAAGTCACGCGCAACTGCACCTCAGGATAGTTGCGACAAAACCTTTGCAGCACAGGCGGCAAATAAGCAGCGCAAACCGAGTGAATCGCAGCCACGCAAAGTTCCGGCTGCTTTCCCGCCAGCAAGTCTCCCAATTCGACCGCAGCATTTCGCCAACTCTGACAGATTTTGCGAGCGTGAGGTAACAGGCGTTCCCCTCCCAAAGTCAGCTTGGCGTGGGCGCTGCGGTGAAACAGCGACAAACCCACTTCCGCTTCAAGTCCCTGCACTTGACGGCTAATAGTCGATTGGGTAACGCCGCACTTCCGGGCCGCTTGCTGAAAGCTACCGGTTTCAGCAACTGAAAGAAATGCTTGAAGCTGCTCTAAGCGCATGGATGTTTAATTCGAGATGGTTTGAGAAATTTGACTGGGAGATCATCAGAGACATTAACCGATTTTTCCGCACAATTTAGTACACCTTGATACAGGTACAGATTAGTTTTGATTTCGGGGCCAGAGGCGCAGATGCTTGGCTCTATCAATTAACTTGCTCGGGCAGGATTTATTCAGCAAAATTAGATTTCGATTCTCCCATTCTCAATATTGAATCCATTATCTAAGTTGGCAATTTTATCAATAAAACGATTTAATTAAGATTGAGCTATCGAATTTTAAAAAAATCTAGCTAAATACCTTGAATTAACTGCGCGCTCGGAGTCGTTTAATTAAGGGCGAGAACTAACTTGTTTTTTGGACAATGTGAAAATTTTAAAACTAGGATTTTATCTCGTACATTTTTCACTATTATAGTACCTCGATGTTCCTATAATTGTCAATAAATGTCCGAATATTGCCGCCTGGTTGAAACCTGCGATGAACTTTCATCCCCTGCCTAAAGTCACTGTTGTTTTGTGTTTTTTTGTGTATAGACTAGGAATTAGCGGCTCAGCAACACAAGTGCAAGTACGATCGATCGCACAGGAAAGGCGAAATGCAGAATTCTCTTAAGATTATGTCATTTAACCACAATTTTATGCCCCAAGGTGGATGGGCCGAGTGGCAATCGCAGTTAGTGGGACTGCACGCGGTTAGCGATTTGTTAATTGCCTTGGCTTATTACTCAATTCCAGCGATGCTGATCTACTTGGCCAGGAAGCAGCGGGACGTGCCTGCGGGCAAGGGTTTTATCCTATTGGGGCTCTTGTTTTTTTGCGGCGGCACAACTCATCTGATGCAAGTTTGGATGCTGGTGCATCCCAGTTACGGGCTGTCAAGTTTGCTCGCCGCCGTTACCGCTGTCGTTTCTGTGTGGGCTGCGGCCCAATTGATGCCCTCGCTTTCTCAAGTGTTGGCGGTGGCGTCGGCGACACAATTAGCAGCAAATACAGCGCTGGAAACTCAAAAGGTCGATCGACCGCAAGCTGGCTGTACCGTTAAAAATCCCGTCCCATCCCCCAGCAGCGAACTCGATCCCATTAACCAGCAATTGCTCGTAGAAATAGCGCAGTCGGAGGGAGTGCAAGAACTCCTGCTAGAAATTGCCAACAAGCTGCAAGCCAGCGAAGAACGCTTTCGCGCTTTTCAGGAATTATCTCTAGACGGATTTAACGTGTTTCGCAGCATTCGCGACGAATCCCAAATAGTCGATTTTGAATGGGAATACGTCAATCCCGCAGCGGCTAAAATTCAGCAAAGCACTCCTGAAGAATTGGTCGGAAAGCGATTGCTGCAAGTGCTGCCGGGTCATCAAGATAGCGGTTTGTTCGACCGTTACGTGCAAGTTGTAGAAACAGGAATTCCCCTCAATACTGAGATTTCTTACAACAGCGAAGGCATTGTCGGCTGGTTTCGGATTATGACCGTTAAATTGGGCGACGGCATGGCTATTGCTTTTAGCGATATTACTGAGGGCAAGCAAGCAGAAGCATCCCTGCGCGATGCCCTGCAAAAACTCACTTCTCATTTTGAAAATACGCCCCTAGCTGTGATTGAGTGGGATGAAAATTTTCACCTCAGCGGGTGGTCTCCGGCTGCTGAAAAGATTTTTGGGTGGAAGGCAACAGAAGTTTTAGGCAAGCATTTTAGGGAATGGAACTTTATTTTTGAGGGTGATGTCAAAAATGTACAAGCGGCAATTTATAGTTTGACAAACCAACACGAACGGTGCAATGTCGTTCGCAACAGAAATTATGATAAGTCGGGTTCGTTGGTACATTGCGAGTGGTACAATTCGGCTTTTTACAGCGATTCGGGACAGTTGATATCGATACTGTGTCTGGTTTTGGACGTGACGGAACGCTTTAAGTTTATGGAAGTGCTGCGACAGTCAGAAGAGCGGTTTCGGATTGCAGCAGAAAGTGCGAGCGATTTGATTTACGAATGGGATATCGAGACCGGTATCGTGCTCTGGTTCGGTCAGGTGGATCAAATTTTGGGATACGAAAAAGGCAGATTTCCGAGGACGAGAGCAGCTTGGAACAATATTTTAAATTCGGAAGACCGATATCGAGTCCAGGCTGCTGTCGATCGATATTTGAGCGCGCCAAAAAGTTATGCCACCCCATTTTTTCAGGAATACCGCGTGCAGTGTTCCGGCGGCCGCTGGCTCCACTGGATCGATCGCGGCAAAATAGTGCTGGACAAACAAGGTCATCCCTGGAAATGGATCGGTGCCATTAGCGACATCAGCGATCGCAAACAAGCCGAAGAACAGCGGAATCAAGCCTGGGCGCGGGAACAAACTGCCCGCCGCGCAGCCGAAGCCAGCGAACAGTTGTACCGCATCCTCGCTGAAACTATCCCCCAAATCGTTTGGACTGCTTGGCCTGACGGCTGGCTCGACTACTACAACCAGCGCTGGTTTGAATACACCGGTTTGACTCTAGAACAAACTCAAGGCTGGGGATGGCAGCCCGTCGTGCATCCAGATGACCTGGAAAATTGCCTGCAACGCTGGAATGAGTCGGTGCAGACGGGGGAGACCTACGAGGTGGAATACCGCTTGAAACGGGCATCTGACGGGGCTTACCGCTGGCATCTGGGTCGTGCCATGCCAGTATGCGATACCGAGGGAAACATCCTCAAGTGGTTCGGGACTTGTACTGATATTGACGATCGCCACCGATCGGCCGCCACAGCCGATTTCCGCGCCCGATCCTTGGCTTTGCTGTCGTCGGCTTCCTTGAATTACCAAGAGGCGCTGCAAGGTTTGGCCGATTTAGCAGTGCCGGGGCTGGGGGATTGGTGCTGCGTGCATTTAATCGAGGCCGACGGCTCGATCGGGTTGCAAGCAGTTTCTCACTCCGATCCGAGCAAAGTGGCTCTGCTGTGGCAAATCGACCAGCGAATGCCGGTAGACCCCCAGGGACGCCACGGAGTGGCAAAGGTGCTGCGGACTGGGGAATCGAAGCTCTACCCAGAAATACCGTATTGGGCGATCGAGGCGGTTGTGTCGGACAGGGAACTGCTGGAAGTGCTGCACTCCCAGCACCCGCTGTCGGCAATCTGCGTGCCGCTGATCGCTCGCGGGCGGACGCTGGGAGCGATTTCGTTGCTGTGCGGAGAGTCCGGCCGCCGCTGCGGGGAGGGAGATTTGGTTTTGCTCTCGGATTTGGCGCGGGATGCGGCGGTGGCGATCGACAATGCACGGCTTTACCGGGAAGCAGCGGAGGCCAACCGGATTAAAGACGAGTTTTTGGCAACGCTTTCTCACGAGTTGCGAACGCCTCTGAACGCGATTTCGGGCTGGGCCCAGATGCTGCGACAGCGCAAGTTGAGTGCCGAAAAAACGGCTGTGGGTTTGGAGACGATCGAGCGCAACGCGCGGTTGCAGACTCAGATGATTGAGGATTTGCTGGACGTTTCCCGGATTGTCAGCGGTAAAGTGTGTTTGAAGCTGTGCCCGGTGGATTTGGTGCGGATTGTAGAAACGGCCGTGAAGGCGCTGAGCCCTGATGCTGAATCTCGGGGGGTTGAATTGGCGATTGTTGGTGGCGAAGGGGTGAGTTTGGTGAGGGGCGATGCTACTCGCTTGCAGCAGGTGGTGTGGAATTTGGTCTCGAATGCCATTAAGTTTACACCGCCGTCCGGTCGCGTAGAAATCAGGCTGTCGGAGGAGGGAGAACCGCGATCGGCTGGTAGTGCCCTGTTATCTCCGTCTCCGGTTCACTCTGTGACGATCGCCGTCAGCGATACGGGAATTGGCATCAGCAAGGAGTTTTTGCCGTTTGTGTTCGATCGCTTCCGCCAAGCTGACAGCAGTTCTACGCGCAATTACGGCGGGCTGGGACTCGGATTGGCGATCGTCCGCCATCTCGTAGAACTCCACGGCGGCAATGTCTGGGCCGACAGTCCCGGCCTGGGACTCGGCTCGACTTTTGGGGTGCGATTGCCGATCGATCACAGGTGAATTTTACATAAACCGGTTTGTAGTGAGGACTTTAGTCCGCAAGAAATCAGGACTAAAGTCCTCACTACAAACTAATTCTCTTGGTTTGTAGTGAGGACTTTAGTCCGCAAGAAATCAGGACTAAAGTCCTCACTACAAACTAATTCTCTTGGTTTGTAGTGAGGACTTTAGTCCGCAAGAAATCAGGACTAAAGTCCTCACTACAAACTAATTCTCTTGCCATTCTTGCAGGGCGATCGCAATTCCCTGTTTTAATCTGGGTTCGAGACCTTCTTGCTGAACTAAACTTGCTAATTGCTGCCGCACCTCCCCCGCACCCAGCCGTTTGAGCGCTGCCGTGCTGTGCAGCCTGACGCTGTTGTCGCCGTCTGCTAACAGTTGAATCAATACATCCATCGCTCTCAAGTCTCCTAATTGTCCTAACGCTAAAGCCAAAGATTGTTTGATTTGGCTCGACTGTACGGCGGGATGATTGCTCGAAATCAAATCGATCGCAATTTCCGCAGCTTTGGCTTTCAATTCCGGCTTTTCCACTCGTCCCAAAACAGTAACAATCTCTTGACAAACGACAGGATTAATGTTATCGATTAATAGGTTTTGCTCAGCAATTGGGATTGAATTGTGATTGGTCGATGCCTCGGGTTGGAAACCAGCAGCCGATCGCCCGATCAGCGCTATTTGCAAATATTCTAAACCCGCAGCGGTTTCGCTCCAGCCGAGGGCGCGCACACTTTCGATTTGCAATTCCAGGGGAGTTGCGGGCGATCGCAACAATTCAAATAAAGCCGCCGCCGCTGCATCGGTTTTCATCCGCCCGAGCGCGATCGCAGCTTCCTGACAAACTTCTAATCGGATGTCGAAAAGCAAAGGTTTGAGCAACTTAACTAAATCTAATTCTGTATTTAAATAAGCGCGCACTCCCAGAGCTCGCACCGCTTCTTTTCTGACTGCTGTCGCCGGATCTTTGAGTGCTGCTACCAGTACCGGCGGGATGCGGGAATCGTGAAAACTACTCAGGGCCTCGATCGCAGCAACCCGCACCGCAACTTGAGAGTCTGTGACTACGCTCAACAGCGGTGCAATAATTTCAGGGCGCCGAATTTGGGCGAGCGCTGCTGTTGCAAACTGTCGCGAGTCTTCTTGGAGTAGGAGAGTTGCTAGGGATTCAATGGCCCTCGTGCCGAAATTTCCCAGGGTTTCCGCCGCAATTTGGCTCAATTCTTCCTCAGAATTTTCGATTAATTTGACTAAAGCTTGCATCACTTCCGGGCGATCGAACTTTCCGAGGATGCGGGCGGCAAACCACCGGGGCTCCGTGTCTGCGTCTTCGTCTTCGAGCAAAGCGATTAAAGGTGCGATCGCGCCATTTCCCAGATTGGGCAATACTTTAGCAATTTCCCAGCGGTCTTGAAAATCCCCCCATTCTAAGGCTTGTATTGCTAAACTGACAGCTTGCTCTAAAATCTGTTCTTCCGGCTGCTGACTACCGTTGGCTGTCACTTGCTGCAAGCATTCGACTAAAAGAGGCCAGTTTTGGCGATCGGCAGCAGCTTGCGCTTGTTCTAAAATATTAGACATGATTTTAATTTAGCTTCTTTAAGGTAGATGACAGCTAGCGGAGAATGCGATAGACTTTTCAGCAATCTTTTGCTACCATTATCAATTGTTTGAGATTAATGTCAATCCATCACCAGCGGTCAAATGTAATTAAAGCATTAAATTCATGCACTTAAGTCATCCACCTGTTAAATTGTTAATTCAAGCAAATAAATTCGCAGTCGAGCGCAGCTTTTAGATAACCAATATCCAAGCAACCACACCCAATCATGACATAATTATTTTTATTAAATAATGCGAATTAAATAACTTGAGCGATTAGTTTGTTACCAGGCTCTGCCAGGTAACGCATATCCGGAGGCTCTGCCTCCTTTTACCTCGGCACTTATAGGAGATAGATGACTGTAGGAAATGTTTAAGTTATTAAATTTTCGTTTCTAATCCCACCTATTTACCCATTACCAATTCCCATTCCCCATTCCCATGAAAAAAGCTCTGCTTTTAGTAAACCAGCATTCCCGAAAAGGACAAAACCTATTATCTCAAGCCACAGAAAAATTACAAGCCCTTGGTTTTGAGTTAATTGTAGAATCAACCGACCGCGCCGATGAAATTTCTGAGACAATTCGGCGCTACCAAAATCAAGTCGAATTAGTCATAATCGGCGGAGGCGACGGCACTCTAAACTGCGCCATCGAAGGTTTAATAGACACTAAATTACCCTTGGGTATTTTGCCAATGGGAACTGCTAACGATTTAGCCCGCACTCTGGCAATTCCTACAGATTTATCCGCAGCTTGTCAAGTAATTGCCAGCGGTAAAGTTCGGCTCATAGACTTAGGTTGGGTGAACGGTCAGCATTTTTTCAATGTGGCAAGTTTGGGATTGAGCGTGCAAATTACCCAGCGGCTGACTAAAGACGTGAAGCAGCGCTGGGGAGTTTTCGCCTATGCTTTTACCGCTTTGCAAACAATTTGGGAATCGCGACCATTCAGAGCAGAAATCAAGGTAAATAACCAATCTTTTTATGTTAAAACTATTCAGATTGCCATTGGCAACGGCCGCTATTACGGCGGTGGCATGAAAGTTGCCGAAGATGCCACAATCGACGACAGGCGGCTAGATTTGTACAGTTTAGAGACACAACATTGGTCGGAAATCATTGCTTTGCTGCCAGCGATGAGGCAAGGAAATCATAGCAGTTGGCCTAACGTTCGTGCCTTGCACGCTCAAGAAATTGAGATTAATACGAGCCAACGCCGTCCGATTAATACCGACGGTGAAATCACCACTCACACCCCTGCAAAATTCCGAGTGATTCCTCAAGCTTTGGCAGTTATCGCTCCTGCATAAAGTAAAATAACTCTTATAAGTTTGTAGTGAGGACTTTAGTCCGCAGAAAAAATCCCGGACTAAAGTCCTTACTACGAACCAAATTACCCAGAATTAATAATCGCCTCCCGCGCCGTATTGCCAAGCTTCAACCAATCGGTGAAAATAGTATTGTTGTTCCACCCCTAAATTTTTAACCTGCGGTTTTACCGCTTTCCCCAAAGGCTGCAATCCCGTATAAATCCCTAAATTTACATAATGAACCATCCAATCGAGCAAATTAGCTATTCCCACCTGCGGGATAATTTTAATCACTAATCCGGGATGGCTAATTGCTGTTTTAAACAATGTTTTTGACAAAGCTGGAAACAGCACGATATCTTGAAGAAATGGCTTGAGCACTGGTTCTCCCAACTCTTCCATTATCCCAAATACAGCAGCCAAAAGTTGATTAATTTGATTGGGGTCTATTTTCTGATTCATCGCAGCACTCATCGCACGCTGAAACAACCAAGTAACTGATAAATTTGGTTGGTACGGTTGCAAAAGTGCGAGGGAATTTTTATCTAAACTTTCGCTGGTTAAAGCTTCGTCAATTCCGAGAGTCAAGCGTTTGAGGTGGCGCACCATGGCGCCAAAACCGCCGAAGCTGAGGGGCGATTGGCTGCCGCTGCTGTCTCCGACTGGAAGTATCCGATTCCAAGGCGTTTTTAGAGGACTTTGGCGATAGCAGGGAAAGAATCCGTAGAGTGCTCTTTGGAATTTTAACTGTTCGAGTTCGACTTTTTGATATTGGGGAAGCAAGCGCAAATAATCTTCAAATAACGTTTCTAAACTAAATCTTTCTGTGTCGGCGTCTATGTAGGTAAATAAGTAAGTGGTGCGCCCGTCTCTGGCGGGAAATGCTTCCCAAAAATATTGGCACTGATTTTGCATTGGGGTGAAGGATGCAAATATATCGCCAGTCTCATTTTTGGGGTATCCTTGGGCGCAACTGCCGACTACTAAACATACGGCGTCGGGTTTTTTGCCTTGTCTGGCTTGGCGCACAATGGGCGAAAAATGTCCCATTGCATCTAATAATAATCTGGTTGTAAATGAATTGGTAGCAGATTCTGAATCGGTATTATCGGATTCTACTAGAACTCCGTTGGGGTGAATTGTTGCTGTTTTAAATGGTGTGTTTTCAAATAGTTTGCCTCCGGCTTGGAGAAATTTTTGTTTGAGGGTTTCGAGGAGGTAAATAGGGTCGATTCCGATGTTGAGTACGTCGCGCACCCAGATGTCAGGGGTGTTGGTAAAGCTGATGCGGGCTGGGTTGTATTCGGTGGCTATTGCTTTGTCTATCTCTTCAGTCGTCAGCAAGTTTAGTTCTAAGAATGCGTCTAATTCTTTGCGTGAAATGTTCCATTCTTGTTCGCGCCCTCGCAGGATGCCGCGTTCGAGTAAGGCTACTCGCCAACCGCGCACTGCTAAGGCTGTACCGATTAATATTCCTAGGGTTCCGCCACTGATAACTATGTCGAAGTCGATGGTTTCTAGGGGTTGTTCGCTGTGTTTGACGGCTGCGGGTGCTGGGGCGGTGTTTTGTTTGAGGTTTTCCCAGAGTCGATCGACCTTTCGCAGGCCTCCAAGGGCGTCTCCCGGCACTTGGGAGAGAATTTTTTCGGTGAGGGACATCGGGTTTTAATATTTAAGAACGGTTAATTTTATATAATTTAGCTTAGAACTTGGTCTGCATTTAAATTTAAGTTTCGGGCGGGCTCTTCGGCCCACCCCACAAGAGTTTCTGATAAGTAGGGTGCGTCAGCTAGGGTGAATTTGGCAACAAACCAACAATCTCAGGCTGACGCACCCCCGGAATCAATGGTGCGTCAGCCTGAGACTTTCTGTGGTGATTGAACATCTCCAAGCTGACGCACCGTACCATTTTTGAGCCGGTTCAATCAGTTTCCGATCCGTAGGGTGCGTCAGCTAGGAAGATTTGGGCGACAAACCAACAATCTCATGCTGACGCACGCCGGGAATCATCTCATCTCCGGTGGATTACCATAACAAAAACAGTTTGTAGTGCGCCCTCCCATTCCGCAGCATTTTCGGACTGAAGTCCGCACTACGAACAAATCTTACTGCGGTTAATCGATCGGACACGATATCAATGGTGCGTCAGCCTGAGACTTTCTGTGGTGATTGAACATCTCCAAGCTGACGCACCCTACCATTTTTGATTCGGTTCAATCAGGCGCGCTTAATTCTTGAACTCGCAGTCGATCGCACAAAATTCGCTCGCACACAATAGCACCCGTCTGCGCACACCTGCAAACTTCTAACTGAGCTTCCGGAAGTGCTTCAAACAAAAAACGTTCCCCCGGAAAGACTGTCCGCTCAAAATACCAATTCGGAATATTTGTAATCCGAGCAATTTGCACTTGGTTAGTAGTATTGAGATACCAACACAAAATGCGCGTATCACGTTCCGAAATTACCTGAGTAAGTGTCAAATTCATCGTTTTAACTTGTTTGTAAAATTGTGCAAGCTACCTGTCACCAGCCTCAGCCTAATATATATCAGATCGCCTGTCAAAGGCAAATATTTTCCTGCATTCTTTAGATTAATTAATAAATGCCTCTGGAAAAATATTGGCGTCTTCCACGTGTTCCCAAGAAGGTGCAAAAGGCGGCATTGCTAAAGCGCAAGATTTCCATCCTCCCCGCACTGGTGCGCTTAACAATTGACAGTCACCCACTGCACCTCTTTGCATCTTGTAGTGACCGCAAAATTTACACTTAGAAGTACGCTTGCAGCCGCGATCGCTAATTACCAGATTAGGATTGCTGTCAATGTTGTTGCGTTCCAGAGTCAGAGTTTCCATCAAGATCTTTTTTAAATCGTCACTCTCAAGTATGACAGCCGGATTTCAGTCGCCGCGTCTATCTCAAGGCTTAGTTCGCCTTTAAGTTTTGTTGAGGGATCGAGATAAAACATATTCTTTTTGACAGTATAAACCTAGGGAGCAATTTAATTTGCTCACGGTCGAATTGGTGGCTGTGGCTTGACGGGCGATCGCCTTACCGAGGGCTATACTTCTTCAGGCATAAGCTAATTATCCTCTCCTAACTTGCTGAACAAGTCGGCTAAAATTGTATTGGAAAACAAAAAACCTTCTGGATCGCTCAATCTCAAATTTCCCGAAAGTGGCAGTTTTGCACCTTCGGCTAAAGTTGCGATCGCCCCAGCATCAGTCACAATTTCTACCCATCCCAGCCGCCAGTAGGGCTGCAAACAATCCCAAATTCGATCGACAGTTTGCTGAGTAAACTTTTGAGCCAGCACCGACAGGCTAACTCCTGCTGCTAAACGCAAACCTAGCATCAGCGTTTCTAACAAAACATCATTTTCTGAGACTTGAAAAGTTTGCTCGCGATCGGGCTCAATATCTGGCTGGATTTCGCCCTCAAGTTTTGGGGTAGCTGGAAAATTGCCCTCCGCAAGATTTCGCACCCACTGATAATATTCTTGAGTTTTGCGAGGCCTTGTCACCCTGCGCCCTTCCACGTAACTCGCCGCCCCCATTCCCAAACCGTAATAAGGGCGATTTTCCCAATAAACGCGGTTGTGCTGACACTGATAACCATCGCGAGCGTAATTTGAAATTTCGTAATGTTCGTAGCCAGCATCGGTGAGAATTGAGCGCGCTAAACGGTACATTTCAGCAGCGGTTTCATCGGCTGGTAGCGGCTGCGCGCCTGCTTCAAAGTAGCGCCCGAAAGCAGTTAAGGGCTCAACAATTAAGTCGTAACTCGACAGGTGAGTGGGGCTAATTTCCACCGCCGATTTTAGGGAAGCTTCCCACTGTGCTAAAGTTTGGTGCGGCAGTCCCGAAATTAAATCTAAACTGAAGTTGACAATCCCAGCCGATCGCACTATTTCTACTGCTTCAAAAATTTCGGCCACAGAGTGCGATCGCCCGCAAGCTTGCAGCAATTCATCCTGAAAAGCTTGCGCTCCCAAACTCACTCGATTTACTCCCGCCGCTGCATATCCGCGCAACTGCTCTAAAGTAAACGTTCCGGGGTCAATTTCTAGAGAAATTTCCGCCCCAGCAGCAATCCCAAATTTGCTGTCAACAGCCTCTAAAATATGGCTCAACTGACTGACAGAAAGCAGCGAAGGCGTGCCGCCACCAAAAAAAACTGTCTTCAGAGCTCCGCCTAAATTTTGAGTTGCTTGAATTTCTTGACACAGTACGGCAACGTATTGCACGATTGTGCCGGAATTCTCGCCATTTTTGCGATCGCCCACCACAAAAACCGGAAAGTCGCAGTAGTAACAGCGGCGGCGACAAAAAGGTACGTGCAGGTAAGCCGAACTGGGAATGCCGGAATTTGACACCTGCGCACTTTTTGGGAATTCAAATGTTAAATAATCTGTGGTAGGGTTCATTACATTTCCAGCCAAAAGTGCAACTTCAAATCTAAAGTTTTAATTAAACCGTGATAAATAATTATGTATATTGTGACATTTTCTTAGCAATAACAGGCTGCGAACGATGGCGTCCCGCCCCGCAAGCTACGGCTATTTTAGCTCGATCTCCTAGCGATGGCGACCGGCAGCAATTCCCGAACAGGTTGCAGGGCGGTCTATTCGCACCTCGTGTCTGCCCGTGAAGGGGCGCGCTGTCCGGCCACGAAGCACGGGTAGCATATCCCCCTTCACGGTACAGGCGCGAAATATAAGTTCATAAAAATTGGTGAGTAAAGATAGCGATATCCGACCGCAACTACGAAAAAACTATCAGCACTCGAAAGATATAATGTAAACACATTCATTAACCTAGAACTAATGCTAGACGCAATCATAATTATCTCATTCATAATCGCAGGCGGAGGTATCGGCTATTACGGAGTCGAACTCCTGCCGAACAACCTCCTGCAGGAAGTTACAAATATCCAAGGCCTAAGTTCCGTACTGGGTTCCTTTGGAGCATTAATCGGCTTCGTGTTGGGATTAGTGGCTCAAACAACCTATCGGCGGGTGGAAAAGCAAGTCCGCGATATGCCGGTGGAGATGCTGCTGACACGGGCGATCGGCTTAATTATCGGACTGCTAGTCGCCAACTTAATGCTAGCTCCGCTGTTCCTGCTGCCAATTCCTCGCGAGTTCGGCTTCATCAAACCCCTAGTCGCAGTCTTGGGTAGCGTCATGTTCGGCTTCACAGGCGTCAGCTTGACAGACACCCACGGCCGCGCTTTCCTGCGCCTGATCAACCCCAAAAGCTTGGACACAACAGTGTTGATAGCCGAAGGTACTTTCAAAGCAGCAAGTGCCAAAGTTGTCGATACAAGCTGCATTATTGACGGCCGGATTGAAAACCTGCTAGAAACAGGCTTCCTAGAAGGTCAAATTATCATCCCGCAATTCGTGCTGCAAGAACTGCAACTAATAGCTGATTCCGCCAACGATCAAAAACGAGTGCGCGGGCGTCGCGGCTTAGATATTCTCAACCGCATCAAAGAAACCTATCCAGAACGGATTCAAATTCACTCGGCTGACTACGAAGAGATTGCCACCGTGGATGCTAAATTAGTCCGGTTCGCTTTGGATATCGACGGCATTTTGCTCACCAACGATTACAACTTATCGAAAGTAGCTACCGTTCAAAAACTGCCGGTTTTGAATATCAACGATTTGACTCATGCGGTGCGCCCCACTTATTTGCCGGGAGATACGATCGAACTAAAAATCCGCAAAGAAGGCAAAGAACCGTCTCAGGGCATCGGTTACTTGGATGACGGCACAATGGTTGTCGTAGAAGCAGGTAGCAGCTACGTCGGCGCCGAAGCCCGAGTCGTAGTCACTAGCGCCTTGCAAACTAGCGCGGGCCGCATGATTTTCGCGCGCCCTCAGGAGTCCGTTATTGCTTGAAACTGACAAACAATGGCCAGAGCAATTAGAATCAAATATTGCGATCGCTGTTCCCAATCTGCCCCGACTCTCTACCGCGCCCGGTATGACGAGTCGGGGCAGTGGTTTTTTCTGTGTCTTAAATGTTGGGAATCGGTAAGTAAAGATAATCCCTTTTACCTCTACGGTGGCACTTGGAAAGCCAGCAAGAAAAAATAATCAGCTTCTTCTTCTTCTTTTCTCTTCCTTCGCGTGCTTCGCGTCTTCGCGGTTCAATCATATCAAAATTCAGAAAGGATCGAGCAACCATAGCCCATCTGCATTTTGGCAAAAACACTCTACATTAACTTTTTCTTGATTAATTAACACATAAATTACATTCTCTTCCTGATTCCTTCCCTCGGACATCATTTGACCCTTGGGCGGTTTCCACCGCAGTCCGATCGTTTAAAAATGTCACAGAACATTGTCATCAATATTAATAGCACTTCTCAATCAATCGTAAAGTTTTATACTGTTCGATCTGACTCTGCACGTTGCGCGTCTTTGCGGTTTGTTAAGAAAAAGAAATGTTCCAATCATTGACAACTGGTATCTCTCTAGATACGATTCACTTAGCGATCGCTAAAATTTCAGATTTAAAAAAATGCTGTTTAACTCCACATTATTTTTGGTCTTTTTGGTAGTGGTGGTGTATGTCTATTACTTGCTGACACCGCAATACCGACGTTGGTTTTTGTTATTGGCTAGCTATTGCTTTTATTGGGTGTGGAGCGTACCGTACTCGCTCCTAATGGTTTTATATACCCTGCTAGCTTATATCACAGCTCGCATTATAGACTCATCAACTAAAAATAGAGAGAGAACTACTGCTTTAATTGGTTTTTTAGTGGTAGTTATAAGCACTCTCTGCGTATTTAAATACGCAAACTTCTTTTCAGCTTCGACCTACTCCCTGTTTGGATTTTATCCTTGGCCTAAACTAAATCTGCTATTGCCTCTGGGTATTTCTTTTTACACATTCCAGACCATCAGTTACATAGTCGATGTCTACAAGGGCGTTACACCTGCCCAAAAATCACTTCTCGACCTAGCGCTGTACGTCATTTTCTTCCCTAATCTGGTGGCTGGCCCGATCGTCCGCGCCAAGACTCTCATGCCCCAGTTGACGTGCTCCTCACCGGTAGACTGGGTTCAGATCCGCAGTGGCATTGCCCAAATCACCTGGGGGATGCTGAAAAAAGTTTATATAGCTGACCCGATGGCATCAATTACCAGTGAGGCTTTTAGTCGGCCCCAGAGCGTTTCCGGGTTGGGGCTGTTACTGGCGACATTCGCCTTTACAGTTCAAGTCTACTGCGACTTTTCTGGCTATTCAGATATGGCGATCGGTTCTGCCCGCCTATTCGGAATAGAACTGCCGAAAAATTTTGACAGGCCTTATCTGGCCCACAGCATTACTGATTTCTGGCGCCGCTGGCACATTTCACTGTCAAATTGGCTGCGCGACTATCTTTACATTCCCCTCGGTGGCAACCGGCAGGGTCAACTCCGTACCTATGGGAACTTAATGATCACGATGCTGCTGGGAGGTCTCTGGCACGGTGCTGGATGGAACTGGGTTGCTTGGGGAGGTTTGCAAGGGGCAATGCTCTCAATGGAACGAGCCTTTGGGCTTTCCTCTGCACCTAAATCAAAAGTTAGTTATTTCCTGCGCTGGCTGCTGACCTTTTTTGTAATTTGTAGTTCTTGGGTACTTTTTGCATCATCTGATTTGAACAGTGCTGGTGTGGTATTTCAGCGGATATTTACTTTTGCTGACGGCCGGATACCGATTGACTATCGCCCGCTATTTTACTTGGGCCTAGTTTTGCTAGTTCAATGGGGGGATGTGAAGCAACGGTGGATGAGCTGGGTTCAGATACACCCAAATTTCTTCAAGTGGATTGTTTGTACGATCGCGATCGCGCTGATGTTTACCTTTGCCGGCGCCTCAAGTTCAAATTTCATTTACTTCCAGTTCTAATCGGATTGACAATACCATTTTGGCAATAATGCAACTGGCTTAGAAGATCAAAACCCCGATCGAGTAAATCATCCCCAATCCCAAATCAAAAATCAAAAATGGTATAAGTTATGCTCCCGATATTTAATGACCAGGCACTTTCTCATGTAAAAACAGCATTTCGCCGCACGACCGTAGACTTGTCAAAGCTATTGTTAGCAGCTTTATTATTGGAAGGAATGCTGCAAGTTATTGCTCCTGACTACAAAAATAACGTTTTCGATCGCGACTTTACAGGAGGTCGTCCCATCGCCGTCAGCAGTGCCGGAAATCGCGGCCCGCTGCTGCCTATTCAAAAAGCTCCCGGCGAATTGCGCATCCTCGGCATGGGAGATTCCACAACATTTGGGACTGGGATTGGTGCAGAAGATACTTGGCCGGCTCAATTAGCAACTGTTTTTCAGAAAAATGGCGCTAAGGCAACCTATATCAACAGCGCTATAGAAGGTTCTACCCTCAAAGAAATCAACTATGTTTATCGCAACCAATGGTCTGCCTACAAACCAGATGTAGTAGTGCTGGGGGTAGACAACAACATGGTCTCGATGACGTGGTTTCGCCGCGACGACAAAGGTGCACCGAAAAACCCCTATCGAGATCCTGCCCCTAAGTCCAAACTCGAAGATTTAAAAAACGGATACAAACAAGTTACCCGCGTTTTAGCTTCTCCTTCCTGGCTGAGAATCAACTCCCAAAAAGGCTTGTACTTGCTGGGTTTATCAAATCACAACATGAAGCCGGAAATTCCTTTAGGCGCAACGCTAGCCTTGGGCTGGAAGCAGGCTGATGTGCCTCCAGATCTCGCTGAACGCGCTTGGAAGCAGTTTGAGGCAGATTTGAGTGCACTCCGGGACTCGATTGCTGCTGACGGTCGATCGTTGGTTGTAGTTTACTTGCCGGCTCGTTTTATGGCTTTTGACAGGTTTTCTGACAACGAACAACGAGTGCCAAAAAATCGGTTGACTATCGACGCGGGCAAGCGACTTGGCGAAATTAGTCAGTCACTCGGTGTGCCCTATCTGGATGGTACCGAACCAGTCCGTTGGGGTAGGGCGCAAATTGCCCAAAAAGAAGGTCGTTCTGCCCCGATGTACATTAAGTTTGATACTGTCCACCTTGACAAAGACGGCAACAAAGCTCTTGCCGAAGAGTTGTTCAAGGTGGTTCGCCCAGCAGACAAAGCTAAATAACAACGAGGACAAAATGGTTCGTAGTGAGGACTTCAGTCCGCAGCCTCCGAGCGGACTGAAGTCCGCACGTGCGATCGAATGCGATCGCAATTTTAACGTCGGCGTGGGGCAGGAAGCCTCGCGCTATTTGACGGTTGCGGTTTTTCTTGCAGTTTCATCGTCAAACTCACCCGCTTTAACTTTTCATTCACCTCCAAAACCCGCACTTTCACAACTTGTCCGACTTTCACAACCTGTTTCGGATCGTCCACGAAGCGATCGGCTAATTGAGAAACATGAACCAAACCATCTTGGTGCACTCCCACATCAACAAAGGCTCCAAAGTTAGCTACATTCGTGATGATGCCTTCTAATTCCATCCCAACTTGTAAATCGGAGATTTCGTTAATTCCGGCTTGGAAGGTGGCATATTTAAACTCGGCGCGCGGGTCTCTTCCCGGCTTTTCTAGTTCGGAAATAATGTCTCGCAGTGTCGGTTCTCCGACTTTCTCGGTCACGTATTTCTTAATATCTACAGTCTTGACTTTTTCGGATATTTGTGTTATCTCAGTCAGCGGCAAAGTTAAATCTTTGGCGATCGCCTGGACGACTGGATAACTTTCGGGATGAACTGCTGTATTGTCCAGCGGGTTTTCGCCGCCGCGAATCCGGAGAAATCCGGCTGCTTGTTCAAAGGCTTTCGGGCCGAGTTTGGGAACTTTCAGCAGTTGGCGGCGATTTTTAAAGGCGCCGTTTTCGTTGCGGTAATTGACGATATTTTTGGCAACTGTGGCGCTCATTCCCGATACAAATGTCAGCAGTTCTTTGGAGGCTGTATTTAAGTCAACTCCGACATAGTTGACGCAGCTTTCGACTGTTTCATCGAGTTTCTTTTTGAGCAATTTTTGGTCAACGTCGTGCTGGTATTGACCGACTCCGATCGACTTTGGGTCGATTTTGACAAGTTCGGCTAAAGGATCTTGCAAGCGCCTACCGATGCTGACTGCGCCCCTGACGGTGATGTCGAGATCGGGAAATTCGGCGATCGCCACATCACTCGCTGAATAAATCGAGGCGCCGGACTCGTTTACCATGACTTTAATCGGTTTTCTGTCCATATCTGCCAAAACTTCCGATACAAACTCGTCGGTTTCGCGGGAAGCTGTACCGTTGCCGATCGCAATTAATTCAATTTTATATTTTTCAATCAAATGCTTGACAATTTTACCAGCTTGTTGTCGTTGACCTGCCGCTTGGTGGGGAAAGATGGCTTGATATTCCAAAAACTGCCCGGTTTCATCGAGGGCGGAAACTTTGCACCCGGTGCGAAATCCCGGATCGATCGCCAATGTGGGCTTCATTCCCGCCGGCGCCGACAGCAGCAACTCGCGGAGGTTGGTTTCAAAGGTGGCGATGGACTCGATATCGGCGGCGGTTTTGTGGTGCGATCGCACTTCCGTCATCAACGAAGTCTTCATCAGGCGGTTGAAAGCGTCCTTCAAGGTCGATCGATAAAACTCTTTAACTTCAGGTATCCTAGTTCTAATTTCCTGAGATTCCAAATAAGCCATCACCGCCGATTCATCAAAGGCTAAGTCTAAATCTAAAATTCCTTCCGTTTCCCCGCGAAACAGCGCTAACATATTGTGCGACTGAACATTTCTCGCCGCAATTTGGTAATTGCGGTACATCTCAAATTTCGTGGTTCCTTCCGGGAAATCATCTTTAATTTTCGAGATAAAAACTCCTGTTTTCATCAAAAATTCTCGCAAATAAGCTCGGTATTCAGCTTGTTCTGAAACGGCTTCCGCCAAAATATCTCCAGCACCTTTGAGAGCTTCTGCTGCTGTTTTAACTCCTTTTTCTTCCGAAACATATTGCCTTGCTTCCGCTGCGATATCGGCAGGTTTAGCAGTCGGATCGTTGAGATCTACGATCAAATCTGCTAGCGGTTCCAAACCTTTTTCTCTGGCAATTGTCGCCCGCGTCCGCCGCTTGGGTTTGTAAGGCAGGTAGAGGTCTTCGAGTTCATTTTTTTGCAAGCACAACTCAATTTTCGCTTGCAATTCCTCAGTAAGTTTGCCTTGAAAGGCGATCGTCTCTAAAATAGAATCTTTGCGGTCTTCTAATTCCGTCAAATAAGTGAAGCGATCGGAAATATCTCGCAACTGAATTTCATTCAGCAAATCTGTGCGTTCTTTGCGGTAGCGGGCAATAAACGGAATAGTTGCGCCCTCGGCGAAAAGTTCCAGGGCATTATTGACTTGGGAGAGATTGATTGAGAGTTCTTGAGCAATCAGTTGGGGAATGTTGAGCATAGTGCAGAAGTTCGGAGCAATTAGGCTTTAATAAATTATTTATGAGTTTCGGGTCGCGAATTAAGAGGGAAATTAACCGCAGAGGCGCAGAGGACACGGAGGAGGAAATGAGATAAATAAGAGGTTGAGAAGGTTTTATGGATCGCCCTAGCAGTATTAAAGTGATGTTAGCATAAGTGCAGTCTTTTCTCAATATTATATGTTTCCTTTTAAATATCCTGTGCCGCAAAGCGATCCGCCGCGATCGCCCAGAGAAACGCTGCCGACGATGTACGATTTACCTAGCGAAGACCCGGAGGAACCTGGTTTACCTGACGAATTTCACGATTTGCAGCCGCAGTTGTTAACCCTGGCGTTTCGCCCTCGGAATTATCAGGCTTCTGAGACATTTAGCGGCACGGACATGAACCTGTATTATGACGTGCAGCACCCTCTGTGGCACAAGCGCCCGGATTGGTTTGGGGTGGTGGGAGTTCCTCGACTGTACGATGGATCTGAACTGCGGATGAGTTATGTTACTTGGCAAGAAGGCGTGAATCCTTTTGTAGTTGTAGAATTGCTTTCGCCGGGAATGGAAAAAGAAGATTTAGGCGCAAATATCGATGATGAAAATCTAGCAACTCAGCCGAATCTTGCGACTAACGGGCAAGTTTTGGAGGCCCAGACAAATGAGAAACCGCCTAGTAAGTGGGAGGTTTACGAGCAGATTTTGCGGGTTCCTGTTTATGCTGTCTTCAGTCGCTATACTAATAGGTTGCGAGTGTTTGCCTTGAACGCCGGACGCTATCAAGAATTGGAATTGTCTGACTCGCGAGTGTGGATTGCCGATCTAAGTTTGGGCTTGGGTTTGTGGCAAGGGGAGTTTCAGGGAATCGATCGCCTGTGGTTGCGCTGGTATGATGTTGATGGCAACTGGATTCTGACTGAAGCCGAACAACAACGACAGCGGGCTGAATCAGCGGAAGCTCAATTACAGTCTTTAATTCAGCGACTGCGGGAATCTGGCATAGATCCCGATCGATTTTTAAACCGTTAGAAACGATTTCACCCAGGTTCGTAGTGAGGACTTCAGTCCTTCTTCAGCCAGGTTCGTAGTGAGGACTTCAGTCCTTCTTCACCAGGTTCGTAGTGAGGACTTCAGTCCTTCTTAACCAGGTTCGTAGTGAGGACTTCAGTCCTTCTTAACCAGGTTCGTAGTGAGGACTTCAGTCCTTCTTCCGACTCCAAGAAAGGACTAAAGTCCTCACTACAAACACATTTTAAGAGTTGACAAAAACTCGATCTGTCTCAACGTGTTTATCACTCGCACTATTTGCCGTAAATCCATCTGCGTAAGGTGACTGATGCAAATAAGCCTTACCCGCAGAACCAAAAAGTTGCAGTTTCCCAGCAATCACCGATCGCATAGCAGCGATCGCCTTTTCCATAACTTCCAGCAAATCAGGATCTGACAAAGAACTGCTAGTTTTCAACACATCCATATAAGCATCGCGCACTTCCGTATTCACATTAAACTTAGACACACCTAATTTAATAGATTGATTAATCATCGATTCCGGCAAACCGCTAGCGCCGTGCAGCACTAAAGGCACCGAAACCGAAGCGCGGATTTTAGCCAAACGCGGGAAATCGAGTTTCGGCTCGCTGAAATATTTACCGTGCACGTTGCCGATTGTTACGGCCAAAAAATCCACCTTAGTTGCTTGAATAAACTCTACAGCTTCCACTGGATCGGTCATCTTGGCAGCTTTTTCTTCAATTGTCAAACCATCTTCCGTACCGCTAATTCTGCCGATTTCCGCTTCAACTACCGCACCGTTAGCGTGGGATAGCTTAGTCATTTCACGAGTAAATATTAAGTTTTGTTCGTAGGACAAAGGAGAACCGTCAGCCATGATCGACTTGATACCGGCGGCGAGGGCGAGGTGAATATCTTTTTCTGACGTGCTGTGATCTAAGTGTACTGCGATCGGCACTGAAGACTTGCGCGCGGCTTCCATGCAAAGCGCGACTAAAGGCGATTTACCATATTTGAGGGCGCTGGGGTGAAGTTGCAGCATCGCAGGACTTTGCAGCGCTTCGGCGGCATCGATGACGGCCTTGACTCCTTCGAGGTTGTACACGTTAAAAGCGCCGATCGCGTAAGCGTTTCTCCGGGCCGTGTTCAGCAATTCGCTAGTTGAGGCGAGCATAAGTACCTGGCTTAAAAACTTTTCTGAATCTCGATCATTCTATCAAAGTTCGGACAGTTTGATTGGCGATATGTAGCTAGAAACCGGGTTTCTACGAGTTTTGCGTTGAGTGACGAGAAATCACGCAAGAAACCCGGTTTCTGAGGTCACGATTTCTCACAGGTGAACTTCGGTTTTGAGGACAGCATTCAGAAGTCATAGGGTGCGGATACATCGACAATTTATTAACAAATATCGACAATCTCACAGATCTACACCTTATACAATAGTTATTAAACCTCTTGCAAAAATAGTTAGGAACGGGCTCTTCGGCCCGTTCCACAGAAAAAAATATCTTTGTGGAACGGGCCGAAGAGCCCGTTCCCAAAGTTGATTAAAAAAATTTTGCAAGAGGTCTATTGTAGGGTGCGTCAGGGCTAAATATTTTGAAAATTAACCAATATTTTCCGCCCTGACGCACCCTACGGCTAGCTTTTGAGATTCCAAAAATGTCCGAAGTATTGCACCAACAAATACTATTTTTGTGCGTTACCAGCGTGCAAACCGCACTCTTTCATCGTCGATTCTTCCCACCACCAACGACCTTCGCGTTCGTGTTGGTTCGGCAATACAGGTTTCGTACAAGGTTCGCAACCAATGCTGACAAAACCGCGTTCGTGCAACTTGTTATAAGGCACTTCCAAAGCGCGAATATAATCCCAAACCTCTGCCGAAGACCAGTTTGCTAAGGGGTTGAATTTAATTAATTCATGGTCTGGAGTTGAGAAGGCACCGTCAACTTCAATCACCGGAATACCGTTGCGGGTACTGGGACTTTGATCTTTGCGCTGACCGGTAATCCAAGCATCGAGAGTATTTAGTTTGCGGCGCAATGGCTTGACTTTCCGCACGCCACAGCATTCTTTGTGACCGTCTTCATAAAAACTAAACAATCCCTTTTCTTCTACTAGGGCTTGTACTTCTGCTGCATCGGGAAACATTACTTCTAATTTAATGCCGTAATGTTTTCTAACTGCATCTAAAAACTGATAGGTTTCTGAGTGCAACCGTCCGGTGTCTAGGGTGAAAACGCGGAAGTTCTTAGTAATTTTTGATGCCATGTCGATCAGGACTACATCTTCAGCACCGCTGAAAGAAATTGAGATATTGTCAAAATTGTCTAGGGCAAATTTGATAATTTCTCGCGGTGTTTTTTGACTGTATTCTGCTTCGAGGGCGGCAATGTTGAGATTTCTCTGGATGGCAACCATATTTTTGCGCGATCGGTGTTCTTTTTTCTAGCCCTCGATTATAGCCGATCGCAGTATCTTTCTCTCCGATTAATTTTACCGCATCTGGTGGCAGTCTTTTCGGCTGGCGCCACGAGGAGAGCTTGAGAATGGCGATCGCCCGTTTGTCCCAGTTGGCGCTCCGTCAAAACTCCTTTGCCGAGGAAAATCCGACAGCCACCCCGTCAATGAGGGCTGATATCATTTCTCCTCGCTCCACCACTGTAAAACAGGTTTGTAGTGAGGACTTTAGTCCGCAAAAATTGATGCGGACTAAAGTCCTCACTACAAGCCAATTGCTACAAAGATTCCATTTCTTTCTGCCATTTTTTCAACAAAACTTCGCGCTCTTTTTGTTCCTGAGGTTCCGGCATTCTCAAGCCATTTTTAGCATCATACTTGCCGTAATACTGCGACATTCCCTGAAAAGATGTAGTCCCCTCATTGGGGATAATTTTTTTCTGTTTCAGCCACTTTTCGCAAGAACTCTGCCACATAAAAACGCGATCGTGCACTTCGCCACCTAATTTTCGGATGCGCTTAACAGACAGTTCTTTCTTGACAAACAACAGCCGATCGTTCTCTTTGCTGCGCTTAATCAAGCGAATTTCGGCGCCGGTACCCCGAAAAAACTCGATCGCATAATAGCTGTCCAACTGAAAAATGCAAACTTCAGTTACTTCGCTGCCGTCCTCTGGTAAGATATCCACATTAAACTGCAACTGGTAGCCGATCGCGCTCACAGACGACTGTGGCAACAGCAAGCGCACCCGCTGAAGGCGATCGCTATAATTTGCCCAAAAATCCCGGCGCTCCTCCAACTGCTTAATTTCCGCATCAGACAGCCGCAGCATCCGCGCCACCAAATCAACCGTTTTCTGGAAATAACTGTAACTGAGCGCCCCAATCCATCGAGTCAGAGACTGTTTCGCAGCATCCGAAAGTAATCGCAATTTCGGATAATATTCGTCTCGCACCCACTCAACCAATTTCGGCCGTTGATTTTTGAGAATATCGCTCGAAATTTTAACTAACAACTCTTCAACTGCTGCAAGTTGCGGCGCAGGTTGCATTTCCTTCAAGCACCTGAGCAGCCATTCTACGCCCGACAAATCGGAAACCTGATTTTTAGCAAAAATTCCCGCAAGGTGCGGTTGAGCGCGATCGACTATAGGAATCCTGGCTGGTAACTGAGCTTTTGCTAACAGTTCCGCCGGAGTTTTTAGGTATTGCCAACTCAGTTTTGCCAGCTCGTAATCACAGTTATCGCGAGTCAGGATTTTAATAATTTGTACTGGTAAGGCATCGGTACCCACCGCCGTGCTAGCAAAGTCGGCAAAGCACTCTACCAAAGAGCGATCGAGTACGGAAACATTACTGTTTTCTGCATTTTCTAACTGCTGGCTGTGATGGAGAGCTAAACGCCACAACAACTGCTGTTTCAGGCGGACATTGTTTTGAGCTACCAGCCAAATAGCTTGGGATATTTCTCGGGCGCGATCGGGGTTTTTCATATCCCATTGAGCTTTAGCCCAAAGACAATAAGTCCATTCTAGAGGAGTAATGGTGTCAGCTCGATCGCCCTCAATATCTGCTATAATTTCTGCCAGCCCTCGCAGCACAGTTTTCACTTTGGGAACATTGGGCTGGCTTGTTTGTACAAAGTTTCCCGCATTTTTGATTTTTTCTGGTAGCCGCTGGTTGGGGTTTTGCGGCAGTTGAATCTCGCGAAACTGAATGCTCATATAGCAGTTGACAATTGACAGTTGACAGTTGACAGTTGACAGTTGACAGTTGCATAACGGGAATCAAACCATTGATGCAATACGGGTATCGGCTCTATTTATCAAGTTATTTATGTCCTCACCGATGTGGCGGTTTCTATAATTGAAAAACCCCGTTGATGCGATCGCCCGCGCGTCAGTCCTCTGATTGTAATATTTTACACAATTTTCGATATTAAGGGAAGATACGACTGGGAAAACTAGCTGGCGTTGCGCGTTATTCACTCTTTCGGCAGAAGTCAATGCAGCTTGTGCGTGCCGTAGTAGCCCTGCGAGTTCAAAAGCGAAGGATAAAAGTGCGATCGCGCTACCTGACAATCTCCCTCCCAGGTAGCATAGACTAAATTGGTTAAGTATTATTAAATTTAATTGTACGCGACAATTCACAAGTTAAGAAAAGTTGCCATAACTACCGAGCGCAACCACCCTCTCGCGTAGCAAATTTTACTGTAGATAAAACTAGGAGGTTTGTGATGAGAATTGCCCAAATTGCCCCCCTATTCGAGCGAGTTCCGCCCCCAGCTTACGGAGGAATTGAACTCGTGGTAAGCCTCTTGACCGAAGAATTAGTCAGAAGGGGACATGAAGTTACATTGTTTGCCTCCGGGGATTCAATTACTTCTGCTAATTTAGAATCAGTTCACCCCAGAGCGTTGCGTCTAGATCCCACCGTTAAAGAATACGGCATTTACGATATGATGCAACTGAGCAAATTATATGAAAAAGCCGGAGAATTTGACATCATTCACTCTCACGTAGGCTGTGCCGCTTTATCTTACTCGCACTTAGTAAAAACGCCCACAGTTCACACCATGCACGGCATTTTTACACCAGATAACGAAAAGATGTTTAGCTTGGCACGCACTCAGCCTTATGTAAGTATTTCTAATTCTCAGCGGGAAGATAGATTAAACCTCAATTGCGTCGCCACAGTTTACAACGGCATCGATCCGGCAACCTACGAATTTCACCCGCAGCCTGACAATCCTCCTTATTTAGCTTTTTTAGGTCGGATTTCGCCGGAAAAAGGAGCGCATTTAGCTATAGAAATTGCTAAGGCTTCCGGCTGGCATCTAAAGATGGCAGGCAAAGTCGATATGGTCGATCGCGAATATTTCGAGAAAGAAATCAAGCCCCACATTGACGGCAAACAAATAGAATATTTAGGTGAAGCCAACCACGCTCAAAAAAGCGTGCTGATGGGCGGTGCAGTCGCGACATTATTTCCGATTACTTGGCGCGAACCTTTCGGGTTGGTGATGATTGAGTCAATGGTAACGGG
Organism: Microcoleus sp. Aus8_D2; assembly: GCF_036702665.1. Classification (NCBI taxonomy): domain Bacteria; kingdom Bacillati; phylum Cyanobacteriota; class Cyanophyceae; order Oscillatoriales; family Microcoleaceae; genus Microcoleus; species Microcoleus sp. Aus8_D2. Next base: position 26,011 of record NZ_JAUBUN010000002.1, read on the forward strand.
AACGCCCGTAATTGCCATGAAATTAGGCTCGACTCCGGAAGTAATTGTTCACGGAAAAACAGGTTTTCTGTGCGAAACCGTGGCAGAATGTATCGCTGCCATAGAGCCAGCCCGAGAACTAGATCGCAGTGCTTGCAGACAACACGCGATCGATCGCTTCAGCGTTCAAACAATGGTTGATGGCTATGAAGCAGTTTACCGAGAAATTTTAAAAGAGCGATTTTCCCAAAACGGTCACGCGCATCATTTGACAGAATTAGAACTGCACGGCAGATAGATAGGTGGGCGAGGACAAATTAAACGCAACGCGGGTTTAGTTATCCAAAATTTACATATTACATTCAATCAACCGGGTTATTTTATGGAACTACCCGGTTTTTACCTGAGCTTTATTGTCGTTTTAGCTGCGACAAAACCAGGATCGAACTCTCAGCAGCAGCAGGAAGAATGACACGGCACTGCCTTTCGTCGTGTCAACTTAATGTCAAACGTAGTCATAGACTTCTGTCTCACGATTTAGGCCTAGATCCCCCCTAACCCCCCTTAAGAAGGGGGGAACCGGAAACTCTCAAAGTCCCCCTTCTTAAGGGGGATTTAGGGGGATATAGCCTCGGCTATAAACGAGAGATACAAAGGTTTTTAATCTTAAGTTGACACGACGAAAGGTAGTGCCGTGTCTAAAGCTGTATTGCATTGATTAAAAACTGCTATATTAGTTGGTAGATATTATGGTGACTTTTTACCGAACGCTTCACTTTTTTGTCCTGCTTTAAGCAAAATTAAATTTATTTTATGAATTTAACTATTTGTTGGCATCAGTTGAAAAAAAATGGTATGATGCCAAAAGTGAAGCATTACATCAGGGCGCTTCACATCAAAATTTAAGGTCAAAAAGTCAAGAGTCAAAAGCTCAAGAAAATTAAACTTTTGAAAGCTGGGAATCCACTTTTTGTAACAATGACCGATACTGTTGAACTAGAAGGAAAAACATTTGTAGCCGCTGCGGAGTCACCCGTAACCGAGTGGCCTTGCGCGATCGCCGATCGACCTCAACCAACACTCACCCTCAAAGACGACGATTTATTTCTGATTACCGACACCCTCGGCAACATCTCAGGTTGCTTAGAAGACGACAGCGTGGCCAGCCTCGGATTGTTTTGCCACGACACGCGCTTTCTCAGCCGCCTAGAATTGCAAATTGAAGGGCGATCGCCAATTTTGCTCAGCAGCAACGCCGAAAAAGGCTACCTGCAAACAGTTTTGTGCTCAAACCCCCGCATTGACGATCGCATCCCGGCAGAAACCATCGGCATCAGGCGAGAAATGGTCCTCAACGGCGGTTTGTTTGAAGACATAGAAATCACCAACTTCACCACAAAAGCCGTCAGCTTTGAAATAAGCCTCAGCTTCAACTCAGATTTCTTAGACTTATTTGAAGTCCGGGGTTACGGCCGCGAAAAACGTGGCAAACTCCTCCGCCTGATGCCCAAAAAAACCGAAGCATTCCTCGGCGAAGTGGCAGGCAAATTAGCCATTCCTGCCGATGCTAACGGCAATAGCGACGGTGAAATTCTGGCGGCAGAAAACCAAAATCTGGCAATTCAAGCATCTGGAAAAAGCCAGATAGATCGACTTTCGGCTCAATATCCATCCTGCAACCTCCAGGAAAATTTAACCCTTGCCTACCAAGGTTTAGACGGCTCAGTGATGGAATCTCACATCGAGTTTTACAACCAACCGCCAGCACTGTTTCAGGGCAATACAGCAGTGTGGTGCATCTCCCTAGAATCCCACCAAGCAATCAAATTGGGATATCGGCTTAAAATGCTGATCGACGGCAAATCTATCTCCAAAGTCAGCACTCCCGTAACTTTAACTCAAGCCAAAGCAGCAGAACTTTTAGAAGAGCGAGAATGGCTGAGCGAAATTACCAGAATCAACTCGGACAAAAACACCTTTAACCGACTCCTAAAACGCGCCGAACAAGACATTTATTCCCTGCGGCAAACCTTTGGGAAAGGCAAAGCAATTTCAGCCGGAGTTCCCTGGTTCTCAACCTTATTCGGCCGCGACTCCATCATCGCTGCTTCTCAAATCTTAATTCTAGATCCAAGTTTAGCCAGAGAAACCCTAACAACTTTAGCTCACTATCAAGGCAAAAATGACGACGATTGGCGCGACGAAGAACCGGGCAAAATATTGCACGAAATTCGCATGGGAGAAATGGCTCGCTGTCAGGAAATCCCCCACACTCCCTATTACGGAACTGTCGATGCAACGCCGCTGTGGTTGATGCTTTACGCTGAATATTATGCCTGGACTTACGACAGCCAAATCTTAGATCTTTTGTGGCCGAATGCCTTGGCGGCGATGGAATGGATCGATCGCAAATGTGCCGCCACAGGCTACCTCAGCTATTACCAAAAATCGAAGCGCGGCTTAGCAAATCAAGGCTGGAAAGACTCGGGAGATTGCATCGTCAACCGCTCCGGCGTAATGGCAGAAGGAGCGATCGCCCTTTGCGAAGTCCAAGCCTACGTTTACGCTGCCAAAACCAGGCTGGCCGGGATTGCTCGCATTAAGAAACGCATCGATTTAGTCGAGCGCTGGGAAGAAGAAGCAAGAGATCTAAAAACCAGATTCAACCGCGATTTTTGGATCGAAGATTTAGGTTATTGCGCCCTAGCATTAGACGGCCAAGGCAAACCCGCAGACAGCATTTCATCAAATCCGGGACACTGTTTGCACCTCGGCATTTTGTCGCGAGAAAAAGCTCGCAGCGTCGCAGAAAGATTGCAAGCCCCAGATATGTTTAGCGGTTGGGGAATTCGCACCCTATCCTCAAAATCTCCCGCCTACAATCCCATCGGCTACCACACAGGCTCCGTCTGGCCGCACGACAACGCTTTGACAGCTATGGGATTGCGATCGATCGGCCGAGTCGAACAAGCCCTAGAAGTAGCTCAAGGCTTATTTGACATGACATTGCTGCAAGCCTACGAGCGTCCCCCCGAACTTTTTTGCGGCTACGAGCGCAACAGCGAGAGCGATCGCCCCGTGCAGTATCCTGTAGCTTGCTCGCCCCAAGCTTGGGCAACTGGCAGCATTTTTCAACTCTTGCAAATGATGTTAAATTTAGTTCCCGATGCCCCTAACAACCAACTGCGAATTATCGATCCAGCACTGCCAGAATCGATTAATAAATTGTCGCTGCACAACTTAAGGATAGGCTCAACCTTGCTCGATTTGGAATTTGAGCGCTCGGGTTCTTCAACCGCTTGTCGGGTGATGAAAAAACGCGGCAATTTGCGAGTAATTATCGAAGCTTAAATGTGGCTAATTGGGAATTCTCAATTCCCAATTCCCATTGTTCGCGACACGGAAGTCACGGAGGCAGGGATAGCTGTTTTTTTATCTTCCGACTTCATCGGACTTTTTCTTTCTGGCTTATTCTGGCTTATTCTGGCTTATTCTGGCTTATTCTTCCCTCTTCCCTCTTCCCTCTTCCTTCTTCCCTCTTCCTTCTTCCTTCTTCCCTCTTCCTTCTTCCCTCTTTCTTCTTCCTTCTTCCTTCTTCCCTGGAGCCATGTGACCGGCTATATTGTATTTAGAAGTGCATTTATTTGTTTACAAAGTGGCGCAGTCAAATAACCGTAGCGAAGCGGGGCGAAGCGGGGCGAAAGCCATCGCGCCAGTAGCTTCTGGAACGAGATTGTCGGCCGTCAACAATAGTAAGGAAGTGTGGAATTATGTCAAAAATTTTAGTAGTGGACGACGTTCCCAGCGAACTGGAAATCATCTGTCGCATTCTTCAAGATGCGGGAATGCAGGTGATCCGGGCTGGCGACGGTGAAGAAGCGATCGCCCTGATCCGAGAAGTGCCCCCGGATCTCGTGGTTTTAGACGTAGTGATGCCGCGAATGAACGGATTTGAAGTGATCAGAGAATTGCGGGGCGATCGCGCAACGGCACACTTACCAGTAGTATTTTGTACTCATAAAAACACCGATATCGATAAAGCTTGGGGAACCGATTTAGGCGCCGACGCTTACGTCAGCAAACCATTTGAACCTCAGCAACTTGTCAACATCGTGCAGCGACTGCTTTGGGCCTAAACAAAATATAGCACTTCTCCTAATAATCAGGTAATGGGGAATTGGTAATTGGTAATTGGGAATTGGGAATTGGGAATTGATAATCACGATTGACCTTATTCACTTGAGAAGTGCTATATCAAGTCTTCATTAGCTTTCACAAAATATCATAGCGAGAAACCCCGTTTTTTTCTACAAACAGGGTTGCTAAATTCCTTAAAAGTGGTACATATAATCATAGCAATCATTCCAGTTGCCCAGCCCGCTATTTATTTAACCATGCGATCCTGCAAAACCGCTCCTGAAAAACTCTCGGGGCGATCGGCTTTGCTGGCAACGCAAAATCATCATTTGTTAAGATACACTATAAGCCAATACGGTTTACTTAACAGGGCGCGTGCCGACCTTGATACAGTCAATTATTTCATGGTTTGTTCGCCGGCACGCGCCCCTACCGTAATCTGGTTGACTTAATAAAATCGTCAAAAATCCTTAAGTAAACCGTATTGCACTATAAGCAAAAAATCCCGAATGAAAACAACTGCTCCCCCGGTGGGGAATCAGACAAGTGGAACAAAGCAATTTCTCCTTTTCGGTCAAGGAGGCAGTCTCTTTGGCGTAGAGCTAGAAGCAGTGCGGGAAGTCCTTTCCCTCAAGGAACAACCGATTTCCCCGGTTCCCAACACCCTACCATTTTTGCTGGGACTAACCAACTTGCGGGGCGAAATCCTAGCAGCAGCAGACTTCGGACGGTTTGCTGGGATCGAGCCGGTTGACACCCACCACCCAAGCAGCCGCATCTTAGTGGTGGAAGCGCCCGATCCGCGAGACGTGAGATTGTCAAAAATGCGGATGGGCTTGGCTGTCTCCCGCGTCGAAGGAGTTTTGTCTCTAAATCCCGATCGCACTGTTTCAGCAGTAGATGTCAGCCCTGAGTTAGCTCCGTTCTTAAAAGGTTTGTACAATTCCGAAGGACGCTTGCTCATGATAGTCGATGTCGAAGCGATCGCTCATTCCGAACGCTGGTAATTAAGCAGTTGACAGTTGACAGTTGACAGTTGACAGTTGGCAGTTGGCAGTTGGCAGTTGGCAGTTGATAGTTGACAGTTGACAGTTGACAGTTGGCAGTTGGCAGTTGATAGTTTGCAGTTGATAGTTGACAATCAATTACCGATTACCCATTACCCATTACCTATTACCTATTACCAATTACCTATTACCTATTACCTATTACCTATTACCAATTCCCTATTTAGCCAATCCCTGTTTGGCCTGTTTGGCCTGTTTGCCCCATGCCCCATGCCCCATGCCCCATGCCCAAATCTAAAATCTAAAATCTATCCATCGCCCGCATTTAATTTGCCAATTCTTAATCTTATCATGACACTTTTCTATAGCTCTCTCGCCACGACATTCACCCTAACATTACCCGACTTCTCCGCCTCGCTGGTAGCTGGGACAGCTAATTGCATCATTTCTTTGTGTTACTTTGCGATCGCCTCACTGATCAGCTTAGGTTTGTGGCGAAACCGTCAATTCGGGTTCGACATCTTCGCCACAGTCACAGCAGCCATATTTTGGAGCTGCGCTTTCGGGCACAGCGGGCACGCAGCCGAATACCTGGGATTGCCACACTCCCCGGTAGCGCAAACTGTGTCGGATTGGATAACTGTCATTCCGGCGATCGCCTTTTTGAGTTTGTCCAACCGCTACGAGTTCTTAGTAGGTTCCACCCAAATCCTGACCTCCAAAAAAGAAACAGAACAAGCCCTCAGCGAAACTACCCAGCGATTTCAGGCAATCTTCGACCAAGCTTTTCAACTAATCGCGTTATTGGAGCCAGACGGTACTCTGCTCGAAGCCAATCAGACAGCCCTAGAATTGGGCGATTTGGAAGCATCGGAAGCGATCGGGATGAAATTTTGGCACACACCTTGGTGGGCATCATCCTCAACCAACCAGCAGCGACTCAAAACCAACATCAAACAAGTCTCGACAGGCAAATTTGTGCGGGAAGAATACGAAATTACCGATGTCAACAACCAGGTGAGAGTAATTGACGTGTCATTTAAGCCCCTGTTAAATGAAACAGGACAAGTATTTCAAATCCTCGCCGAAGGCCGCGACATTACAGCGCGCAAACAGATAGAATCGCAATTGCAGCAGCTAACCGCAGAACTAGAGCAGCGAGTCAATGACAGAACCCAGCAGATTCAAGAAACCAACGCACTATTGCAAGAGGAAATTCGCGATCGCACCGCAGTTCAAGAGCAATTAAAAGCCTCAGAACAATTCTTAAACAACATCCTTAATACCATCCCTGACCCGATTTACGTCAAAGACGAACAGCACCGCTGGCTAGCATTAAATGATGCCTTTTGTGAATACATAGGTCGCAGCAGATCGGAACTAATTGGCAGAGCTTACCGCGACTTCTTGCCCAAACAACAAGCAGACATATATGAACAAAAAAACAAATTAGTTTTTTTGAAAAACAGCAGCAGCGAAACCCAAGAAACCATTACTGAGCCAGACGGAAATACCCGTTTTCTGTCCGTAAAAAAATCTACTTTTGTAGATGCATCCGGCAGCAAAATCCTCGTTTGTGCCATTAGAGAAATCACCAAGCGCGTGCGAATGGAAGAACAACTGCGGGAAACACTCGCCGAGGCTGAAAGCTCTCAAAATTTGCTGCGCACAGTCATTGACGCCACCCCAGACTTGATCTTCGTCAAAGATCGAAACTTCCGCTACAGCCTAGTCAATGCAGGTTTCGCCGCCGCCTTCGGCAAAACTCAAGCAGAAATGCTAGGCAAAGACGACGTAGAACTCAACGTACCCGCAGAGCAAATATTCGGCAACCTCGATACCCAAACAGATCCTCAAAGACAAGTTCAAGGCTGGCGCGCTGACGACACAGCCGTACTCGCCGATCGGGCTATCCGCAACCCCAACGACCTCGCCACCCTAACAGACGGCAAAGTACACATCTTCGACACCCAAAAATTGCCCCTCAAAGACGCATCCGGCAACATTATAGGCGTTCTCGGCTTCGGGCGCGATATCACAGAAAGCCGCGAATCCGAACAAGAACTATTGCGCCTCAAAGCAATCCTAGAAACCACAACCGACTGGGTAGGTATGGCCGACTCCCAACAGCGCAGCATCTATCTCAACCGCGCCGCCAGAGAAATGTTGAGAGTTGGCGAGGACTCAGATTTAGCCGGCATCAGCATTTCCGACGTGACAGCGCCCCAAAGTATGGACATTCTGATGCAAGTCGGCATCCCCGCAGCCTGTCGGGATGGAGTGTGGAGCGGCGAGACCATTTGGCAGACTTTAGACGGCGAAGAAATGCCCGTTTCTCAAGTAATTATTGCCCACAAATCTCTGAACGGAGAAGTTGAATTTATCTCAACGATCGCCCGCAACATCACAGAACGCAAGCGCACCGAACAAATCTTGGAGCAAAACTTACAAATGCTCGACCTCGCCAGTGATGCCTTGATCGTTCGAGATGTAGACGGCACGATTAATTATTGGAACCAAGGCGCCGAGAGAATGTACGGCTTCACAAAACAAGAAGCTGTGGGTCAACTGACTCATACTCTATTGCACACCATCTTTCCCCAGCCTTTAGAAATAATATCGGCACAGTTAGCAGAGCGGGATTATTGGGAAGGAGAATTAATTCACACCACCAATTACCACACCAAAATAACAGTATTCAGTCGCTGGAATTTGCAGCGAGACGAACAGGGAAAACCCAAAGCCATTTTGGAAACTAACAACGATATTACAGTAAAGAAGCAAGTAGAAATTGAAAACAAAAGATTGATTTCAATGGTGGAAAGCAGCTCGGATTTTATCGGTACGGCTAGCTTAGATGGGGAGTTGACATACCTAAATGCCGCGGGAATTAAACTAGCGGGATTGCAAAATTTTGAAGAAGCCAAAACCAAAATAATGTATGACTTCCTCGCACCAGAAGACGCTAAGATTCTCAGAGAAGAGATTCTGCCAGCAACTCTGCGAGATGGTTTGTGGCAGGGGGAATTCCGGACAAGAAATTTTCAGACAGGTGAAAGTATTCCGGTTGACTTTACCCTATTTATTGTCAAAAATCCAGAAACTGGGGAACCCGCAGGGGTCGCGACTGTTACCCGCGATATCAGGGAGCGCAAGCGGGCAGAAGAGATGCTGCGCGATCGCGAAAGACTGTTCCAAGCCATTTTTGACCAATCCTTCCAATTAATCGGGCTGCTGGAACCCGACGGCACCGTCTTAGAAGTCAACCAAACAGCCCTGACAGTCTCCGGAATGGGGCGCGAAGACTTGGTAGGTACCCAGTTTGCCGAAAATCAGTGGTGGCAAATTTCCCCAGAAGCCAAGCAAAAAGTGCAAGAGGCGATCGTCAAAGCCGCCGCCGGCGAGGTAGTCCGCTACGAAGCCGACGTGTTAGTTGCCGGCGGTGCAGTAGCAACCGTTGACTTCTCCCTCAAACCCATCAAAGACGAGAGCGGCAAAGTCGTGCTCTTAATTCCAGAAGGCCGTGACCTCAGCGATCGCAAAGCCCTAGAACGAGAACTCGCTTTGCGTCAAGCTCGCTTTGACGCCTTTTTCGCCACAGCACCAGCGGGAATGTTCATCACCGACGACCAACTGCGGTTCGTGCAGTTCAACGAAAAATTATCCGAACTCGGCGGCCAGCCGACTTCAGCATACATTGGCAAAACCGTATGGGAAGCTGAACCGGAAATGGCACCGATTATTGGCCCGCTGTACCAGCAGGTTTTTAGTACCAACGAACCAATTTTAAACCTCGAAGTTTCCCACCCTACGAATGCCCGCCCTGATGTGTTTCGGGATTGGCTGGCTTCTTACTTTCCTTTGCCGGGAGAGGACGGCAAACCCATCGGTATCGGTGCTTTCATCCTGGAAGTCACCGATCGCAAAACCCTAGAACGAGAATTAGTTTTGCGTCAATCCCGCTTTGACGCATTTTTCGCAGCAGCCCCGGCTTCCATGTTTATTTTTGACGACCAGTTGCGGTTCGTGCAAGCAAACGAAAGTTTGGCCGAAACTACCGGCGTCTCAGTTGCCGAACACCTCGGCAAGACAGTGAGAGAAGTTGTACCGGACATGGTTGATACTCTACAGCCGATTTTGCAGGGCGTTTTGGCAAACAACGAGCCGCTTTTAAACATCGAAGTTTCAGGCACCACCGTCAATCAACCGGGCGCGATCCGAGATTGGCTGGCTTCTTACTTTCCTTTGGCGGGAGTTGATGGCAAACCCATCGGCGTCGGTGGTGTGGCGATCGAAATTACCGATCGCAAAAAAGCCGAAGCAGAGCGCGATCGGTTTTTCACCCTCTCCCTCGACTTGCTTTGCATCGCCGATTTTCAAGGCAAATTCAAGCGCCTCAATCCCGCTTGGGCAAAAACCCTCGGCTACACAGTAGAAGAACTGCAAGACCAATCTTTTATCGATTTTGTCCATGCCGAAGACATCGAAAAAACCTTAGCAGAAACAGCAAAAATAGCCAGCGGCGCCGAAACAATAGCTTTTGAAAATCGCTACCGTTGCAAAGATGGTTCCTACAAATGGCTGTCCTGGAAAGCGCGACCGCTAGCCGAAGAAAAGATCATGTATGCAGTCGCGCGCGACATTACCGAAAGCAAACAAAGAATTAGTCAATTGCAAGAAACCACAGCCCAATTAGCCAGTTCTGAAGACGAATTTAGACGGCAAAGCAATCTCTTGCAATTATTAATAGACAACATTGGCGACGGCGTGGTTGCTGCTGACGAAAATGGGAATTTTGTGTTGTTCAACCCCGCCGCGGAAAATATCTTTGGCTTGGGTGCGACAGATACTCTCCCCCACGAGTGGTCGGGCAAATACGGTTTATTCTTGCCCGATGCCGTCACTCCCTATCCCGCAGCCGACATCCCTTTAGCCCGCACGATTCGAGGAGAATCAGTACACGAAGTAGAGCTGTTCACCCGCCACGCAGCCAAGCCGGAGGGGCTGTGGGTGAAAATTAGCGGCAAACCGCTTAAAGACGAAACCGGGGCGCTCAAAGGCGGTGTAGTCGTTTGCCGCAACATCACCCAGGAAAGAGCATCGCAGCAACAAATGCAGCAGTTGGCAGAGGCACAGGAACGCTTGCTGCAAGAACTCAAAACGCGGCAAAATGCCCTCGACGAAGCTGCGATCGTCAGCGAAACTGACCTCAAAGGCACGATTACCTACGTCAACGAAAGATTCACCCAAATCTCCGGTTACAGCATGGGAGAACTGCTGCACCGCGACCACCGCATTGTCAATTCCGGCTACCATCCCAAAGCATTTTTTGCTGAAATGTGGCTGACAATTTCTCGCGGCTTGGTGTGGAAAGGGGAACTAAAAAATCGGCGCAAAGATGGCTCGTTTTATTGGGTTGATTCGACGATCGCCCCCATCTTCGATACCAGCGGCACAATTGTCAAATATATCGCCATCCGCTTTGACATTACCGAGCGCAAAGAGGCAGAAGAAAGACTGGAAAAATTAGCAGCCGAACGCAAAGCAGAAGCTGATTCGATGACGCAGCAAGTTCTCAAAATGTTGGGAGAAATTAAAGGCGCGGCTCAAGGCGATTTGACAGTCAGGGCGGAAGTGACTAACGATGTTTTAGGTGCTGTCGCCGACTCTTTTAACTTCTTAATCGGTTCTCTGCGGAAGGTGGTAACGGGAATTCAAACTTTAGCCGAACAGGTAACATCTGCCACCGGCGAGTCAATTAACAATACCAGCGAACTCACCCAACAGGCGGAAGTTCAAGCAACAAAAATATCTGCGATCATGCGGGAAATCGAGCGGATTGTGAATTCGATCCGCGACGTGCGAGATGTTTCGGTGCGCGCCGAAACCGTCGCCCAGCAGTCTTCTCACACCGCTGAAGCTGGGGGGCTGGCGGTCGATCGCGCTGTCGAAGGGATTAACGAGCTGCGATTGACGATCGCCTCTACCTCAAAAATGATGAAGCGTTTGGGCGAATCTTCGCAACAAATCGGCAAAATAGTCACTTCGATTTCTCAACTTGCCTCGCAAACCAATTTGTTAGCTCTCAATGCTACGATTGAAGCGGCACGAGCGGGCGAACAAGGTTTGGGTTTTGCGGTTGTTGCCGAAGAGGTGCGGAAGCTGGCAGAGCGATCGGCCGGCGCTACTGAGGAAATCTCGGAAATTGTCGGTACAATTCAAGAAGAAATCAGCCGCGTGATGAAAGCAATGGAATCGGGAACGCTGGAGGTAGTCGAAGGTACCAAGCTCGCCAGCGAAGCTAAAACTCACCTGAATGCAATCATCGAAGTTAGTCGAGAAATGAATGCTTTGGTGCAGAATATTACTCGCGCTTCGGCAAAACAAACTGTTTCTGCTGAGGAAATTTCTAACAGTATGCAGCAAGTCAACGAGATTGCGAATACAACTGCACAAAAAGGTTCCGATGTTAAAGCATCTTTGGACGATCTATCCGGTTCTGTCAGCAAATTGCAAAAGTCGGTAGCGAATTTCCGCAGTTAGTCATCAGTCAAAGGTTTGTAGTGAGGACTTTAGTCCGCATAAATCTAAGGACTAAAGTCCTCACGCCAAACCAATCTTATTAACGTTGACAACTCAGTTAAAATTGTCAGTATAGAGCGCAGCACTGCCAAGCCTGAAATACTTATTTCAAGGAGGACAAGAAGATTTATGATGTAGTGGGATTGATTTATTGATGCGGACTAAAGTCCTTAGTACAAACCAATTTTTCTGGGGCGCGATTGATTCATTGATGCGGACTAAAGTCCTCACTACAAACCAATTTTTATGGGCGGGATTGATTCATTGATGCGGACTAAAGTCCTCACTACAAACCAACTTTTATGGGCGGGATTGATTCATTGATGCGGATTAAAGTCCTCACTACTAACCAATTTTTATGGGCGGGATTGATTCATTGATGCGGACTAAAGTCCTCACTACAAACCAATTTTATTGCTGTTGACAAGCAAGTTAAAATTGTCAGTATAGAGCGCATCGCTGCCAAGCCTGGGAATAAATACGTATTTCAAGGAGAAGAGGAAGATTTATGATGTACTGGGATTATCGAGTATTTTTGGAGGATGGCGGGTACACAATCCGCACTGTTTATTATGACGACAAGGGTGCCATCGCAGCCTGCGCCGAAAAAGAAACCGCACATGAAGGAGAATCAGTCGAAGAACTTCAAGAAGAATTAAACTTATTTCTTGCTGCTCTAAAAAAGCCAGTAATTTCTGCTTCCGATGTGCCGCCTCCAAGCGATCGCCCGAAGGGAAAAAGAGGAAAATCATTGCAAGCAGTGCGGCAACAGCTTGGATTGCGATCGCAAATAACGAAAGAAAGTTCGTTAGAAAGTTTGTTGAGTTCAAACGATTAGGAAAAAAATAATTTCCGCAGTTGGTTTTTAGTTATCAGTCATCAGTCATTCAGCAAAAATAAGGAGGAAGTTGTTAGTTGTCACACGAAATTAGGTTAAATCGCACAATTCCTGTAGGGGCGGGTTCACCAATAATCTTTAATTCCCACCAACAATCTACATAAACCCGCCCTCAACGCAAAAAGTGCGATCGCATTTCTGTCGTTGAGGCAAGAAACCGGGTTTCTGAGAAAGTTTTCGGTAGAGTACGATAAATCTAGGAATCAACCCGGTTTCTGAGATTATTTGGGTTGAGAAACCGGGTTTATGAGAAAGTTTTTGGTAGAGTACGAGAAATCTCGGAACAAACCTGGTTTCTGAGATTATTTGAGGCGAGAAACCGGGTTTATGAGAAAGTTTTGGATTGAGTACGATAAATCTAGGAATCAACCCGGTTTCTGAGATTATTTGAGGCGAGAAACATGGTTTATCAGAAAGTTTTGGGTTGAGTCGTTGGGTGGGGGCGGGTTTATGTAGATTGTCGGTGAGAGTTATAAATTAGGGTGAACCCGCCCCTACTAAGATTACGGTAAATGAACCGGACATAATTAAAAGAATGACAAATGACAAATGACAAATGACAAATGACTAATAATTTATATGAATGACGATGATTTAAACGAATTAATAGATGCTTTTACCGCAGAAACCCAAGAGTTTCTCCAGTCAATGGAGACGCACCTGCTGGCGATGGAAGCCGCCGATTTGAAAGGGCGACAAGCGGCTGTTAAAGAAATGTTTCGGGCCGCTCACTCGATTAAAGGTGCGGGTTCGATGTTGGGCTTTCAAAACGTGTCGGCGGCGGCTCACACGCTGGAGGACTGTTTTGTCATTTTGCGCGATCGCACGGACTTGTCGGCCCTGGAACCAGCCACTGTAACTGTTTTGCTGCAAGGGGTGGACATTCTCAAAAAGATTTCGACCGAAGCAATTGTGCACTCGGATGTCAACACTCCAGATCAAACCGAAAACTTGGAGGCGATCGCCCAAATTCAGGCTCAGTTCGAGGCAAAATACGGCAAGCCGGGGCCGCCGCCAGTCCCCGCAGCCAGTCGATCGGCAGCCCCAGAAACCCTGAAACTGATTTTTGAACACGAATTGCCGCCAATCTTCAATCGCCTGGAAACCGAGCTTTCCCAAGCTTCGGAGGCAGATTTACCAAAAAGCGTCACCGCCCTCAACCAGGTTTATTACCAACTCTCCGGCTTGGCTGGAATGCTGCAATTGCCGGATTTTGGGAAAGTCGCCGAACCTCTGAGAGATTTGATCGACTCTCCAGACTTGACTTTACAACGCTTGCAATCCGACGGTTGGGCGATCGCCCAAAATTTGCAAACCGCACGCCAACACCTATTAGACGGAAAGGCGATCGAACTCCCCCAAATCTCCCCCCCACCCGCAGACGAATCACAAGCATCCGAAACCCCTCCCCCAATCTCCCCCTCTCCCCCTCTCCCCCTTTCCCCCTCGCCCTCTCCCCAATCCCCTCTCCCCAACCCACAAAGGCCGACAATCCGCGTAGACTTAGAACGGCTAACTGAATTGGTGAATCTAGTCGGAGAATTAGTCATCAACCGTACAAATTTGGAACTGCAAGAATCCGAATTGCGCGGCGAAGTCAAACGCATTCGCCGCAGTATCGTAGATTTAAACCAATTCGGCGGCCAGTTGCGGGAAGAATACGACAGACTGAGTTTTGCAGACTGGAAAGGAGGAAACGGTAATTCCGGATTAGGAAAAATTGCAGGATATGAAACAGAATTTCCACTGATGGCGATCGACAAATCCTCGATCGCCCACGAGCACTTCGACATCCTAGAGATGGATCGTTATACAGAGTTCCACTCGACAGCCGCAGAAGTCATCGAAACCGCCGAAGCAATTTCCCAATCCGCCACCAAATTAGACACCTTAGCGATGAAATTCGAGCGCAGTACCGACCAACTGCGCCGCATCACCGAACAACTCCGCAGCCGCGTCATGCAGTTGCGAGTCGTCAGTTTCAGCCGCGCCGTCGATCACCTACCCAGAGCGCTCCGGGATATGTGCCTCACTTACGATAAAGATGTCAACCTGCTGCTAGTAGGAAGAGATACCAAAATTGACGAAAGTTTGCTGGATGCTTTGCGCGATCCCTTAGTACATTTAGTGAGAAACGCCTTCGACCACGGCATCGAAATGCCCGAAATTCGGCAAGCCAGCGGCAAGCCCGCCAGCGGTCAAATTGAAATCGAAGCCCGCCATCAAGGCGGCCAAACTATTATTACTATCGCCGATGACGGCAAAGGCATTGACCCGGAAATCATTCGCCGCAAAATTGTTAAAAAGGGTTTAGCGACGGAAGAACAAGCTCAAGAATTTTCGATTACTGAACTCTATGATTTTCTATTTTGGCCTGGTTTCAGCACTGCTGAGGAAGTGAGTGACCTTTCCGGGCGGGGAGTCGGGCTTGACGTGGTGCGCACGAATTTGCGGACTGTACGGGGGACTGTGAAGGTAGACTCTCGTCTGGGAAAAGGTACGAGTTTTATCATCAAACTGCCTCTGTTGCTATCGATTACTGAGGCTTTGATGGTAAAGACCGATCGCAATAAAATAGCAGTACCGCTGGATGCAGTGGAGGAAATTCTGCACGTCAAAGCCTCGGAAATTCACACCGCCGGCAATCAGCCGATGCTGTGGTGGCGGGACGAATTTATTCGATTGGTGCGGCTGCAAGATTTGCTCGAATACAGCCTCGTCGGGCCCGATGGCCCCTCGCCAGACCCTTTGACTCAAGATCACATTCCCGTCTTAGTTTTGGCTTCTACCGAAGGAATGCTGGCGGTGGCTGTCGAACGCCTCATCGGCCAGCAGGAAATTGTGGTTAAACCTTTGCCGCCTCCTCTATCCAAGCCTCGCGGGGTTTTGGGGAGTACGATTTTGGGGGACGGTAAAGTTGTAACTATTTTGGATGTGGATGATTTGGTGGGTCAACCTTTATCCAATAGTTCGATCGCCCCTGCGTCCGGTAAAACGCCACCAATGGCGCCGACTTCGAGTCAATCGCCCCAGATTTTGGTAGTGGACGATTCCTATACAATTCGGCAGTTGCTATCTCTGATGCTGACTCGCGCCCGTTACCGGGTGGTGCAGGCTAAAGACGGCTTGGATGCCCTAGAAAAGCTGCAAAATGGTCTCGATTGCAGTTTGGCGATTGTCGATATTGAAATGCCCCGGATGGATGGATTTGAATTATTGCGCTCTATGCGATCGACCCAGCGCTTTGCTAAAATTCCCGTAGCCATGCTGACATCTCGCAGCGGCGAAAAACACCGGCAAATGGCAATGGAATTAGGCGCTAATCAATATTTTACGAAACCTTACAGTGAAGCCCAACTTTTAGAAGCAATCCCCAAATTAATCAAACATTAGTCGTTGGGCATGGGGCATGGGGCATTGGGCATTGGGCATTGGGCATGGGGCATGGGGCATGGGGGATCGGGCATGGGGCATGGGGCATGGGGGATCGGGCATCGGGCATCGGGCATCGGGCATCGGGCATCGGGCATTAGTTGGGTAGAAAATTACCAATTACCAATTCTCAATTACCAATTACCAATTACCAATTACCAATTACCAATTCTCAATTACCAATTACCAATTACCAATTACCAATTCCCTGTTTTGCCAATTCCCTGTTTTGCCAATTCCCTGTTTTGCCAATTCCCTGTTTTGCCAATTCCCTGTTTTGCCAATTACCAATTCCCTGTTTGCCCCACTGCCCTGTTTGCCCCACTGCCCTGCGAGTGCCCATGCCCCATGCCCCATGCCCCATGCCCCATGCCCTATGTCCCATGCCCCATGCCCCATGCCCCATGCCCCATGCCCCATTCCCCATTCCCCATTCCCATTACATTAAAATTGGGGAAGATTCCGGCTTGCTGCTGGCGTGACAAATACGATTTTTGCCTTCGGTTTTGGCTTGATAAAGGGCGCTGTCAGCGCTGCGAATTAGGGTGTCGGGAGATGCCTCGCCAGAAGGAATCGCCGTTGCAATGCCGCAACTGAGGGTAACGTAGGAGCCGATCGACGATCGCGCGTGGGGCAGTTTCAAGCTGGCGATGCGATCGCAAATTTTCCGGGCGACAATGTTTGCCCCTTCGGCGCTGGTGTTGGGCAGCACTATGGCAAATTCTTCGCCGCCGTAGCGGGCAGGCAAATCCCCAGCCCGCTTGGCACAAGAGGCGATCGCCTTGGCAACTTGGCGCAAACAATCGTCGCCGCCGAGGTGTCCGTAAAAGTCGTTATAAAGTTTAAAAAAGTCGATGTCAAACATAATTAGAGACAGTGGCAGTTCCTCTCTTGCCAATCTGCGCCACTCTAACATCAAAACGCGATCGAACTGGCGGCGGTTGGCAATGCCCGTCAGTCCGTCAGTAGTTGCCAGTTCCTGCAATTTTTGATTGGCTATTGCTAGCTGGCGGTAAAGTTGAGACTGTTCGATCGCGATCGCCACTTGATTCGCCAAGTGCTGTAAAAAATCTATTTCCCACTGCTGCCATTCTCTCGCCTCGCTACAATTGTATGCTGTCAGCATTCCCCACAAATTATTGCGATTTTCACCCGTAGATTCCGCCGCACTTTTCCCCTGTCCCTGCGGTTTGCCAACAGCCGGCAGCGAGAGATAATTTTCGGCTGCATATTGATTTTTTTCGCCTTCCCAGACACTGCCTTCTAGTCTTTGGTTTGCCGTTTCCCAGTCGCCAGATTGCCAAATTGGCACGCTTAAAACTGCTGCAATTTCACAATCTGCCAGCAATTCTTTGCAACTGCTAGACAATGCGGCAGTGCTGACATCTGCTATTGCTTGTACGGACTGGGACTCGACCAAAACCCAACATGACACTGCCAAAGCAGCATGAATATTTTGGTTTTCAATATAACCGTCGGGCAAACCATCACCTGCGACGATCGCACCTTTTTGCTCTTCCCCGTCAAATTGAGACGCCCAATCCTGACAGCGATAAATTAAAACCCGGTCTGTTTTGAGAAACTGGCGCACTTCTGCAACGGTACTTTGAAGAATGCTTGCCGCGTCTATTGACGATCGAATATGTTCGATCATTTGTCCCAACAGCCGCTCTCGGATCGCCTGCTGCCGCAATTGTTCTTCGACTTGCTGGCGTTCGATCGCGTAATGGATTGCTCGCACCAGCAAAGTTCTCTGAAATCTTCCCTTTACCAAACAATCCTGAGCGCCGGATCGCAATACCGACAGCGCCGTATTTTCATCGTTGATATCTGTCAGCACCACAACTGGCACTGTGGGCGATCGGGCTTTCAAGATGGCGATCCCCTCGTTTCCCTCCCAGCCGTCTGACAGTGACAAGTCTAATAGTACCGCGTCAAACTTTTCTGCTTCCAGACACGCCAGTCCCATCTCCAGAGATGTAACAGTTTGGAGGCGAAACAGAACCTCGCTGAATGACCCTAAAAGATCTTCGATCAGCGTCGCATCTGCGAGGTCATCCTCAACCAACAAAATTTTGAGACATTGGTTACGTGTTAACACAACTATAGGGTTTGGAGCGGGTTTAAGGAAACTTTTTTGTTTTGAGAGCGATACTGGCGATCGGCACGAAACAATAATAATATCTTCTAGTGACGGGTTGAACCCGGATGTTTAGCTAGCAGGCAGTGGAACGCTGCTCTCACCCACCCTTCCCATCAGCCTGTTTATTTGTACCTACCTACTAACTTGCGATCGGGCCAATATGTCGGTCTATCAAATTCAGTTTACACTCAAACGATCGATCTAGCCATCAATTAAACCTTACAGATCTACGGGCGGGAGCGAAACGATTTCAAACCAATACTGGCATAAAATCTTCATTACTTCCACCAATCCTTCAAAAGTGACTGGTTTGGATATGAAAGAATTCGCGCCCAAGCGGTAGCAAAGCAAGATATCTCCGCTGCGATGCGACGTTGTTAGAATCACAACCGGAATTTGTTGCAACTCGGGGTCACATCTGATCAAAGTTAGTGCTTCTCGCCCGTCAAGCCTCGGCATATTCAGATCCAAAAGTATCAGGTCTGGTCGATGCCAATTGCTGCGAGCAGCATATTGACCGCGACGGTACAAATAGTCTAGCACTTGTTCTCCATTTTCCACAAATTCGCTTCTGATTGCTAATCGAACTTCTCGCAGTGCTTCCTCCACCAAAAAGCGCGTGTCTTCGTCATCGTTTGCTATTAAAATAGTAAATTTTTTCTTTTCATTTTTCTTTTGATAATTCACTGCTTGGCCTCACCACTAACGGATTTTGTGAGGTGGCGCGACTTGGAGCAGTTTCCGATCGCCTCCAAAGCATCTGTTGCCATCATCCCGCAAATCTGGCAGATCGCACTGAATTTGTGTTGCAGCAATTTGCGGTTTTGCATAATTGACAAAGGTTTGCCACTAATGCTTGTTTCACTTGGCAGTCTGTCCGAGAACCGGCAAACGGCAAAGACATCAAAAATGCTTGTCCGCGAACTATTAGGGAAACTACTGCATCCCAAAGCAAGATGCTCTGGATACAGTTGAAACAAACTGACAAGTCTGGCGTACACCGCTGATTTTTAAGTTGTATAGGGATCGAGCTAATATATTTATATTGATGGATTTTTAGCTCGATGTCATCAGTGAATATGCTACACTTTCTAAACATTTGTGTAAATAAACGATAAAGATATTTATAGTTCAATACAGTTCACTTAAGACAGATCCCCCCTAACCCCGCGAACCAAGGGGAGTAGGGGGTGGGACAAGAAGCTCTTAAAGTCCCCCTTCTTAAGGGGGATTTAGGGGGATCTCCGGGGCATAGATAGTGTTAAGTAAACCGTATTGATTTATAGTTTGAGTAAATGACTGCTAACCGATCCAAGCAGACTGCTGAGTTCACTGTGGAACAGGAACAGAAAAATAAAAAGTCGAGCCTCGACCGGGTGCTGATTCTATCCAAAGCCGGCCGCCGTGCCGATCGACAATTTTTTGACAAATCGCTAAACCGATACCAGTTCCAGAATACTCTTTTTGGGTGTGCAAGCGCTGAAAAATCTGAAAAATTCGCGGATGGTACTGTTCGGGAATGCCAATACCGTTGTCCTGCACCGAAAACACCCAGTTATCCCCCTGACGCGCAGCGCCCACCTGTACCACCGGCGCCTCGCTGCTACGGTATTTAAGGGCATTGCCAATTAAATTTTGAAACAGTTGCAGGAGTTGAAAACAGTCACCTGTTATCATGGGCAAATCGTCCCTAATTACAGTAGCTTGATGCTTGCGGATTGCCAACTGCAAATTAGCGCAAGCATCCTCAAAAACCTGATTACAATCTATCAGCTCAAAAGGTTTCTGACTGCGACCGACTCGCGAATACTCCAGCAAGTCATCAATCAGCGCCTGCATCCGCACGCAGGAATTAACAATATTCTCGATAAATTTATTCCCTTGGGCATCAAGTTGGTTGTGATAGCGCCTTTGTAATAGTTGAGCGTAGCCGGCAATCGTGCCCAAAGGCGCTTGCAAATCGTGAGAAGCCACGTAAGCAAACTGTTCGAGTTCGGCATTAGAACGAGTTAATTCTTGAGCGTAGCGGGTTTGAGTCTCTAAACTCGATTGCAGCAGTTCTTGTACCAGCTTGCGCTCCGAAATATCCTCGATCGCACAAATCAAATACTGCGCCGTCCCCTCAGCATCGCGCATTGCCGAAACAGTAACATTCACCCAGCGCACTTCCTCATTTTTGCAGATAAAACGCTTTTCCATAGAAAAAGTTTTAATCTCCCCGGATAACAGCGATCGCACGTATTGTGTATCAGTTTCGATATCATCCGGGTGAGTAATTTCCTGCCAATGAAGCTGTAACAATTCCGATTCAGCATAGCGGACAATTTTGCAAAAACCAGGATTGGCCCGCAGAAATTGACCGCAAAGGGTGGTTTTGCCGATGCCGACTGCCGCTTGCTCAAAGATCGCGCGGAAGCGTTCTTCGCTTTCTCGCAGGGCAATTTCTGCTCGTTTGCGATCGGTGATATTGCGAAATGTTACTGCCAGACCGTCGTTTAATTTGACCGCGACAATGTGCAGCCAAGCACTTATATCTCGATCGTGTTCGTAATAAAATTCTTGGTCTACAGTTTCTCCGGTTTCTACCACAGAAACGTACAAATCAAATAACCCATTATTGCGAACTTCGGGAATTTCTGCCAACAAATGATTGCCAACTATCGCATTTAATGGCCGACCAGAAATATTGTTGGCAGCAGGGTTGACTAACAGCCACTGGAAATCTACAATCTTTCCCTGATTGTTGCGGACGGCAGAATAAGCCACCACACCATCTAAGGAACTATTTAAGATGCTAGCAAGCAGCGACTGCGACTGTTGCAGTTGAGTGTTTTGCTCTTTTAGTTGCTGTTGCAGTTTTTGCAAGCAGACTTGCTTGTCAATGCGTGCTAAAACTTCTTCTACTTGAAAGGGTTTGGCAATATAGTCAGCGCCGCCCACTCGAAAAGCTTGTAATTTATCATTAATATCATCTAATATGCTTAAAAAAATCACTGGAATTTGTTGGGTTTCCGCTGTTGCTTTCAGTCGGCGACACACTTCATAACCGTTCATTTCCGGCATTCTGATGTCGAGCAAAATTAAATCGGGGCAATGGACGATCGCAGCTTTCAACGCCAGTTTACCGCAAATAGCTCGATAAACTTGATACCCCTGGGCGGTTAGCAGCTCGGATAAGAACCGCAGATTGCTCGGTTGGTCGTCAACCACCAATACTTTAATTTCACTCTTGTCCATTTATTTTAAAATCGATTGAGTTAAATCCATTATCCTGTCGAGTCGGTAATCTGCCAGCAAATCTTTTAAAGCCTCAGCTAAAGTTAGATGAGTTTCCGAAATGCGATCGACAATTTGAATCGCCAGCTCTTCATTAACATCATTAACTGCGTCGTAGAGTTCCTGCACCCAATTTCGAGGCATCTGGGCCAGCAGCGGCCAGAAAAATGAATCAGGTTTTTCGCTCACAAAATAACGCCGTAAAGCCCCGACAGGAAGTGCGGGCAACTCTTGATAAATATAGCGCACTCCCAAGTAAGAAGCCATCTTATCAAAGAGGATTTGTTCTTGAAAAGGTTTCCGCACAAAATCGTCGCAACCTGCGGCGATAATTTCGCCTTTTCTTTCCTCAAAAGTGCTAGCAGTCAGAGCAATAATTATAGTTCGCCGCCCAGATGGTTTCTCTTTAGCTCTAATTTGTCTGACAGCTTCAAAACCGTCCATTACAGGCATTCGCGTATCCAGCCAAATTAAATCAGGCTGCCAACTTTCCCAAAGTTCAACAGCTTGGAGGCCGTTTTCGGCTTCTCGGACTTCAAAACCAATTGGTTGCAGCATTTTAACCAGCAGCAGCCGATTTTCTTGATTGTCGTCAACTGCTAAAATCCGATAAACCGGTTGATCTGCTTCTAGGGCGATCGCCCGCTGCAATATAGCGACTGTTATTTCAGACGATGTAGCCGAAAATACTCGGATATTAAATTTAAAAATGGTTCCCTCACCTAAAACACTCTCTACCTCAATATCTCCGCCCATGATCTCTACATATTTTTTAGTAATTGTCAAACCCAATCCCGTACCGTCAGCCGCTTGTTTGCCAGCTTCTGTTTGCACGAAAGCTTCAAATAACTTATCAATTTCTGCTGTTGCTATGCCAACTCCCGTGTCTTCAACTTCAAACAAAATAAAACAGTAATCCTCCGACGTAGAATTAGAAGAAATCTCCGATTTTGCAGGCTGCTGGTTGGCTTGCACGCTCGCGCGAAGCCAAATACTGCCGCAGTTTGGTGTAAACTTTATGGCATTTCCCAGTAAATTAATTAAACATACGCGCAGCTTTTTTTCGTCAGTTTTGATGTATTGGGGAACATTCGGCTGCACGGAAAATCTTAGTTGCAAATTTTTGGTTTCAGCTTTGATTTGAAACATCTCTTCAAGAGTATCGAGGAGTTGATAAAGGTCAAAGCTGCGTTCGTCTAAGCCAATTATCCCGGCTTCTATTTTGGACAAGTCTAAAACATCGTTAATTAGTTCCAGCAAATGTTGACCGCTGCGGTTGATAATTCGGAGATTTTCAATATTTTCGTGGCTGAGTAAAGAGTCGCGGCTCATGAGTTGCGTAAAACCCAGGATGGCGTTCAGGGGAGTCCGCAATTCGTGGCTCATGTTGGCAACGAATTGACTTTTTGCTAGGGATGCAGCGGCTGCGGTTTCTTCGGCTTTTTTGCGTTCTATTATTTCTTGTTGCAGTTCGGTATTGCGAGCGATCAATTGTTTTTTCAGTCTTTGGATAGTCAGTTGATGTTCGATTCTCGCTAAAACTTCTGCTACCTGAAACGGTTTTGTGATAAAATCTACCCCTCCTGCTTGAAAGGCGGTTACTTTGTCTAATACTTCATCTAAAGCACTAATAAAAATAACTGGAATTTCTGATGTTTTCGGATCTGCCTTGAGCTGCGTGCAGACTTCGTAGCCGTCCATTTCCGGCATTTTGATGTCGAGCAAAATCAAGTCTGGAGCACCTGAACGCGCGGCTCTGATTGCCATTTTGCCGTTAATTACGCCCCGGACTTTGTAGCCGCGATCCGACAGCGTTGCTGATAAAACTTGCAAATTTTCTGGAGTGTCGTCAACAATTAATATGTTGCCTTTATTCTCTTCTTTTTGATTGCTGGTCATCGAGGGTATTTTTTGTTAAATTGATAATTGCTGAAATTAATAAAACTGGTTAACTGGTTATTGTAGCACTCGCTCGTCAATCAACTACTTTCATATTTACATAACTTACTCAAACTCACCCAAAAAACCGGATTTTTCAATCTGGATACAGGGCCGTAACGAAATATTTTCGTTAAAACAACAGGTTTCTTCATCCAGCACTGATTTAAACAATAATCAAAGATCGTTTAGCCGATCGCCCGCGAGCAAGTTTAGCAACAGTCTAACCCGCTCCTCTGGGATCTTCCTTCTTGCTTTTTCCCTCAAACATTTCTAAATTCCTCAATCAAATCAATAATCCTATCGCACCGGAAGTTATTCGCCAAATCGGCGATCGCCCTGCTGAAACCAGCATCAACAGGAGGAATCGACAACAACAGCCGAAAAATCTCCTCGTTATCAACCGAATCCGCCGCCTCGTACAACTCATCAACCCATTGAATCGGCATAGCTTCAAAAAATGAAGCATTCAGCGCAATCGCCAAATCAGGCGTCACCGTCGGCGCCGAAACGTCACCGCCAGCCACAGCATCAGAATTTAGCGAAGCTTCTCGATCGTAAACATAGCGGACACCCAGATACTTAGCGATCTTTTCCAGAATAACTTGTTCCCGAAAAGGCTTCGCGACAAAATCATCGCACCCAGCAGACAAAATCACCGATCGCTCTTCATCAAAAGCACTCGCCGTCAGAGCAATAATCACCGTTGCTTGACCCTTCAAATGCGCTTTAATCTGTTTAGTAGCTTCGTAGCCATCCATCACCGGCATCCGCATATCCATCCAAATCAAATGAGGTTCCCAACTCGACCAGATTTCCAAAGCTTCAACGCCATTTTCAGCCTCGCGCACAGCAAAACCGAGAGATGACAGCATTCTCACCAGCAACAAACGGCTTTCCAGGCGATCGTCCACAGCTAAAATGCGGTATTCCGGCTGTCCGGGTTCCAGGCCCACAACGCGACGAGTTGTTTGAGCCACCTGAATATCCACTGCATTAGGGAGCGAAACTTTAATATCAAATCTAAAAATGCTGCCGTTACCGACGCTGCTTGTCACCGTCATTTCCCCTCCCATTAACTCGACGAACTGTTTGCTGATCGGCAAACCTAAACCAGTTCCTTCATGAGCTTTTTTTCCACTTTCTGTCTGAGCAAAAGGCTTAAACAAATTGTCCATTTCTTGGGCCGCAATTCCCGCCCCCGTGTCTTGCACTTCAAAGAGCAAGCAGCAATTGTCAACCAGCAGAATCTCTTCGCGATCTGTGTTTGTTGGCAACAGCTCGTGTTTGATTCTCAAATTAACACCACCTTCCCCCGTAAACTTAATTGCATTTCCCACCACATTAATCAATACTTGACGCAACTTACTTTCATCTGTTTCTACATATTGAGGGAGGTCGGGCGTGGTATCACAAATTAACTGCAATCCTTTTTTTTGTGCTTGCAGCTTCAGCATATCTTCAGTATTTTTTAGCATTTGGTGCAAGTCAAAGATGCTGTTATTAAGAGTCGCCAGCCCGACTTCAATTTTTGACATTTGCAGAATATTGTTGATCAGAGCGAGTAAATGTTCTCCGCTGCGGTTAATAATTCCCAAGTATTCCTGTTGGTGGGTACCGAGGGCTGCGTCGCGGGCCAGCAGTTGCGTGAAACCGAGAATCGCGTTGAGGGGAGTTCGCAATTCGTGGCTCATATTCGAGAGAAATTCACTTTTCGCCCTGTTGGCTCTGTCGGCTTCTTCTTTGGCTTTTTGCAGCGCTATTTCTGCTTTTTTCCGCTCAGTAATATCGCTGGCTGTGCCTGTGGTACCGGTGATATTTCCTGCCCCGTCCAATCGCGCGATCGCCTTCGTATTGACATCTATCTGCCTGCCGTCTTTCCCTAATACTATACTTTCGTACTGAAACACAGCATCTCCCGTCAGCAAGTGCTGCTGAAGTTCTCGGTTCCGGTCTATTTGGGCTGGTGCTAAGAAATCGCTAAAAGAATAGCCGAGCATTTCTTCCGGGTCATAACCGTAGATTTGTTTGACAGCTTGGTTGACAAAAGTCAGGTGTCCTTGGGCATCGCAAGACCAGATAATATCTTGGGAAGTTTCCACTAAATGACGGTATTTTTCTTCGCTTTCTGCTAATGCTATTTCCGCCAGCTTGCGGGGAGTTATATCCATCAAAGTTGTGAAGAGTTTAGTCACTTGCCCTTGTTGGTTGACAACTACTTCTCCTCTGGATTCGATGTAGCGGATCGAGCCGCCTTCACTTGTCTGTGACGGGCAATTATCCGCAGCAATTGTCGATTCCGGGCGGAGGATGCGATATTCCAAACTGTAGGATTGCCCGCTAGCAATAGCAGCGTCGATCGTTGTTTGCCATTTTTGGCGATCGCCCGGATGCACGTATTGGGCAAACTCACTTAGTCTTGGTGCAGCCTGGGTTGCATTGAGACCGAAAATATGAGATAATTCTTCAGACCAAGTAGTGGTATCCGCAGAAAAATCGCATTCCCAATTGCCGACGCGGGCGATTCTCTGCGCTGCGGCTAAAGAGGCGGCTACAGCCCGGAGTTTTTCTTCTGCCAATTTGCGATCGCTAATATCTTGAATCACAGAAATCACGCAGGTTTCGCCGTGAATGTCAATGATTTCAGCAGACACCAGCCCGGTTCGGAGTTCCCGAGTTTTAGTGCGCCAATCAAATTCGTAATTGCGAACAATTTTTTGTTCGTCTAACATTGTAAACAACTTGGCGCGGGCTGGTTCGCTTTCCCAAAGATTCAAATCAAGCGCCGTGCGATCGATAATTTCTGCTACCGAATAACCGATTGTCTGACAAAAAGCCTCATTGACTTCTAAATAACGACCGTCTTTAAGTCTAATAATAGTAATCGGGTTGGGAGAAGAACGAAAAGCTTTAGCAAACTTTTCCTCAGACAAGCGCAGTTGTGCAGTCCGCTCCTCAACTAAAGTTTCCAATTCTTGATTCAGCTTTTGGAGTTGAGCATTTTGTTCCCCTAATTGCTTCTCCATAAAATAGCTGTTGACCGCTTCTTTTAAGGTCAACTTCAAATCTTCTGACTGCCAAGGCTTCGATATGTAGCGGTACAATTTAGCATATTTAATAGTATTCGCCACAGCTTCGAGGTCTGCTTGCCCCGTCAGCATAATTTTGATAGTTTTTGGCGAAATTCTGTGAATCTGCTTCAGCAATTCGTCCCCTTTGATATTCGGCATCAGGTAGTCAGAAATCACAGCCACGATTTCGTAACCCTCTGCCAGCAATTCATCTATCAACTCTAAAGCCTCTTCGCCGCCTTCTGCGGTTTCTAATAAATGTTCTTCTCCCAGGGCTTTTTTTAACTCAATCTTCAAACTTTCAAGAATGATCGGTTCGTCATCCACGCAAATAATCACAGGTTTATTATTCATATTTTTGCCAAACCAGATTTTATAGTGTCTACTAATTCTTTGCCATCCCACGGCTTGTACAAGCAGCACTGCAAGTTTGCTTGCTCTTTCACCCGTTCAATTGCTACTGCGTCGGCTTGCCCAGTCAGCATAACTTTCACAATATTGGGATATTTTTGGTGAACCAGGATCAAAAATTCATCTCCTTTAATACCCGGCATTAACCAGTCAGATACTATGACCAAAATATCGCTTTCATCTTCTTCTTCAATTTCCTGAATAATTTCCAGAGCTTCCTCGGCATTTTCTGCTACTTCATAGAGGTAAGCATCGCCAAATTCTTTTTTCAGTTGGATTTTCAAACTGTTTAAGATTACAACTTCATCGTCAACGCACAAAATTACTGGTTTCGACATAAAATTTAACTCTCTGTAATTTTAAATTTTGGCGGCGTATTGCCCCTGGTTTTTAATTGCCGTCCGTGATTTCGATGGGCAAGGATACAGTAAATTTGGTTTGACCGGGCACGCTTTCTACTTGCAGTTGACCTTGGTGTTTTTCAATAATTTTATGAACTATATCCAATCCCAAACCGCTGCCTTCTCCCGGAGGTTTTGTCGTGAAAAACGGCTCAAAAATTCTCGGCATAATCTCTGGCGGAATGCCTTGACCGCTGTCGGTAATACTGACTGATATTGCCCGATCTTCCTGTTTGACATCAATTTTTAACACTCCTTTGTTGCCCATCGCTTGTAAAGCATTGTGAAGCAAATTCGTCCAAACTTGATTGAGCTCATCAGGATAGCATAGCACAGAGGGCAAATCATTACCATAGTTTCTGATTACTTCCACACCCTGTTTGATTTGGTAGTGGTAAAGCGTTAAAACAGTATCAATGCCGTCGGTAATATTAGCGATCGCCTTGGCACCCGACTGGTCGTAACGAGAGTAGCTTTTCAAAGCAAAAACGATTTTTGCTGCCCTATCTGTCGCAGTAGTAATATTTTTAGTGCTTTTTTGTACCGTAGCAAATTCGTAGGCTATTTGTAAAATTTTGGGACTTTGACTGTCTTTCAACAAAGGTAAAAAATCTTCTAGGTTATTGGAAATGCCAATATCTAATAAGGTACAAGCAAGGCTGTCGGCGTCGTCAATTTTTTCTGATTCTAATTGCCGCTGTAAACTTTTTTTCAACTGACGTTTTTCTTTACTAGATAAGTTGTCTGTTTCAGTAATTGACTTGTGCAGCAGGGCAAAGAAATCCTGCTGCCGTTCCGGGGATAGTTGCTGGAAAAACATCGGCAACTGATGCAATTGTTCGGCCCAGAAGTCGGCGATGTTCTGCACCGAAGAGCGAATCGCTCCTAAAGGAGAATTGATTTCGTGGGCAACTCCGGCAATTAACTGCCCGAGGGCTGCCATTTTTTCTGATTGAATCAGTTCTTGTTGAGTGCGTCTCAGTTCTTCCAGGGTATGAGCTAATTCTGCATTTTTTTGGCACAGTGCTGACTCTGCTAGTTTGCGGTCGTTGATGTTGCGGGCAACCCAAATTACTGCATTTTTTGAGAACAGAGAAATGCAGGCGGAAAACCAAATCTCGCGGCCGCAAACTGTTAAGCTGTAGTCGAAATTGAGCATTTGTTGCGTGGCTAACACTTGCTTAACTAGCATCCACCAATCATCCGGGTTTTCGTCGTCAAAAAAATGTTCGATCGTCAGGCTGACTATATCGCAATCAGGCTCAGAAAACGCTGCCGTATTGGTCGGCAAGACTTCTATATTGCCCTGACTGTCTAGCACGAGAACGATGTCTGTCATCGCTTCAAAAACTGCGCGGACTTTGGTTTCAGAAAAGTGCAATTTTTCTTCTAGCAATTTGCGACCGCTAATTTCTTGCTGCAATTCTTGGTTGCTGGCTGCTAGTTGAACCGTGCGCTCTCGAACTCGCTGTTCGAGTTCGGTGTTGAGGCGGCGGACTTCAGCTTCAGCGGTGGCGCGGTCTTGTATTTCCTTTTTTAACTGACTGTTAGCGTTAATTAATTCTAAAGTTCGCTGTTTAATTTCTTCTTCTAAATTTTCATTTAAAAGCCGCAACTGTTCCTCTACTTCTGTTCTCCGAAGCGCTTCTTTTTGCAATTGTTCGTTCACTTTTTTTAACTCCTGGATATTTTCGGCAACTGTTTCCTGCAAAAGCTCGACATTCGCGTGCATTTCTACCGGATCTAAGGCGTGCAGCAGCGTACTTTGGGTCACAATTCCGGCTAAATATCCTGCCTCGTCCACCACCACCAAGCGCCGGATGCGGTGTTCCTGCATGAACTGGTGAGCCTGCCACAATGTGGTTTTTACCTGCAACGGTATCAGGGGAAAACTCATGGCGGCGGCGGCAAGAGTGCCGGCGAAATCGAGTCCGGCAGCTTGGAATTTAACAATGTCGCGTTCTGTAATTATGCCCACAGGTTTCTGATTTTTTTTGTCGCACTCAGTGCAAATGACTACGCAGCTTTTGCGCTGGGTTGCCATCAGTTTTGCGACTTCTAAAACTGATGTGCTAGTTGAGGCAACTATTACTTCTGCGATCATAATTTCTTCAGCGCGCCGCATTTGCAGCAAGTCGCCCGGTTTCAGGATTTGACGGATGCTTTCTCCGGTGATGACACCCAGCAAGTTTCCGCGATCGTCTGTGAGGGGCAAGTGACGGATTTTTGCCGATCGCAATATGCCCAATACCTTGAAGATATTCTCCGCTCGATCCAAGGAAATGGCGATCGGATTTTGAGTCATTACCTCAGAAATTGCCACCCCCGCTAGCGGTATTTCGCTGGCAGTTATTTTCACAACATCGCGCTCTGTAAAAATGCCGAGCAGTTGCCCCTCAACAGCGATTAAAATGCAACTGGCGCTCGCCTGAGTCATGGCGGCGATCGCGACTTTCAAGGGCGTGTCTGGAGGCAGTACCGGCGGTTTGGGGTCGATCGCCTGTTCTAGCAAGCTTTGGGTATCAGAAACTGTTGTTGACATGGGCAAATCAAGGGAGATAGATGCAGGCGGAACCCGCAATTAATACCATTTTAGATTTGAGATTTGACGATCGCGGCACACTGACCCAAATCCAGCTTTTACATCAGTCTCAAGTTGCATTTTTGGTGGCGCATCGGTATAATTTCTAGTGCTATAGTCCTAAAGAGTTCAGTTAAGCCCGATCCCCCCTTAACTTGCCCCCTACTCGACCCCTACTCCCCGAACCAAGGGGGGGACAAGAGTATTCTCTTGCGTCAACCCCTACTCCCCTCCCACCAGGGGGAGTAGGGGGTATGCGAGGGGGATCTCCGGGCAATAAACAGTGTTAACAATCGCGTATTGTGCTATAGTCCTAAACGGCGATCGGAATTGACACAGTAAAGGTCGTTTTACCGATCGCTGATGTTACTTCTATTTTACCCGAATGTTTTTCGACAATTTTCTTAACAATATCCAGTCCCAAGCCGCTGCCTTCCCCAGCGGGTTTTGTGGTAAAGAACGGCTCAAATATGCGCGGCAAAATCTCCGGGGCAATTCCCTTGCCGCTATCCGTGACGCCCACCAGCAGGGTCTGATTTTCGGCTCTCACTTCTACTGTTAAAACTCCGCAATTGTCCATTGCCTGAATAGCATTATGAATCAGATTTGTCCAAACTTGATTGAGTTCGTCTGGATAGCACAGCAATTCAGGCAGTTCCTCTTGATAATTTCTGACAACTTCTACTCCCTGTTTGAGTTGATTGTAATAAAGAGTTAATATCGTTTCAATCCCCTCAGTAATATTGGCAATTACCTTTTCTCCCCTAGAGTTAGATCGAGAATATATTTTTAAAGCAAAAACTACTTTTGCTGCTCTATCTGTAGCTGTGATAATAGTATTCGTACTTCTTTGCAAAGTAGAAATTTGATAGGCTCGCTGTAAAATATCCGAGCTGGTGGGGTCTTGCAGTAAAGGCAAAATTGATTCAATATTGTCGTAAATGCCGATGTCAACTAAAGTATCGGCTACAGTTTCTGAATTTGCCACAAAATTGTTTGATAGCTGCTGAACCAAAGCTCTTTTAAACTGGCGTTTTTCTCTGTTAGAAATGCCGATCGCCCGCGACTGGGATTTGGGGAGCAGCGTCAATAAATCCGAGTAACGTTCAGGGGACATTTTGTGGAAAAAATCCGCGATTTCCGCCAGATTTTGATTGAAAAAATCGGCTAAATTCTCGACAGACGATCGAATCGCACCCAGAGGAGTATTGATTTCGTGAGCCACACCGGCAACTAGCTGTCCCAATGCTGCCATTTTTTCGGATTGAATCAGCTCTTGTTGGGTTGCTTGCAAGTGTTGCAGGGCTTCCGAGAGTTCCCTGGTGCGATCGGCTACTTGCATTTCCAAGGTTCTGTTGTACTCTGCTACCAGTTTGTCAGCTTGTTTGCGAGTAGTGATATCGCTGAAAGCCGTAATCGCATAGACAATCTTGTTTTTGTTGTCAAAAATCGGTTGCGAGTGCATTTCCAAAGGGACAATCTTCCCATCTCTGCGGACTTCTAAATTATCGGCGATCGCACTTTCGCCTTTGAGAGCTCGCAAAGCCGGCAGTTGTTGTTCAGAACAGGGGCTGTCCCTTCCTGAAATATAAATTTCCGAAGCTGAGACTAACTCTTCACCTGTAGCTGACGGCGTAAAAACTTGACCGAGCAACCGCTGTCCGGTTTGATTGATGTAGGATACCTCGCCCTGGGGATTGTGTACAGTTATTCCCACAGGAACAGCTTCTAAAAACTGCGTCAATTTGCTTTGACTTTCCCGCACTTCTGCGTAAAGTTTAGCATTAGCAATAGAAACAGCAGCCTGCGTTGATAATAGTTGCAAAACCTCTACCCTGTCATCAGTAAAAGCTCTGGTAGTTAGATTGTTCTCTAAATATATAATTCCAATTAATTGACCTTGATTCAGCAAAGGAGCGCACAATATAGATTGAGAATGCTGTTTGATAATATAGGGATCGCGTGTAAAATTTCCTTTATTAGCTGCATAATCTTCTACAACACTTTGTTTGGTACGGGCGACATAATTAATAATCGAAACTGGCAGGCATTTTTCGGCGGGAATCGACTGCAAAACATCGACGCGAGCGCCATCTACTTTACCCGCAGCTTCCACCAGCAACTCACCTTTGTTTTCCAAAATCAAAAAACCCTGTTCAGCCCCGGCATTTTGCAGCATAATTCTCATCAACTTCGTCAGTAACTTGTCCAGCACAATCTCGCTAGCGATCGCACCAGAGGCTTTCATCACTGCGGCCAAATCAAAACTTTTGCTGGAATCGCGGCTCTGGGAAATATTAGTAATTGTAGCGCAGTCGCTGGTGATGCTAGTTGCTGCGGTAATTGTGATTAAAAGTTGCGGATATTTTTTTTCCAAATCCTCAACTTTGGCTTGAGCTCCCCAGTGAGTGTAACAGTAGTGAGCGTCAGCCAAATAAACTCGCGCAATCTTATCTTTTCCCCAACCCATATAAAATTTAGCGGCTAGTTCCTGAGCGAGAGCTTCTTCGTTCATATATTCGTTTTGCTTCGCTAAACCAATCGCGCGATCGTACTCTTCCATTGCCTGAAAATTATCGCCCAAAACCCGATGTTTCTCTGCCTCAACCAGATGAAATTTGTGCAAGTGATTCATGGGGGCGTGTGCCGCCCATTTCTGCATTTTCTTTTGGTTTTCTCCTACTCTGTTGAGCAGAATCTCTCGCTCTAATACATCCGCCTCAGAATACGCCGCTAGTGCAGCCAAAGAATCGTAAAAATGGAAAACAGGTACAGTTAAAAAACCAGTTCCTCCCGTTAAACCTTGTCTAAATTTACCTGCATTTTCCAGTGCTTGGGACAAATCCCCGAACAAATAACACAGTATGAGCTTGTGTAAATAAAAGTAATGTATTCCCGTGCGATCGCTCGCTTTCGCCAGCAGCGGCACCAGATGCTCTTCTTGACAAGCTGTCCCCGATAAATTGCAGGGATTATCTGCCTCACCCAGCAAGTTAACCACCGCTTGATGAAATATTTGATTGCATTGTAAGTTTATTGATTGCTTGAGTTGAGCCAGTAGGTTGCTAGACTCGGCAATTTCGCGTTTAAGATTTGTAAGTTCTTGACCGACAAAATAAGCATATTGAGATTTTTGTTGGGCACAATAACCGACAAATTCAAAATCTCCGTTTTGGAGCGAACTTTGATAGCTTTCTCGGAACATTGGCAGGGTTTCCCTGACATGATACTTGCTGTGAGCGATACAAGCTGCTACTACATATAATATCTTGCCTCTGAGGCTTTTGGCATTGAACATCGATGCTAAGTTTAAAGCCAATTCGCCTAACTTATTTGCCGATTCAATGTCTTGAGATTCGTAGTTCATAACTACGCCCCAAGCTGCGTATAAAAAGGCAGAAAGCGGTGAATTTCCATACTTAATACATGAATTAATCTGTGACAAAACCAACGGAGCTAATAGTTGAGGAGCGCAGTGAAATGCCGCAGGAACTATGCTTGCTGCGAGCCGCATTACTGCTAGTTGTTCGGGAGATGTCATCACAGGCAGATTAATTAAGTCTTCGATCTTCTTTCCGGCTAATTTTGCCGCTGTTTGCTCTAATTCTCGCTGAATATTCAACTCGCTAGGATTGTCTGGAAAACTTACGCCAAATTGTGCTAGCACTTCTCGGGCGATCGCGATCGCTTCTAGCTGTCTCCTCTGCACGATATAAGCTTGAATTTTCACCTCATAAACTTTGATTTTGTCGAGCAGGGTTCTCCCTTGCAGCAGCACAGTCCCAGCTAATTGTTCCATCAGCTCAAATTCGCCGCTAAAATACGCCGCCTCAACTGATTCTACATAAATATTTAAAGTTAACTCGTACTGATTTGTCCAGCTCGAATCTGCCAGCAATCTCGTGCTGACAGTTAAATACATAACCGCAGCAGCATAAGCTGCCACCGCCTTAGCTTTTTTGCCAGCAATTAAATTCAAATTAGCGATTTTATCTCGCTCCTCCTGAGTAAATATCGATGTTAAATTTAAAGCATATTCTCTGCCAATATTAATATGATCGACTACTTTAAAGATATCATCTGTCAGCCAGGATTCCTCCGCATTCTCCCATAACAAGCAACCTATTTGCCAGTGAAATATTTTTTTCTGATCCTCGTCAATCAAAGCATAGGCGGCTTGCTGTACTCGATAGTGCAAAAATTTAAAATTCACAATTAACAGCTCGGCATTTACCTCAGAAACGGGTAAAATCAAACCTGATTCCAGTGCTGCCTTGAGTTCGGCAAACACTAACTGCGGAGACTTTTCGCAAATCATTGAAAGCAGGTGCAAGTCAAAATCTGTTCCCACACAAGCAGCCAAGCGTAAAACTTGCTGCGTTGACTCGGGCAGTTTTTGCAATTTGCCAATCATCAACTCCACCACATTATCGGTAATTTCCATCTCCTCAATTTGAGTAATATCCCACTGCCAGCCGGTTTGCAATTCCCCGCAATTATGGGCAGATTTTGAGGTATAACTTGCGAATGAGCTAGCATCAAAAGTCAACAGACAGCTAGGGAAACTAAAAGTTATTAAGTTTTCGGCGTGCAGCATTTTCAGAAATTCGCTGACAAAGAAAGGATTGCCCCCTGTTTTCCTCCTCACCAATGCCGCTAGGGGTGCTACTGATTTTTGGTCGCTGGATAATGTGTCAGCAATCAAATTAGTAATGTCTGCTATTTCCAACGGAAGCAAGGTAATTTGATTGACCGTTGCTCCCTGTTTTCGCAATTCAGCAGCAGCCACCATCAAAGGATGAACAGGACTGACATCTTTGTCGCAATATGCCCCAACAATCAATAAATATTCTGGCTGTAGGACAGATGATTTGCTAGCGGTTATTGATTCGCAATCTTCAAGATTTTCGCCGGCTGGGCTTGCCATTGGACCCGCTGCTATCTGTTGAATTACTTTTAGGCTAGCGGAGTCAGCCCACTGCCAATCGTCTAGAAAAATAACTAAGGGATGTTCCGGGGCACAAAACACTCGCAAAAATTGGATAAATACTAAATTAAAACGATTCTTAGCCTGCTCTCGATCTAACTCCGGTACAGCAGGTTGTTTGCCGATAATTAATTCTACATCTGGAATTACATCAATAATTACTTGAGCATTCGGTATGAGAGCAGCTAAGAGTTTGGCGCGCCAGTCTTGAAATCGTTCTTCGCTTTCTGTGAGGATTTGTTGGAGCAATTCTTGAAAAGCTTTGAGGACAGCACTATAAGGAACATTTTGCTGCGCTCTCTCAAATTTAGCTGTGATGAAATAGCCCTGCTTTTCGATAATTTGCTTGTATATTGCTTGTGCCAGCGATGATTTGCCTGTACCGGAATCACCTGCTACCAACATGATTTCTACCCGCTTTTGCTCTCGATCTTGCCGGCGATTGTCGGTGACTCGCTCAAATGCTGCCAGTAAGGTTTTAATTTGTGTTTCGCGTCCGTACAGTTTTTGAGGGATTTGAAAGCGATCGCAAATATCTTGACTTGCTAGGGATATTTCTGATATTTTACCGCGCGTGTTTAATTGGTTGAGACATTCTTCTAGGTCTGCTTTGATGCCCCAAGCACTTTGGTAGCGGTCTTCTGCGTTTTTGGCTAATAATTTGGCGATGATATGAGAAACTGCGGCGGGAATTGATCGATCGACTTCGGCGGCCGGTTTTGGCTGTTTGGCAATGTGGCAGTGTACTAATTCTAGGGCACTGGTGGTTTCAAAAGGTAGTTGGCGAGTCAGCATTTCATAGAGAGTTGCGCCGAGAGAGTAATAGTCGGTGCGATAATCTAGGCTGCGGTTCATTCTGCCAGTTTGTTCTGGAGAGATATAGGCGAGAGTGCCTTCTAGAACATGGGGATTTTTTAGGGTGGGTTGTTCGGTTAATTTTTCGGGCGCGAAGACGCTAGCAATGCCAAAGTCAATGATTTTGAGTTGGTTGGTGCTGGGATTGAAAATTATGTTGGCAGGGTTGATATCTTTGTGTATAATGTTGGCTGCGTGAATGTCGCCTAAAATGTCGGCTATTTGAATGGCGAAGCTGAGAGATTGGGAAAGGGTAAAAGAGCCAGAGTGCATAAACCTTTTCAAAGATTCGCCTCCGAAGTCTTCTAAAATGATCGCCAAAGTGCGATCGTACTGTTCTAAGCTGTAAGCTTTGACGACTCCTGCTAGATTTAAGCTGCGGATGATGTCATATTCTTGCTTGTGACGGGCGAGTGCTGCGGTCGTGGGGTAGTCTTGCTTGAGTATCTTGAAGATTGCGCGCTGGCCGTCGGCCGATCGCACGCCCCGGTAAACTAGAGATCGATCGCTTTCATAGATTTTCCTGAAAATTTTGTAGCCTGGAAAGTGGAGCATAACCGCAGAATCTTAGGGAGCAGCAGCGTTTATCTTAGTGTAACGACTGATATGTGTTCGCAGCTATCACCACAAATATTCTCAGACTTGCTGTAAGCTCTAAACCACGAGCTTCATCCATTCGCAAATCTTCAGTCTCAAATCGAAAAATGGAAAATCTCAAATCATATAACCCTGCCTTTGTGCGCAAGCATTCAAGGCAGGGTTATGATTGAATATTCGGAATTCTGAGCGAGTAGTCCATTGCGGGCGAGGTCGGATTCGGCAGCCTCGCGGGGTACTACTCGCCCAATCGAGTTATTTTAGAGCTACGTTCGGCCAACATCAGCACTATATAAATAGTCATTACATAACCGGCGGCTAGAATGGGAATAATTAGAGGAATATCGCGATAAATCATAATTAGAACCAAAAGTCAAGGACTAGGAGGAGGAGGGGACAAGTTCAAGACCTACTACATTAAGTCAGCACGCAAGACCGTGCCTTGGTTCTGAAGGCTGCTTTTCCATATCAAGCCCGCGGGAACATTTAGCCGTCCCCGGTCAATCGATTTTAGATTTTAGATTTTAGATTTTAGATTTACTCCACAGATGAATCTGGGAGCTGGAACTTCGATCTAAAATTTTGGGATCTCCACGACGCTTGGAGGGGACTTGTACCCGTTTTTGGGCAGGGTCGGTCATGATTTACTGCTTTACAGATGCTTGAACAGCGTAAAACCATCCACTTTAGCTGCTTTGAGCTGCCGTGCACATCTCATGCGCTAGTCTTAACTCCTGAAAATTTTTAGCCACGAGGAACTCAAAATCTGTCCCAGAAATTTTCGCTGCGATCGACTAACAAGGCTGGCTCTACGAAACTATTACAGGCATCTGAAAGCTACCTGCCAGCCAGGCTCAAATACAGCCTGTACTTAATGTATAGAATTGTTTAAATCCTTAATACCTATAATAACACAGGGTTTCTGGGATTTACATATTTTTGGGCAGTGTGCTTAACAATTCGATACAATAGGGGCAACGCCTCTGCCAGCGGGCCACTCACCGGAGGCAGTGGGGTGACTCCTAGCTCGTAGCAGATGACAAATAACTGCCGATCGGCTAGATTTTTCTTCCCTATTGCAGAGAATTGCCTTAAAATAAAGATATGATATGTAAAATTTTGTTACTTTACGGCTTGAGTCGGCGTATCCATGATCTCTAGCACTCTCCTATTTTCCTCGGTTGAAGAAGACCTGCGACTGTTGACAGAAAACTTGAAACAGTTAGTGGGTGCCCGTCATCCCATCTTGTACGCGGCTGCGGAATACTTATTCGGCACAAAGGGAAAACGGGTGAGACCCGCAATAGTCTTGTTGATGGCCAAGGCGACGATGCCCGATCGTCCAATCACAGAAAAACACCGCCGCCTCGCGGAAATCACAGAAATGATCCACACCGCCAGTCTAGTCCACGACGACGTGGTGGACGAGTCGGATCTGCGACGGGGAGTACCGACGGTACACAGTCGGTTTAACAACCGAGTGGCAGTATTGGCGGGAGATTTTCTGTTTGCTCAATCGAGTTGGCATTTGGCAAATCTGGACAACCTGCCAGTAGTCAAACTGCTTTCAGAAGTGATTATGGATTTAGCTGAGGGGGAAATTCAACAGGGACTAAATGGATTTGACACCAGTTTGTCGATCGAAGCGTACTTAGAAAAAAGTTATTACAAAACAGCGTCTTTAATTGCCAACAGTTCTAAAGCAGCGGGCTGTTTGAGCGAGGTTTCAGCGGAAATAGCAGACGATTTGTACAACTACGGTCGCAACATTGGTTTAGCATTCCAAATAGTAGATGATATATTGGATTTCACCGCCTCAACAGAAACTTTAGGGAAACCCGCAGGCTCGGATTTAGTCAGCGGTAATCTGACAGCACCAGCGCTATTTGCCCTAGAAGAAAAGCCTTATTTGGAAGTTCTGATAGAACGCGAGTTCGCCCAAGAAGGAGATCTAGAGCAGGCCCTGGCACTGGTAGCAGATTCTCGGGGCATAGAGCGATCGCGAGAACTAGCCACAAATCACGCACAGAAAGCTGTCGAATACTTGGCTGCGCTGCCCCATTCAGAGTCCCGCCAAGCCTTGATTGATTTGGCAGATTACGTTTTGAGCCGGCTTTATTAGAGGTGAAAAAATTACAGTTTACGGGGAATTGGTAATTGGTAATTGGTAATTTGTAATTGGTAATGGGGAATTCCCTATTACCAATTCATCATAAATTGAGTTATAGCGCTTCTTAATGGAGTTCCCGAGAGCGCGAGCGATGACAGATTACCGATTACCGATTACCGATTACCGATTACCAATTACCAATTACCGATTACCAATTACCAATTACCGATTCCCGATTCCCGATTGCTGGACATATCAAGCGAGCCCTTTAGAAAGGCTATATTTATGCAATATCCGACGGTGGAGCCGATCGATACTGTTGCAAGTAAACGTTAATTAAGTCCTGCACTTGCTGGCGAGGGATTTCGGTACCGACTTCTTGATTGCCGGGATTTTCAAAAAAAACAATGCTGTCGAGACCTTCAAGAGCGATCATTTGAAATAAAATGTGAGTAACAGGCAAAGGCACGGGTCTGACGCGATCGCCCGCAGCCGCCGCAGCGGAGGACGCATCTTGAAAAGTAGGAAAAGCATAAATCACCTTCTTTTCCCGTCCCGGTTGCTTGAGATTGCTCAAAACCACGATCGCCCAACTTTGGTCTAGGGCTTGCAGGATCGAGTATTCGAGGTGCTGTAGCTGTTGGGCAATTAATACTAGCGCCGGGGCGATCGCCTTTAAGATTTGTGGGGTCGAACCGTCTGGCGGAGCTTTCTCGATCAGTGCTTGAATCTGTTGGTCTAAATCCATCAGTCAGTTAATTTGAGATTTGAGTTTCAGAATTTCACGGTAACAGGTGCGCGTCCAAGTATATATTAACCAGGACTGCCCCATAATAATGTAAAATGCGAAATCTGAAACCCCATGAATATGATTAATAAATATTAAACATATACCCAAATATAGCGTTTTTGAGAAAAATTTCCGCATTTTTTAGACAAATTGACGGTTTAGCCTTCAAATCTAACAAGCTCCTGCCTCATGCTCGATTTAATTAAGGCGAGTTTCGGTGGCTGATACAACATTATTTATAGTCCAGGACGCAAAAAAATCGGTTTCTGCTAAAAATTATCTCGCCCTCGCCACCAAAAACCGCTGGTTAAAGCTGGTTTGTGGCGGATGGTACCTCCGGGACAGATCAAAAAAAAGCAGTCCTCAGTGTTTTTGTGGAACAGGAGATCGAGGGCATTGCAGTTTGTCCTGTGCCGGGAATACCGGGTAAAGTAGCGGTATAAAAGATTTATCCATACTGGTACTAACTGTGCTAATTTCAATGTGAGCTGTAAACCATCATGCGGGAAATCTGCCAGAGCGTGGAAACCATATTTCAACTGCTGTTAGACGAACTCAAAAAGTCCACTCGCGCGTCTGAGCAGAACTGCCAAGATGTAGCAGGGCGACTCGCAGCAGAAGTCACCAGGATATGCACAGAAAGTCAACGGATTCAAGACTCCGGAGACATAGAGGGGTCAGCCCAGAGCCTAGCTCAGCACCGCTTGCAACAATGCCTCCACTATTACAATTTAGGCTCCGGGCCCGGGCGAGTAGAATTGCACAGTACCCTCAGCGCGATCGTCTATCGCTACATCACCCCTCCCCAGGTGCAGTCTAGCTATCAGGCGCGAGTGGAACTGATCAAAGATTTCTTGCAAGGATTTTATCTGGAAGCTTTAAAGGCATTCCGGCGGGAAACCCAACTGCCACCCACCTACAGTCCCCGCACTCGCTTAGAATTAGCAGAGTACATGGCATTTGTAGAGCGTTTCGGCAAGCGGCGCATTCCTTTACCTCGGAACCGCAGCCAGCAACTAATTATTTTACGGGCCCAAACCTTTTCCCAGCAGCAGCCCAAAGAAACCTCCGTAGATATGGAACAAGCCGCCGACGGGGGGGCTTCAGATTCCGACCAAACTTGGAACGACACCTCGGTGCACTCGGTGCGGGAAGCGATGGCCGGACAGGGTTCATCAGCAATTCGCCCCCAAGGCGACGAGTCAGAATCTCTGCGGCAAAACGTGATTGACGAATTAGTGGCGTATTTAAAAGAGCGCAACCAACAAGAATGCGCCGATTATTTCATATTGCGCTTGCAAGACTTGCCGACTAATGAAATAGAGTCGCTTCTGGGCATAACTCCCCGCAAAAGAGACTATTTGCAGCAGCGCTTCAAGTACCATTTGCTCAGGTTCGCCATGTCGCACCGCTGGGAACTGGTTCACCAGTGGCTGGAAGCAGACTTAGATCGAAATCTGGGTTTGCTGCCTTCTCAATGGCAGGCTTTTGGCGAGCAAATTGGCCCAGAGGGGCAGCGTTTGTTAAAGTTGAAGCAACAGGGTCTGTCAGAGTCAGCGATCGCGCAAACCCTCGGCAGCACGGTAGCCCAGGTACAGAAACGGTGGTTTAAATTACTCGAACTTGCCTGGGAATTGCGAAATCGTTCAGATTCCGGAGAAGGGGCATCTAGTGATGAATAACGAAACGAACAGGGATGCAGAGGCTTTCGAGCGCCATTTTTTAGACTGGATATTGCAGGCGCCAATCGCGAATACCTCTAGCGAAGATGATGACAACCTCAATGGGCCCCATCTCTCAGAAGAGTGGGGCGACACCGAAGACAATTCTGGGGTGGAATACTGGGAATGGGACGAACCAGACCCGCTGGATTATCAAGTGGGGGCGCACAGCAATGCACCCGCACAACCGCTGACTATTGGAGACATACCGACCGTGCAAGACCGTTTTCAGACCTTGTTAAAAGAAAGGCTTAGAGCCTCCATTGAATCTAACCCGCCGCTGTTCCCCTGGGAAACAGAAATCAAAAGCTACGACCACGACTACCCAGACGATGTAGCCCCCCAATGGGTTCCCCCCCTACACATCTGGACTCCCCAACTACAAAATATTAGATGGGGTCGCCTGCCAATTCCGATCGGCCAAGGGGTTTTTGCTCAACTGCTAGAACCTTGTCAGGAAATGGTAATGTCGTCGCTGCGGGAAGGCTCGAAGTTAGTTCGCGCTGTAGATAGCTTGTTTCCGGGCCAGTCTCAGGAACTCAACCAATTAGCTGGTTTCGTACTCATGGGTGCTGCCAGAGGAATGACAGCTTTAGAAGTAGAAGATTTACCGAATTACGAAGCGGCAACTACCGATCAACAAATGCTAATGTCGCTGTTGGCCGCCCGAGAAATCATTGAGTCTCTAACTTTAAATTGTCCTGTAAATCAGCCGCCGGTTTCGCGGGAGTGGCTGACGGCTTTGGGCTCGCTGACTCTGCAAGCTCAATACCTGTCCAACCGCAATACAGAACAACCAATGCCGTGTTTAAGAGTTGAGTGCGAATTTCCAGGGGGAGGAAGTTTGGAACTCACGGCAGGAGATGCCGAAGCAACTGCACATCGTCCAAATTCCGGGCATTTAAGTGTGGAGTTGTTTGACCCGCAACCCGATAAGACTTATGCCTTAGAAGTTCGATTCCAAAACTTCGAGACCAGACCTCTGATGTTTGCTATTCGTCCAATTTTGTCAGGACAAGATAGCAACTAAAACCAATAAAATTAGAGTAAATTATGTAGGTTTTTACTCTGTGGTTTGACCTCACACACAAACACAATCAATCCCCCGACTTCGGTCGTGGAAAACCCAAAGTTTTAGATCTTAGTTGAATCTCTCCTAGATTTATCTATGGAGTCAATCTAAAATCTAAAAGCGACTCAATTCTCTAGTAGTGGAAAGCCAAAAGTTTTAGATCTTAGTTAAAGGTCTCTCAGATTTATCTGTGGACTCAATCTAAAATCTAGAATAAACTGAATTATCTCGTGGAAAGCCAGAAATTTTAGATATTAGTTGAATTTCTCCTTGATTTATCTGTGGAGTCAATCTAAAATCTAAAATCTAAAATCTAAAATCGACTGACTAGGATGGGTGCACATGACAACTGATAACCTGCGAAAGATACCTGTTTTAGGTAAGCTGTGGGAGCAGATTGAGGCCATGCCTCCGCCGGTGATTGAGGATTCTTTACTGCTGCGAATCCTAGTTCAGTTGTTGGTAATTGTGGGAATTGTGGCTACTGACGTTGCCGCAGAAGAACCCCTGAACCTGTGGGCTGTGCCTGTTAGCATTGTGGGAGCAACTTGGAGTTGGTACCGCCGCCGCGATCGCAATGTAGCTGCTAAGTTCTGCATAGCTATTGCCATGCTGGTGGCGCTGTTCGCTTTTTTTACCCGCTTGGTAGGAGAATTGAACGATACCCGGTTAGTTTTGGCGCAACTGTTAATCAACATTCAAGTGCTGCACAGCTTCGATTTGCCCCGCCGCAAGGATTTGGGCTATTCGATCGTCATCGGGCTGATTCTGTTGAGTGTAGCGGCGACTATCAGTCAAACGCTGACTTTTGGGCCGTTGCTGTTGGTGTTTTTGGCTTTAGCGCTGCCGACTTTGGTGCTGGATTATCGATCGCGCTTGGGACTGTCGAAAGCAGAAGGTAGTCAGCAGAAAGCAGAAGGTGCAGCCAAAAATAAGAATTGGTCACTATTTGCTGCTACTCTATCCCCCAAATATTTTGGTTGGCTGTTGCTGATAACTGTCGGGTTGGGGCTGACTATTTTTGCGTTTTTGCCGCGCCTCCCGGGCTATCAGTTGCGGACTTTTCCGGTGAGTGCTCCCATTCAATATCAGGGGGAGTTTGACTCGCGCAGCATTTTAAATCCGGGGTATGTCAGAGGGGGAAATGAAAAAGGAACTGGCGGAGGAAGGGGGAGAAACCCAGACAAAGGGCCAGGAGAGGTGGACTCTACTTTTTATTACGGTTTCAACCAGCGCATCAATCAGAATTTGCGGGGGGAAATGAAACCCCAAGTGGTGATGCGCGTGCGATCGCAGGCGGCGGGTTTTTGGCGGGTGTTGGGCTTTGACAAATACACGGGCCAGGGTTGGGAAATTTCTCGCAACGAACAAGCTCAAAAGGTGAATAGACCTCGCTGGTCTTATCAATTTTATCTGAATCCGTATCCCAATGCGCCTCGCACTCAAGAGGTGATTCAAAGTTATACTGTTGTGGCTCAGTTGCCGAATTTAATTCCGGCTTTGGCTAAGCCGAAGGAACTCTATTTTCCGACGCAGGATGTGGCGGTGGATGCGGAGGGCGGTTTGCGATCGCCTGTGGAATTGGCGGAAGGTTTGACTTATACGGTGATTTCTAATGTGCCTTTTCGCGATCGCTCTTTGTTGGGTCAAACTGGTACTGATTACCCGAAAAATATTCGCAAGTTCTATTTGGATGTGCCGCCGAAAATTGCCCAGAAGGTGCGAGAAAAAACTGAAGAAATTTTGTTGGCGAGAACTAGAGTAGCTAAGTCGGATAGGGCGATCGATTCTCCCTACGAAAAAGCTTTGTACTTAGCTCAATATTTGAAGCAAAACCCGAATTACAAACTTGTAAAAGCCTTGCCTTATTTAGAGGAAAGTGAAGATTTAGTCGAGGGTTTTCTGTTTGGCTACAAAAACACCCAGGATGGCAAAAAAGTTACAGGCGGATATCCCGATCATTTTTCGACGGTACTGACAATTATGCTCAGATCGATCGGGATTCCGGCGCGAATGGCTGGCGGTTTCGATACGGGAGAATTCAACCCGTTTACTGGTTTGTATGTTGTGAAAAATACCGACGCTTTCTTAATGACGGAGGTATATTTTCCCAAATACGGCTGGTTTGGTTTTAATCCGATTCCCGGTTATCCGCTGATTCCACCTTCGGTGGAAGACAACCAGACTTTTAGCGCGCTGGAATCGTTTTGGAAGTGGATCGCGGGTTGGCTACCGAC
Organism: Microcoleus sp. Aus8_D2; assembly: GCF_036702665.1. Classification (NCBI taxonomy): domain Bacteria; kingdom Bacillati; phylum Cyanobacteriota; class Cyanophyceae; order Oscillatoriales; family Microcoleaceae; genus Microcoleus; species Microcoleus sp. Aus8_D2. The sequence continues at coordinate 70,236 of NZ_JAUBUN010000002.1, forward strand.
TCCTCTGAGAAGCGGGCTGGATTCAGTTATCGGTTTTGTGATTGGCTGGATAACTTTGATTCTGGGCTGGTTTCTGGGACAATTTGCTAAGGGTTGGGTGGGGTTATTTACTGGGTTGATTAGTGCGATCGGCTTTGGCTTCATTGGCTGGTTAATTTGGGAAGGGTGGCGCAAGTGGCGCTACCGTCGCTGGCTAGGGAAATTGCCGCCGGTGGAAGGGGTTTATCAGCAAATGCTGAAGGATTTGGCGAGCCGGGGATTTGCCAAGCAGAAAGCTCAAACGCCTTTGGAGTATGCTGAAGCAATGCGCGGCCATCATGCAACTGATGAAGCGGAGGTAATTGAGGAAGTTTCGCAAGCTTACGTGCGGTGGAAGTATGGCGGCGAAGCGGGAAATATGGATCAATTGCGGCGGTTGGTGGATAATTTAAGGCGATCGCACTTAAAGAAACTCAAAAAGCGGTGGTTTTAAAAGTTCAAGACGCACAACCTCAAATAAAGGTTTGTAGTGAGGACTTTAGTCCGCATCAATCAGAGGACTAAAGTCCTCACTACAAACCAATTGTATTAGGGTTTGTAGTGAGGACTTTAGTCCGCATCAATCAGAGGACTAAAGTCCTCACTACAAACCAATTGTATTGTGGTTATTCTCTTCGGACATGATATGAGTGGAAACCGTTAACCCGGGATTTACTCATACACCTCAATGGAGTAACCATAAGCCTTAGAAAGCGATGCGGATAAAAGGAGTTGAATTAACACTTAGGCTTCAAATCACGATTTTCCGCCATCCTAGCGCTTTTCTCTACTCACTCTGAAAGTCCTGTCTTACACTTGAGCGAAGACTGAGCTACTTGATGTATGGTCTATACAGCAAGCAAATTCAACACTTTAGAGCTGGGAGCGAAAGATGAGCGAAAAGTTTAATTCAGTCACAGCAAACACTACCGCCGACTACCTTATCGGCTATGAGCGGATTTTGGACTATTTCAAACAAGCCCAGAAGGAATGCCCTAAAGGAGTAGGGATCAAAAGAGACAGCAAAGCTAGTGGAGGTTATATAACACTTCAGTTCAAGTTAGGTAACAAGCGGGTCAACAAGACCTGCGGGTGCTATCTGACGATGCAGGGTATTACTGACGCCACAAGAAAAGCTCATTTAGTGGCTAATGCTCTAAGCTCATTCTCTAGCGAGTCTCAGTTTTTAGCGTGGTACGATGACACGATTTTAGAAAAAAACATCATCAAAAATGATTTGATGACGTTTGGTGATGCAATAGCAAAAGTAGAGAAAGATTACTGGGATGGACGTACTAAACGCCGTCACCAGCGCGACAAAAGTAGTATTAGCCAGCAGAATACTTGGGATGCCGTTTACGGTCACGATTACAAGCTTTTACCACAGAACACGGTTGTCAATTTAACGGACATTCTGTCAATAATCAATAGTAAAAAACAAGGCAGTAAGTGTTTTAAGAACTGCTTGTGTGCCATGAAAAAGTTAGCTGAAGTTATCGGCAATACTGATATACTCGCTCGTCTGAAGGAGATTGACGGAAGACAAACGGAGTTTAGGAAAGACCTGCAATCAGTATCTATTGACGAATTTCTTAAATTCTGTGAAGATGTTTTAGATGTCCCTCTTGGTAATAAACGATACGATTTAGAGCAGCGACGCTGTTGGCTGTGGGTGTTCTCGATGCAAGTGGTGTATGGTTTTCGAGTACACGAAGTCTTTGCTATTCAAAACATTGACAAATCATTTAAGACAGAGGATGGAATTATTATTCAAGCGCTGACCGAGTCAGACAACGTGAGAATGATTGCTGTAGTAGGCGACAAAACATCACTAGATACAACAACTAAGACTGGCTACCGGCTGTGCGTACCGATGTTAGCGCCGACTCATCCTGACTTGATAGAGCGTTTAGGAATTAAGTCTGGTAAACTACCTAAAATCTGTTTATTGTCAGATAGCCCTCAAACAATTGCTGGTATATATAGTCGCCGTGCTTGGACTACTTTGAAAAGATGGAATAAAGGTTTTACTCAGTCTCACGCTTTACGTCACTTGGCTAATCTCAACGGTCAGATGGCGGGGATGTCTCAGGAAACAAGAGCTAAAAATTTGGGACATTCAACGCAGATGAACGAAGGCACTTACAAGAAGCGAGCTAATACCAAAACGACAATTGATTTGTTGACTCGATTTACAAAAGAAGCTATTCCTTTAAGTAGCGCTATCCAGGTACTCAAGCAAATAGGAAGCGACGCACAATGTATTAGATTATTAGCTGCTATTTACGGCATTACGCCTGACGAAGTGATGGAGTTACTTGCTGAATAATTTGAAACAAAACTTTACAGTTCCTGTGTTGACAAGGAACTGTAAGTCTGCAATCGTGAGTAACTAAGGAAGATTGATGCGCGACTGACTAGCGTTTGCACCGCTAACCAAGTCACGACTTCCCCAAACCGTTGAATCAGAACGTTTGGAGCCGATAAATTATGACATTTTTAGACGGTTGTCTTTGCGGACGATCGCAACTCTTAATGATTGAGTTTGCGAGGTTTTGCAATGACTGAACTATCAATTTTCAATTTCGAGGGTCAAGAAATTAGGGGTATCGGTCTAACCGATACCCTTGTGTGGGTGGCCGCCGATGTGGGCGCTGTTTTAGGAATTGAACAAAGCACGCTTAGTCGTCGGCTTGCAAAGATGCCTGAGAACTGGAAGGGTATGTATTCAATACATACCCCTGGCGGCCCTCAACAAGTTCTCACCGTAACTGAGCCCGGTTTGTACGAACTTATTTTTCGCTCGGACAAGCCAGCAGCCCAACGGTTCCGAATTTGGATGTTTGAGGAAGTGCTACCCAGCATCCGCCGGACAGGGAGCTATTCTCGTTCCACATCTGAACAGGTTTTTGACCCTCAAGTATCTCAACTCATCGAACTCGCCCAGACCCAGGTCGAGGTCATCAACGAACAGCAGAAAATGCTGGCAGCAGCCCTAGCTAGCCTCAGTAAGACCAAGGCAAAGGACAAGAAGCAACCCAAGTGGACACCGCGCAGCACCAGTCATTTGATGGAATTTGTCCGTGAAGTCGGCTTGGAATATCAACCCGATAGTCAAATTGACCTTATTGACCTCTGGCAGCAGTTGCGCGACTGGTACGTCAGGACTGGGGTACTGAAGGTTGAGATTGTCAAGGGCAAAGAGAAGTTAACTTGGCGTGAGTTGCAAAATAAACGGGATACTCCTGTAAAAGCTATCAACCAGGTATACCGAAGGCTTTGCGAGATTTTTCCTAAACTTCGGAGACGGCGGTACACGGAACGTGGGGCCACAGCACGACATGGATGTACTTACCTGTCGGGGATTGGCTACGTGCAAGGTTTAGAGGTTTCTGGAGAAGAAGCACTATGAAACCTTTAGCAAACCTTTCTGCTACATTTCCCCGTCGCGAGTTATTGCAAAAAATCGCATCGGCCGCTTTGCTATTTGTGCCACGTTTTCGTATCGGCGATTTAGTTGCCAGCGACTGGGTTGACGAATTTGACGAGGACGTTGTTGATTTTGGTGAGGTTTTGGGTCTGCGATGGCTGCCAGAAAGTCACTCAGGTTTTCCGGCTAATAGTTGGGTTTATTACATCTACTGGACGCACAGCACTTGCGGTGCTGACTCCTGCTATCCCTGCTACGACGGCGAGCCGACCGGGGCCGAGCAGTTGAGGCTTGTCAGCCATGACTAAACCCATAGTCAGCTACCGTCGAATTGACCAACTCAGGGCGATCGCCTATGACCGTGGCTTCACCAACGAAGATGCTAGACAGTTTGGAAAACTCAGCAAAACTGCTACATGGGAAGCGCTGCTGAAACTCTACCTCGTTGACGGCGAGTCGCTAGACACACCGCTAGACAGTGTAGACACCACGCCTGAACCGCTTGAGGTGGAAAGTGTAGACACTGTAGACACCCTAGATTGGACTAACGACGGTTCGTTCCCCGTGTGCGGTTTTAGTCGCCAGAATTCCACCAGCTTTTTAGAGTGGGTTGACCTCTCTCAACTCATCGCACTCGCACTCGCATCGGCGGGAGTGTTTGTGTTGGCAATGTCCATGTGGCGACAAATCAATCCCCTGAATTTATTTCCCTCCCCAGTTCGCATCAACATTCAAATCGGGACAAAATCATGAGCTTACAACTGCGACTGTTTGGCGGTAATTCTGATGCTGAAAAACTCACTGCCAGCAACGACGGCGGACACGCTATTGACAAGTCAAAAGTTTTGGCAAGCACTGACGCAAGCGTTATAACGCCATCAAATCCTGGTAACTTTGACTCAGTTCGTAGTGTTCCCGTAGTTCCCGCCCCGCGCTATTTCACGAAGGAAGAAGCGGACGCAATGAAAGATTTGGCAAAGGAGAAAACAGACGAGGCACGGCAGTCTAAACGTGCTTACAAAGCTTTATCCAAGATTGAAGTGGCTGACAAAACAGTTCACAAAGAGCATCGCAAATATGAGGGTGCGGTTGCAGAAAATGAGCTAGGCAAGATACGCGCTAACGCTGGCTTGGCGAAAAAATTACACGCACTCCGACCCGGTTATGCCCGACTGGGTTTAGGGATTGATAAAGCTGACAGCGATGCCCGTACTCGGATTGACGAAATCAAAGCCAAGCTGACGGGAGGTGCAAGCTAATGGAATATATGTGGCTTGCCGGCAACAAAAAAGAATTGAAGCAATTAATAGAAGCTTTAAGGGCTAACGGATTCACGTTTGACCTTACCCACTTTGCGGAAATATCAAATTCCCCTTTTGGGCGTAACCGATGCTCCTATACCTTGGAGAATTTCCGCCCCCCCGCCGTGCCAACCCCCCAGCCCCGCCCGTGGGATGTCGTGTTAGGAGGCAAAAAATAATGAAAGCGATGTATCTGGCAAATTACTTCGTTGCTGGGTGCGTCGCTTTCTCCCTTTTGGGGTGGATAGCGAGCCTGCATCCGATGGCAATGAAAGCGGTTTTATTCCTATTAGCAGCAATTGCGATTGCTTGGGGGCTGAGTTGGTTGCTCGATTACTCCCTGAGCAAGTTGCTCAAGATTTCAGTCGCTGACCTGCAAGCACTTTTGATTGGCGGTTTAGCGATGCTGCTAATTGGTTTGGGGGTGTTTTTATGCAGTTAAAACTGTTTGTGTTGAGTGCGTCCTCTGTCGTGCTGTGGTTGGTTCCACTAGCAGCACTAGACAAAAAGCTAGACACTCACAAAGCGGTGCAAGGGGTGAGTTTGTGTGCTGCAATTGCTTGTGCAGTGTCGGCGGGTAACATCGCCCGCAAACTGTCTGAGCAAGGGGAGATTGAGGCAATTAAAGAGCGGGCTATCACTGCCGATGTGATTGATGAAATCTCGACAAGCGCTTACATTTCACAGCAACAAAGACAGCAGGAAGCCGAACTTATCCTGACGAACCCTGGCGTTGACGTGGAAGCCAGCCGTCAAGCCCTGGAAGCTATATATAGCAGCGGCTTACAGGAAACTGCTTCCGCTTCCGACTCTCCTGATTACCCTATATACTTGGAAGTTTGTAAGTCAATGGAAGCGGGTAAGTCTGTGACGTGGATTGTTGAGAATGTACTCAAAATGGGAGGGCGTAAATTCTCAGAAGGCAAGGTGAAACTGCAAAATTTACTCAATCAGTTTGAAGGGGAAAAGTCATGAACAGACCGCCAAACATCCCAACCACGGCATCCCTAAGATTGACTGGCACTAAGTCAGAAATAGAGTTAGTTCTGGCGGTTTTGCGAGGCAAAGATTTCTTCTGGAAAACTAACGGCAAGTATTACCCGCAAAGAGGGGATAGCAATCAGTACGCTTACTACCTCAATGACCTGCAATTACCCCAGCTCGGTGTAGCAGTCCCGCCAACACCGGCGGAACCACAACCTCGACTGTGGGATGCAGTTTTGGGTGGCCAGCGCGATTAATACTTCCTATCAGGAAGCCATCCTCTGAGATTTGGCAATTTCCGAGGGTGGCAAAATCGCTCAAATGCGAGTGTCTATTCTCACATACTAAAATTGCAAACCTATTAGGTTTCGAGGAATTTTGCAGTATATTAAACGCCATGCCTCCCGACAGCAACAAGTTTCTAAGTTTTAGGGGTGCAACCTTCCTTACAGACTCCACCTTGTACCTTAGCCTTCAAGAAGTAAATACAGTGACCGCAAACCCTTGCCCTATAAGGAAACTAAGTTATAAATTAAAGATTTTTATCGGTTATTGCTTCTATGAATCAAGCTGTCATCGGATAACCGTCAAAAATCACACTTATTCCCACTGACTCCCATCGCTCCCCCTCGCCGGTAACATATGGCAATGATACTAAACATAACAGCAAGGCTACTAGGACAACTAATTGATCGACTTCTAGAGATAATTGCCCCACACGGGTTAGGTGTAGCAGAAAACGGACTACTCCCCGACGAGGAACTGGACGGGGCACTAGAAGCGCTATACATGGAACGGGTGACTGACTTGCTCTCGGAGGGGGGCTGGTACTGCTACTCACTACTCGTCGAACTAGAACTCGAAGAACTCATCCTAAAGCTTAATAGGCTGGTACCGACCCGCTTCATCCGCCGTCGCTTAGCACCAACCTGCCTCCGCATTCCGGCTCCACGGATAGAAGTGCTTCAGCCTTTGGTAGGTAGAGGGCCGCCACCTGTGGCATTTATTCCTATTCCCCATAAGACCGAACAGGGTAGCTGTGCTCGCAGCGACTTGGCTGACTCCGCTTATTAATCCAAGCGGAGCGGTTCCCCCTGTCTAGCTCCAAATTCTTTACCCGCGCACCAAAAAACCGCTGCTTTCAATTGGAACCTGAACCGCAACGGCTTTTTGGAAGTAAACATTCAACTCGCCTTGAGGGCGAGCTAAACCTATGTATTCAAATAATACATCAAATCCCAAGTCCAAGCTGATTCGCGTTTCTAAAGACAACCCCTGCTTGCACTGTGGCAAACCAGATTGGTGCTATTCCGTAGGTGATTTGTCAGTCTGCAACCGCGACCAACCGCCCGCTACTGGCTGGGAAGCGACTGCCAAGTCAGATCAAGACGGTCATCTCTACTACGCACCTGTTCAAGAGAAAAAAGCTGTCCGCCCCGCTCAAACTCGCTATTTTGAATACCCAGCTCGCGACGGCTCCCCGCTTGTTCGGGTTAAGCGCACTGACTTCGGCGACGATCGCAAGAAGGATATCAAGCAGCAGCATTGGGACAAAGATAAAAACGATTGGGCGATGGGTTTGGGCAAGGTTGAACGTGCCAGCATCCCCGTTTATTGCCGTGCCGAGGTTCAAAAGGCGATCGCCAACGGTCAACAAGTTTTTATCGTTGACGGCGAATCTTGCGCTGACATTCTGTGGGATTTAGGTTTGGCCGCTACCACCAGCATCGGCGGCATGGGTAAGTGGCGAATCACTGACACAAGCGATTTACAAGGTGCAAAGGTTGTTATTTGCCCCGACCGCGACATACCGGGAGTTGAGGACGCGGCTAAACTTTCCCAGCACTTCCCAGAGGCGATGTGGCTCTACTGTTATCCAGACTCCTGGGCTTGGGATAATTTGCCAAAAAGTCAGGGATTAGATGTCAGAGATTGGATTGAGGACAAAAAACTCAGCGCTCAAGACATACTAAATTCTCTAACTCCTCACCTGCGCACGCGAGAAGAAGTAGTATGCCAGAAGTATGACAGTAGTTTAAACTACTACATCCCTGATACAGCACCAGTTCCAGAGCAAAATTTTGTTCAAAAAGCCGAGTCAGCGCTCTATTCTGAGGGTCACTGGGTGTCTATTGGCGGGCTACTTTACCAATTCACTGGCACTTACTATGAGGAGCGGCCAGAAAAGTTGGAGAAGCGGCGTATCAGAGATTGGCTGAACACCTACTCGGAGAAGAATCGCAACGCCGTCTATGTCTGCAACCGTGCCAAGTCGGGAAGTATTGACGAGATTTTTAATTGGGTGGTTTTGGGTCGCGCTGTAGACATCAAGGAGGTCAATCCGCCGGGGTTAAATTGCTCCAATGGGGTGGTAATCATCCACGATGACGGCTCTCATTCCCTTGTCCGCCACAGTCCAGACAGAATTTATACCTATGTGGGCTGCAAGTATGACCCGAATGTAAACCCCTCGGATTGCGATCGCCTTCTTGAATGCCTTGAGCCATCGCAGCGAGAAATCATTCTCAGAACTTTTGCCGCTTCTCTGTGCTTGCCACTGGTTCGTTTGAAAATGTCGAGGGTCAAAGGGCTGTTGCTGCACGGCGAAGGCAGCAACGGCAAAGATACTTTGCGGATTGCGCTTCTTATGGTTCTGGGGCGAGGTGTGACGGGCAAAACTCTTAAGGATTTCCAGATTTATGACACCGGCCGGAAGTTTCCTCTCGCTGGGTTGGAGAATTCCCTGTGCAATTGGTCAAGTGAAAACTCGGATGCCGTGAGACTGGATAAGCTGCAAAGCCTCAAGCAATTCATCACTGGGGATGAACTCACCATCGAACACAAAGGACGCGGGGAATATCCTTATGAGCCTCAAGCTACGTTTCTCGCGAATTGCAATGCCGTGCCATCTATCAGCAGCGATGCTGAAGCAATCAGGAGCCGATACTGCATTGTTGATTTCAAGAAAACTTACGCCGTCGGAGCGGATGCAAGTCGAGGACAGTTGGAGGCAGACCCACGCTTAAAGAGCGACAAAGATTTTGTCCTTAAGCACGTTGCCCCTGCCATGCTTAACATGATGCTGGCGCGAATTCCTGTGATATTGGCTGAGGGTATTGATTATAGTTCCGGCGAGGCTGCTTTACGGGAAGCTCAGGAAAAATCAAATCACCTGTGGCAATTCATGCGAGACAGGGGATATGAGGCTGGCAAAGGCGATCGCGTTTACGCCAAAGATGCGTGGAATGACTTGGTGGACTGGTACATAGAGACGGGAACCCTTGAGGTTGAGTATGACCGCGACGGCAAGGAGAAACGAGTCTGGAATGAGTTGCCGGGGCGTGATGCTCCTGTAAAAGCTATCAACCAACTGTATGCCCGATTGAGCGAGTTAGTCCCGAACTTGGAAAAATACCGACATACAGAAGGAGTTTTTGAGTCTGGACGAACGAAAGGAGATTTTTACTATTTAGGCATCGTAAAACAAAAACCAGAAAAAAGTGCAAAAAGTGCTCCACCTGCTCCACCAGTAGACACAGCAAGGAAATCGTCTCCACCATTGCTCCACCAAGAAATTACGGGTGGAGCACTGGTGGAGCAAACAATCCTTACACAGCAAGCTGGTGGAGATGGTGGAGCACAAAACCCAACTATTTTGGAATTGTGCAATGCGATCGCAAAACTCACCCTCTCTGACAAGCAAAAACTGACAGAACTACTCACGGGCGTCCCTTGCTCCGACCCGCTCAAAGCTTTTAGAGTCGGAGACAAAGTGGCTGGCAACAAACCAGAGAACTCTAGCTACAACTGGCACGGTCGCATCATTGAAATTCACACGAGTATCAGTTGCAAGGTTGACTGGCAAGAACGGGAAGGTCACAAGGGCGGACGGATAATTTCTATGTTGTTCTGCGACCTGCGGAAAATTTAGCCGCTGCCTGACAACTAGCGGCTAAAACTCATCCCCCTTAACTGGGGGATTTTCATGTCTACAACCTCTGTAGACATTTGTTGACAGTGTAGACAGCAGTCTGTTAGTGTAGACAAATGCCGTATACAGATGTCTACAATGAGTCAAAGTCAAGTCGTATCGTTCAGAGCTTCCGGCCACTTCCTGAACTGGATAGAAGCTCAGAGACTAGAGGGTGAGTCGGTCAGTCAAGCTGCACAGCGCATTCTCAAGGAAATATCGGGAGTGTACGGTAACTACAAGCTGTATACAACCAGCGGCAATCCTGTGTCTACATCATCAGACGATGTGTCTACACCTCCCGCCGAGGTGTCTACAACAAACTCTCATGATGTCGTGTCTACAAATATTGTAGACATTGTAGACAAGGCTGTAAGTTCAAGCCTTGACCCCGTGATGGAGCGGATGGCCGCCATTGAGGAACGGCTGGGAAAATTGAGTGCCTGAGTGATGGCAACGATGAATCGCTCAGGCAGGAATTGAAAGCGGCCAACAAGCAACTTGCAGAATGGGATGCAGAACTGAATCAGCTACACGAGCGCAACGGCGATTTGGGTCTGAAGGTTCAGATGCTGGAGCAAGAACTCAAGGAAGCGCAGCGCGATCGGGAGGAAAACAAAAACTCGGCTCCGACCGTCGCAGAATTTCCAGAGCCGGCCGACTTGCTCAACCAGTTGAAAACCACACGCAAAAAGTCGAGGGCGGACTTGGCAGATATGGAGGTGGTTTTGGAAATACTTGGCACCTAAATTAGCGAAGGATGAGCGGAAAGCATAAGTTTTAATGGCGTAACGAACCTGAAACTATTGATGTACAAAGCGTTAAGAGTAGTGCGGATAAAAGGACTTGAACCTTCACTCCTTTCGGAACCAGAACCTAAATCTGGCGCGTCTGCCAATTTCGCCATATCCGCATTTTCACATTCAACTAATATAACACACAACCGAGCGATGCGTCAACATCCAAAAACCCGGTCATTTTTGGACACCGGGTTCATTGATGAGTCATCGCCACAGCAATTTTCCGTATTTTTAACTCGTCACTTAGTTTTGCCCGATCGCCTTCCAGGTGATTTCATCCACCACGCCGTCAGCCGTCAAACCCTTATACTCCTGAAATTTCTTAACAGCCGTAGCAGTGCGAGCGCCAAAAATGCCATCGATCGGGCCCGGATCGTAACCCTGTACTTCCAAACGCACCTGTAGCGTCTTCACCTTGGAACCGGCAGCGCCTTTAGTCAGAGCAGTGGCAGGATTGCCGGGCACAGGAGCATTGCTCTGAATTGGAGCATTGCTCTGAATTGGAGCGCTGTTGTCAATTGGAGCATTGCTCTGCAAAGTTTCAGGAGCGCGCGCCGGATCTGCTGCTAAAGCTGTCCAAGTTTCTTTGTTCACGATGCCGTCTGACTTCAACTGCTTAGACTGCTGAAAAGCACTGACAGCGGATGTGGTGCGAGAACCATAGGAACCGTCGATCGTGCCGATCGCGAAACCGTGAACTTGTAACCGCTGCTGTATGGTGGCCACTTCTGGGCCGTCAGCTCCCGCCGAGATAGTTTTTTCCTTTCTGACAGGCTTTTGATCCCCTGCATAAAAAGGCTTATTAAACATATCTCCTTGGGAAGTTGCCTCAGGCTGTGCCGACGCTCCCGGATCGGCGGGAGCTGCAAAGTCTGTGCGGTACTGTTCCTGCACAAAGGGTTTGGACTCGAAGGCTGCATTTGCCTTTCTGGTCAACCCGGGAGCGAGCAGAGCGAGCAAGCTGAAAATCGTAACAGTAGTTACACGCATAAGTTTCATCCTGTTGGTAAGGTTTGACAAGGTTTCCCTATTTTCATGTTTCTCCATCTCATTGTATTACCCGGATAGCTTTCTGAGAAATAAAGAAGAAGGAAGTTCGGCAGCGGATTCTGTAACGGATTTAACGGATGTTTTGAAGGTGATTTTTTTACTAATCGCGAAGACGCGAACGACACAAAGGAAGTTCGGCAGCAGATTGCAAGTAATGGATGTAACGGATAGAAGGAAGAAGGAATCCACCGCTGATGTTTGGGTCATTAAGAACGTCCTAACGGTCAGGGCAGTTGCTATATCTGTCCTGACCTCTAGAATTTGGGTAACGGGGAGAGCCACCGTCAGCAGTTGCGAGTTAGAAGTTGCGAGTTGGATGTTGGGCCCGATCGCGCACTATTCGTCAGAAACCCGGTTTCAGCAGAGATGTTTCGTTACCAAACCCAATATTTTCGTAGAAACCGGGTTTCTTAGCATCCACCTTAAATACTAGGTACGTTGTTGCGCAAAGAGCGCTCTTTGCGGAACAACATACCTAGTCGATCGCTCGGAGGCAAAGTTTTTGGTGTCAACCGGCCCCTAGAGAAGCAAAACTCGCCACTTATCGCTTCGCGTGTTCTGCCAATAAAGCCTTCGCTCTCGGCTTGTAAATCAGATAAAACAGCGCTTCTATGTAGCGGAGCATATCTTCGCGGTTTTCCTTGGACGAGTAGTTCCAGAAACCGTAAGTCCGGGCGAGCGTCAGCAGCTTGGTAGTGTGAATTTTCCAGGTATAGGTGCTGTAAACTCTGTCTATTCCTCGCGTTGAAATTTCATACCAATAGTTGGGATTTTGTTCGCATTTCGAGAAAAAATCTAGAATTTTTTGGGCAGTTTCCTGGTGTTGTGTCGGGTTGATATAAAACCCATTTACCCCATCTTGAATGATTTCCAGCGGGCCGCCAAACTGCGTCCCGAAAGTGGGAATGCCGGTAATCATTGCTTCGAGAATTGTCAAGCCGAAAGCTTCAAATAAGGCTGGCTGTACAAATATACCTTGGCCGTCGGCGATTACCCGGTAGATTTCGCCGGACAGGCTTTTGGAAAGCCGCACTCCCAGCCAGCGAATTTTACCGTGCAGGTTGTACTGGTCGATAATTGCGTAGAGCTTTTTAATTTCTTCTGCTTCTTCGTAGTCTTCGGTTTCTTCGACTCTCAGCTTGCCGGCTACTAGAATTAAGTTGCATTTTGCTTGCAATTCCTGGCTTTTTCCAAACAATTCTGCTAAGCCTGTCAGGTTTTTAATGCGATCGAGCCTGGCCATGGAAAATAAAGGGCGCTTTTGCGGGTCGTCGAGTGTTCCGAAGACTTGTTCGGGGTCTTCTAGAGTAAACAGCAGTTCGTTGAGCCGATCGCGATCGCCATGCACCCTGTCTTCGCTCCGCGTATAGGGAAAGTATACACTTTCGTTGACTCCCGGCGGCACGACGTTAAATTTAGGGCTGAACAGTTCAATGCCGTTGACGACGTGGTACAAATCAGGCATGGTAAAACAATTGTAAGATTCGTACTGCCCGACACTATCGGGTTTACCGACAATCTCTTGATAAGTGCTGCTGACAATACAATTAGCTGCATTCATGGCAATGATATCGGCAGTAAATTGCAGCGCAAAATGGTATTTTTCCTCTGATTCTTGCCAGTAGAGATTGCTGAACAAATATTTCGATTTTTCCAGCGCGTGGGCAATATTGCACTGAGTAACTTTTAGTTTTCTAGACAGCAAAAATGCCACCAAATTGCCGTCAGAATAGTTGCCAATTATTAAATCTGGCTTGCCCTGAAACTCTGCCAGCAGTTCTTTTTCGGCATCGATCGCGTAAGTTTCCAAATAAGGCCAAATCTCGAACCGCGAAATCCAATTTTGAGTCAGTTTGGGATTGAACTCTCGGAATGGAACCCGCAAAATCCAAGCATTTTCTGTGCCGTAAACTTTTTCCAAACGTTCGTTGCAGCGCGTGCCGTCGCTGTTAGGAATTAACCTGGTGAGAATAATTACTTTAGGTTTGACGCCTAAAGTATCGAGACCGGCAAGATGAATGTCTTCTTGCAGTTGTTTCTCTAAATTCTTGGCTTGATCGAGTACATAAACTACTTGGCCGCCCGTATCCGGCCGCCCCAAAACTCCTTCTTGGCCGAACCAGCCGTGAGGAGAAACTAGGACGATTTTGAAAATCATCGGGATGCGAGAAATAAATGCTTCTAGGGTTTGCGGGTCGGGGGAATCAATTAATTCGTCGAGAATTCCTAGGGTTTCTTGCACCCGGGCTGCGGTATTTCCCCAACCTGCGTCCAACCCCATCATTTGCAGGACAAATTTAAATCTCTCGTAGGGTTCGTCTTCAGCAAGTTGGCTGACAAAGGTGAGGGCTTTTTTGACTTGTTCTGAAAGTTGTTCTTGAGATTTTATGCGATCGTTAATTAGTAACTGTACGCCGTTGTAGCGGTGAATCCGCAAGAAATCAAATAGAGTTTCCTGCCACTGTTTGGAGTCTTGAAACAGTTTGCTGGACAGGTATCGGTTGAGGAATTGCACTCCTTTGCCGATGTTTTTGGGGTCGCGAATGGAGGGGGAATAGTCGTAAAAAGGGCCGAAATCTAGTTCGAGGATGTCGCCTTCTTGGGGGTGAAAGTGGTTGACGAAGCGATCGCGCACGTCGAGCAATTCTTGGACTGTCATCGGTTCCAGTGTCAAGTCGTCTCCAACTCGCACTACTTCCATTGTAGCAATTTTTGGCCGCAGCAGGACGCAAAGGCTGCCTTCTTCGAGAATAATTTCCTGAACGTAGTAAATCAGTTTGCTCAAATGAGAAGATTGATGGAACTGTTCGGGCTTTTCGTATTTGGTGCAGTAGGTGGCAAAAGCGCTAACTATATCGTTTCGCAGTAAATATTTGTTTCCCAAAGCCCGCAAATCGCTGGCAAATTGCCGCAAGTCGGTTTTTTCGTCGCTGGCGATAACAGCCTCAAAGAGTTCAGACATAGATACTCCCTTATTTGAGATTTTTGATTTTCGCTCTAAAAAAGGGCGATACTGTATTAGTACCACCCTTTCTTTAGGCGCCTACTTTTTTTAATCTCATTTTAAAGTCTGCAATCGGAAATTGCACTCCCTCAAATGACATAAAATTCTCCGTATTTGTGACGAATGTAGCGGACAAACGGATCGATGGTTAAAGGTGAACCGGTGACGCGATCGATCAATTCGACGGCAGTGTATTTGCGGCCGTGGTCGTAGATGTTTTGTTTGAGCCAGTCGTGGAGTACGCTAAAGTTTCCCTGTTCTATTTGTGCGGGAATTTCGGGACGGTTTTTGAGTGCGGTTTCATAGAATTGAGCGCTCATCAAGTTGCCGAGGGTGTAACCTTGAAACATTCCGCCGATCGTACCAGCATACCAGTGAACATCCTGCATCGCACCATCGCTGTCGGTGGCGGGGACAACGCCGAGGTCAGTTTTATAGCGTTCGTTCCAGGCTTCGGGGAGATCGCGCACTGCTAGTTTTCCCTCTACCATTGCCAATTCTAGGTCAAAGCGGATGGCGACGTGGAGGTTGTAGGTTACTTCGTCAGCGTCGGTGCGGACGAGCGATCGCGAGACTTTGTTAATGGCGCGGTAAAATGAGTCTGGGGATACGTCGCCCAATTGCTGCGGAAATAGGCTTTGCAGTTGCGGGTAAAAACACTGCCAAAAACCGCGGCTGCGCCCGACTAAATTTTCCCAAAGCCGCGACTGGCTTTCGTGCACGCCGGAGGAAATGCCGCCTGCGAGAAGCGTGCCTTCATATTCCGGGGAATTGCCGAGTTCGTAGAGGGCGTGCCCGGCTTCGTGGATGCTGCTGAAGAGTGCTTGATCGAGGTGATCTTCGTAGACGCGGGTGGTGATGCGCACGTCGTCTATGGAGAAGTTGGTCATGAAGGGGTGCAGGGTGGTGTCTTGCCGTCCCCGCTGGAAGTCGTACCCCATCCGTTGTACGACTGTGCGGGTGAATTCTAGCTGTTGAGCTTCTGAGAATTTTTGGTGCAAGCAGGAGTCGTCGGCGGGAGGTTGTGAGGTGATGGCTTCGACTATGGGTACTAATTCTTGACGCAGTTGGGCGAACAGCGGGCGCAGCAGGGAGACTTTCATGCCGTAGTCGCTGCGATCGATCAAAGGATCGGCAATGTGTTCGTATCCGGGGAAAAAGTCGGCGTACTGCCTGCTTAATTCTAAGGTTTTTTCGAGATAGGGTTCGACGGCCCAGAAGTTGTTGGCTGCTTTGGCTGTGGCCCAAACTTCGTAGCAGTCGGCTTGGTGGCGGCAGAGTGCGGACATGAAGGCTGCGGGGACTCTGGCGGCGCGATCGTAATCTCTGCGCGCGATCCGGATCAGGCTAGCTGCGGTGGAATCGTAGGGGAGGGTTTGTTCGTAGAAACGCAAGTCTTCTAGGAGTTCGCCAATTTTTGGGTCGGTAAATTTTTCGTGGGATATTTGTTTGAGAGTGGCCAACTGGCGGCCTCTGGCACTTGCACCTTTGGCAGGCATATAAGTCGCCTGATCCCAATGCAGCAGTGACGAGGCTGATTCGATGTCGGTAACTTCCCTGAGGTACGCTGCGAGTTGAGCGAATTTTGCTTGAGTTTTGTCTAGGGTTTGCATGATTGGGGTTTGTGGTGCTGTTTTGCCTACAAAGGTTGCAGTGCGGCATCGGTATCCATCAATCATTGCTACCCTGAAATCAAGCTAAAAACCGCACCTGTTCCCGTATTGTACGCAATTTAGAGTCATTCTGGCATAGTTTCCGGTATTTCTTGGGATTGAGTTCGATCGCCTTTGACAAGTTTTCGATCGCTTTGCGGGTGCTGGTTGCTACAGCTTCCGGGTTGTTTGTGCGATCGTCTGCTGCTTTTTCTAGGGCGTAAATGCAAGCTTTTTGATAGTAAAGATGTGGATCGTCGGGTGTGATCGCGATGATGCGATCGTAGCAGGCGATGGCTTCAGTAAAGCGTTGGATTTTTTTGAGGGCGACGGCGCGGTTGTACCAGGCTTCGATGTTTTCTGGCTGCAACTCTAGGGTTTTGTCCCAAGAGGCGATCGCGTCTTCAAAGAGTTTTAAGTTGACTAAGGCTAACCCGCGGTTGTACCAGGTTTCGCTGTCATCGGGCTTGAGTGCGAGGGCTTTGTCCCAGGATGCGATCGCCTCGGAAAATTGTCCCATTTGGGCGATCGCCGTGCCGCGCTTGTTGAAGACTTCAGGGGAATTCGGCCGCAGTTGCAGGGTTTTGTCGTAGGAGGCGACGGCTTCCGCGTAGAGTTTTTCATCGGCTAGGGCTAAGCCGCGGTTGTACCAGGCTTGATGCAAGTCTGGTCTTAGTTCCAGTGCCCGATCGTAGGAGGCGATCGCCGCTGTATTTTTGCCGGAGTGTTTCAGGGCGAATGCTTTGTTGTACCAAGCTTCGCAGTAGTCTGCTTTGATGGCGATCGCTTTGTTGTAGGATTCGATCGCTTCTGAGAATTTTTCCAAGTTGACGAGGGTGTTGCCGCGGTTCGTCCAAGCTTCGTGATAGTCCGACTTGAGTTCGATCGCGTGTTCGTAGGAGGCGATCGCTTCTGAGAGTCTGTTGACCTTCCGCAAAACGTTGGCGCGATTATACCACGCTTCTGGATTGTTTGGTTGAATTTTCAAGGATTTGTTGTAGGCGGAGATCGCTTCTTCTAGCCGTCCCAATTTTTTGAGGGCTACGCCTTTGTTGTACCATGCCTCATAAAATTTCGGTTCGAGTTCGATCGCGGATGACCAGGATTCGAGCGCTGCGGACAATCGTCCCATTGCGTCTAGGGCGTTACCGCGATCGTACAACGTTTGAGCGTTTTGGAGGTTGACTGGTATGGATTTTTCTCCAGAGTCGATCGGCTTTTCTCTGCTAGCTAATTTTTGCAAGGGTTTTCACCTCATTATGTAAAATTGTCGTTTTTTCTTTTATATGCGATGTTTTTCGCCATCTGCCATCTAATGGTGGCGATTGTACCTTATTTTGTTATTGTTGACCATTTTACATTAACTGGGGAACTTTTTCAATTTTTTCGAGTTGAATTCTCAGTATTTTTGTCGGGCTGTTGGTTTGGATGTATTGATTTTTACTATTTTTTTTAGGGAATTGCCTAGAAGGGAGGAAAGGGCGAGCTGCCTGAGGTATGACAATCCTCGCCCTTGGTCATGGAATGGTTTACCGTCAGCGATGGTATAAATGTCTGCTTCCGGGTCGAGAATCGAACCAAAATTAGGCTCGATCGCTACTGTTTTAATGCATTCTGAGTCGTGGAATGGCAAGCCATCAGCTAAAGTGTAGATATCTTCGGCTGAGTCTCTAAGAGAATCAAAGGCTGGATTTGCGATCGCAGCTTTTAGCCATTGATATTCTTCTAGTTTTGCTTTATTAATGAGGGCAGCTTCTAGTGCTTCTAGTCGCTTCAGGTCAGCCATTAATTACAGTTACATTTAGTTGAGTCATCTTTTACCTCATTATTCATTAGCCCATCAGAGAGTGTTTGTGATGCTGTAGGGGGGGGTTTTACCAACAATAATTGCCTCTACACCGACAATCTCGTAAACCCGCCCCCGCCCAACGGCAAATCCCTATCATTCAATCAAGGCTTGAAACTGAGGGTGCGATCGCACGCCGTCAAAATCCGAGTCTGTTGTTGCCATTTCTCGGTATTCGTCAGGATCTAGATTAATTGCACGCTGCAAGTTTTGAATAGATGAGTCAACTTGACTGTGTAACGCATAGCTGCAAGCTTTATTATAAAATGCGTCGTGATAATCTGGTTTGAATTCTAAGGCTTTGTGGTAGGAGGATCTCGCATCTTCCAATCTGCCTAAATTAAGCAGTGCAATGCCCCGCTTGTACCAGGTTTGTGAGTCATCTGGTTTAAATTCTCAGGCTTTGTCCTAGGAGGCTAGCGCCTGTGCATATTGTTCAGCAGAGCCATAAAGTAAAGCTTGTTCAAAAAACAATCCTGCTTTGGGGTCTGGCCTTAGTCCATCTTCATTAATTAAATTTTGAATCCTCAAAAATTCCAGTTTTTGTTGGTCATTTAAAGTTTGTTGATATTCTATATTCATCATTTCTACCTCTTCATGAAACTATCAATCTTTCAAGGGATAACAAAATATCTAGTATCGCCGTAGTAGGGGGCCCAGCGGGGGAAAATCCTTGAGTAAGTGGTTAAAATATTCAGCTATGACGCACCTTACGATCACTATTTTGTCAGGTGCGGATCTATGCAAGTTAGGGATTAAAGAATGGCGACACACCCTACGACTACTGTCATTGCG
>NZ_JAUBUN010000002.1:89185-158511 GCF_036702665.1 Microcoleus sp. Aus8_D2
ACTATTTTGTCAGGTGCGGATCTATGAGATTGTCGAAATTTAGTTAAGATTTTTTCAGGGATCCGCACCCTACGACTTGTGTATTTTTGCACTCATCTACTTAAGCAAATAATACCCGATCTGCCGTCAAAATCAATTCGGGAAAAGTAGGTGAAACAATTTGTTCGTTACCTCTAAATTTAGCCCGCTGATATTTCCCTTCAGCATTTAGCGAAAACACAAATACTGTGGGAATTTTCGGGTTTCCCAAATACTCTCTTTTCCCAATTGCCAAATAATCCACAATCCAGTATTCAGCAATGCCCAAACGTTCGTATTCATCTAGCTTGTCAACATAATCATCTTCCCAATTAGTTGATACTACCTCGACAGCTAACTGAATCGGCGATTCGAGTGCGGTATAGGATTTGCGTTCGGCACGCCACAAAGTGCGATCGATGATGCTGACATCAGGAACTCTTCCTGGCTCTATACCTTCTTTTGTGGTAGTTTTAATCGTGATACCTCGCTTGACTACATAGTTGAGTTTTAGCCGATGGCACTCTTGATAAAACTGTCTCTCTGCAAATTCAGCAACATCATCGTGATTTCTGGTAGTTGCCATTTTGACAATCTCTCCGTTCACCAATTCATAAGCACCATCTTCACGGCAAATTTCAATAAATTCGTTAAAACTTACTTTTTGTAGGGTGGTTGCAATCATTTTATGATTCCTCGACTCGATATTGAATCGTTTTTATCTAATTGATTACCAGGCTCTGCTCGGATGAAGTAGTATAACCGTAGGGTGCGTCAGGGGGAAATCCTTGAGTAAGTGGTTAAAACATTCAGCCCTGACGCACCTTACAATCACTATTTTATCAGGTGCGGATCTATGAGATTGTCGATATGCAAGTTGGGAATTTTTCAGGGATCCGCACCCTACAATCACTACTTTTAGGCTTGATATTTTTTGAGGGTTGCGACTTTTTCGGGGAAGATTTCGATCGCCATTTTGTCATCATACCTAGTTGCGAGCGATCGCCTCACTTCGCCCAAAAACAGCGGCTGAGACAAGCCTGGTTCGGGATGTACTATTGTCCGAACCCGAATAGTCATATAGTCTCTGCCGCGTCCAGAGCGCCCTGGAGAGTACAAATCCGCAGCCACTTGTCGCATGGTTGCTTCTAACTCGGATTCCGTGATCGAAGGCGGAACGGTAACTACTGTTTGAGCGCCGCCAGTATCGTAAACTAAAGAATAGCGAACTGCACCGGGAATTTCGGTGCGGGAAAACAGTCCTAAACCGAGACCGAATATACTCGCAGCAATGACGGCCATAAAGCTGCTCACTCCTACCAATCGGAAGCGAAAACCCCATGTGAAAATAAATGCTACGATCGTTAAAAGAAACAATGCTGCTGTTAGAATTCCCGCCCATTGGGCGTACATTAAAAGGTTAGAATTTACGTTCATTTGTCAATTTAGTAATTGGGTAATTTGGTCAGTAGTCAGTAGTCATTGGTCAGAAGTACGAGCCTAAGAACTCGCGAACCTTATCGGTGGTCATTAGTCATCGATTGTATCTAAGGGTGTAACTACGAAATTATACTATAGTTCGGATTCCCGAAAAACACGGAACCCAGCAGCATAATCGGACTAAATTATTATTCATATTTAACAAGATTTTATATAACTCCTAACTAATGATTAATGATTATTCTTCGGAAGCGGAGACAGAACTAATGACTAATGACTAATGACTAATGCCCCATGTCCCATGCCCCATGCCCCATGCCCCATTAACCTTTTCGGGCCACAAGCAGATAAGTCATCATATCGCCTTTTCCTTTCACCGAAATCACGCCCCGCTCCTCAAAAACATATTTATTCCGCAGGCGCTCGTAGGTAGCAACTGTCACCTGAATGGCGCCGGGGATGCCTTGAGATTCCATGCGGGAAGCTGTGTTTACGGTGTCTCCCCACAAATCGTAAGTAAATTTTTTAGTACCGATTACCCCAGCTTCCACCGGGCCCGTGTGGATGCCGATGCGGATGCTGAGCGGCTGACCTCCCTTGGTGCGGATCTTGGCCATTGCTGCTACAATTTCGATCGCCATTTCTGCAATGCTTTCGGCGTGGTTGTCGCTGGGCTTTGGCAAACCGCCAACCACCATATAAGCATCGCCGATCGTCTTAATTTTCTCAAGTCCGTAGCGATCGGCCAACTCGTCAAAAGCTGAAAAAATCTCGTTGAGCAATTCCACCAACTCCGCTGGCGACAAATGAGCCGAAAGCTTGGTAAAACCGACCAAATCCGCAAACATCACTGTGACTTCAGCGAAACTGTCGGCGATCGTATTTTCCCCTTCTTTAAGGCGTTGGGCGATCGGGCCTGGTAAAATATTTAACAGCAAACGCTCTGACTTTTCCTTTTCCAGGGCCAACTCGCGTAAATAAGTTTGTTCCTTATCCCGCAGCCGCTTCTTTTCCAGACAAGCACTAATCCGAGCCTTGAGCAATACTGGATTGAAAGGTTTAGAAAGATAATCCTCCGCCCCCAACTCAATACAGCGGACAATACTGTCGATATCATCCACCGCCGAAATCATAATCACTGGGATGTAGCGTAACTTCTCGTCCGCCTTCAGATGTTCGAGAACCTGATAGCCGTTCATTTGCGGCATCATAATGTCCAGGAGCACCAAATCAAAAGGCTCGCTACGCATCAGTGCCAAAGCTTGGAGACCATCTTCAGCAACAGTCACCGCGTGGCCTTGACGCTGAAGTCGGCGAGCCAGCAAATCGCGGTTTACCTCGTTATCGTCAACAACCAGGACGCTGCCCTCGTCAGTTTTCATTGCGTGGCCTCTTTCAGAAGCGTTTCGATCTTACTCAAAAGTCGGGGAAATTCCACCGGTTTGGTGTCATAATCGTCGCAGCCGGCGGCCAAACACTTTTCACGATCGCCCGCCATAGCGTTAGCCGTCAGCGCAATCACCGGAATCATTTTAGTTTCGGGATCTGCTTTAATTTGCTGGGTTGCTCGCCATCCGTCGAGCACCGGCAGGCTCATATCCATCAAAATCAAATCCGGGACTTTTGTCTTCGCCATCGATACCCCCTCAGCGCCATCAACAGCGATCAACACCTCGTGCCCTTTCCGGGCCAGACGCCTCGAAAGCATATCCCTGTTCATTTCGTTATCTTCAACCAACAGGATTTTAGCCATTGGTGTTCTCCTTTGCCAGCAAACGCTCGGATTTTTTCTGTTCCTCGGTGAACTTTTGCAAATCAACTTGCTCTCGATCCTGGATTCGTTTCTTTGCCAAACAAGTACCGATCCGAGTCGCTCGCAGCACCAGGTTAACTTGAAACCTGTTTTCGGCAACACTCACCACACGGCATTGACGCTGAATTCGGCGAGCCAGCAAGTCGAGGTTCAGCTCTTTGTCGTTAACAACCAGCACGCTGCCATCGTCACCTTTCATGTTATTGCCTCTTTCAGAAGCATTTCAATCTTACCCAGAAGTCGGGGAAACTCGACTGGTTTGGTGTCGTAGTCATCGCAGCCGGCGGCCAGACACTTTTCACGATCGCCCGCCATTGCGTGAGCTGTCAGGGCAATCACCGGAATCGTTTTAGTTGCGGGAGCCGCCTTAATTTGCTGGGTTGCTTGCCACCCGTCTAGCACTGGCAGACTCATATCCATCAGAATCAAATCCGGTACTTTGTCGAGGGCCATAGACACACCCTCAGCACCGTCCACAGCAATAAAGACCTCGTGTCCCTTGCGGGCCAGACGCCTCGAAAGCATATCCCTGTTCATTTCGTTATCTTCGACCAACAGGATTTTAGCCATTGGTGTTCTCCTTGCCTTTCGAGTCGTACCTGCGATCGAGCCTGTCATTCACTATAGAACGAACATCGCGCAGCAAAGTATCGCAACTGTAGACTCCTTTTTGTAATACTCGATCGACATAGCCGTTGAGTTGCTGACTTTCGGCAGGAGTCAGGTCTTTGGCGGTAATTACGACGATCGGTATAGGATCTCCAGAATGCGACTTGCGAAGTTCGGCGATCAACTCAAAACCATCCATTTCTGGCAGCATCAAATCCAGAAATATCGGGTTCGGGCGAGTAACTTCTAGCTGTTCGAGAGCAGCGGGCGCGCTGTCAGCTTCCGCCATTGACCAGCCTTTTTTTTGTAATATGCGCCGCAGTATTTTGCGCGTAGCATCTTTCATTTAATAGCCTCTCTCAGAAGCATTTCAATCTTACTCAAAAGTCGGGGCAACTCGATCGGGTTGGTCTCATACTCGTTACAACCAGCCACCAAACACTTTTCACGATCGCCTGCCATTGCGTGACGATTCAAGGCAATCACCGGAATTGTTTTAGTTTCTGGAGCCGCCTTAATTTGCTGGGTTGCTTGCCAGCCGTCGAGCACTGGCAGACTCATATCCATCAGAATTAAATCCGGTACTTTGTCAAGGGCCATCGACACCCCCTCTGCACCGTCCACAGCAATAAAGACCTCGTGTCCCTTGCGGGCCAGACGCCTCGAAAGCATATCGCTGTACATTTCGTTATCTTCGACCAACAGGATTTTAGCCATTGGTGTTCTCCTTGCCATTCGAGTCGTACCTGCGATCGAGCCTGTCATTCACTATAGAACGAACATCGCGCAGCAAAGTATCGCAACTGTAGACTCCCTTTTGTAACACCCGATCGACATAGCCGTTGAGTTGCTGACTTTCGGCGGTCGTCAGGTCTTTAGCGGTAATTACGACGATCGGTATAGGATCTCCAGAATGCGACTTGCGAAGTTCGGCGATCAACTCAAAACCATCCATTTCTGGCAGCATCAAATCCAGCAAGATCAGGTGCGGGCGATCGACTGCTAGCTGTTCGAGAGCAGTGCGTCCGCTGTCAGCTTCCGCCACAGCCCAGCCTTGTTTTTCTAGTATGCGCCGCAGTATTTTGCGGGTGGCATAGTCATCTTCCACAACTAATATCTGACATGGCAAACTGTGAGCCGCAACGCCGTCTTGGTCGCGTCGGTACTTATTCAACAAAGCAACCAGCCGTTTGCCGTCCACTGGTTTGGTGAGATAGTCCGAAGCGCCCAATGCAAAGCCGAGGCTTTTGTTGCCCACAAAGGATAGCAGGATTACGGGAATTTCGGCAAGGTCTGGATCTGCCTTCAGGGCGGAAAGCACCGCCCAGCCGTCCATTCCTGGCATGATCACGTCGAGGGTAATGGCGTCTGGCCGCAGTTGCTTTGCGAGCCTGAGGGCTTCCTCGCCACTGCCTGCGACTTCTATGTGCAGTCCCTGGCGAGCGAGGGCACGCTCGATCAAATCCTGGGAGATGGGGTCATCGTCAACTACCAGCACCGTGCCGACAGCAGGTGCGTCCGCAGTCCTAGTGCTGTCGCCGACTTTGTTGGGGATTTCCGGTTGTTTGATGGCGCTGGGCAAGAGTACGGTGAAAGTAGTCCCTGCACCCAACGTGCTGCTTGCCTCAATGCTGCCGCCCATCATCTGACAGAAGCGCTGGCTGATAGCTAGTCCCAAACCGGTGCCGCCATACTGCTTAGTAGTCGAGGCGTCAGCTTGGGTAAAAGGTTGGAAAACTCGCTGCAATTGCTCTTGTGTCATGCCGATGCCGGTGTCGGTGACGCGGAAACTTAAAAATTCGGAGTTGGAAATTAAAATTTGGGCAGATTCCTCTTGATTTTTCATTCTTAATTGTTCATTTGTAATTCTTTCAACTCCGATCGCAATTTTTCCATTTTTGGTGAACTTGGCAGCGTTGCTGAGTAGGTTCAGCAGCACTTGCCGGACTTTGGTCATATCGGCGTGCATGGTATCGAGATTGTCTGGACAGTAGACTTCTACCGTGTTGCCGTTTTTTTCTACCAGCGGCCTCGCCGTCTCGACAGCGCTTTCAATCAAGGCATGAATGTCGAAGTTTTCTAAGTAGAGATCCATGCGACCTGCTTCAATTTTAGAGATATCTAGGATGTCATCGATCATCGATAACAGGTGTTTGCCTGCGCCGCGGATTTTTTCGAGGTCTGGGACGAAGGTTTCATCGCCGGAGTCTTCGGCTTCTTCTTGGAGCATTTCGCTGTAGCCGATGATCGCATTCAGGGGCGTGCGCAGTTCGTGGCTCATGTTGGCGAGAAATGTACTTTTTGCCCTGTTGGCGGATTCTGCTGCTTCTAGGGCCGACTGCATGACGGATTCTGCAAGTTTGCGATGGGTGATGTCGGTGACTGTGCCTTCGTAGTACAAAACGCTGCCGTTTTCGTCGCAGATGCTGCGGGCGTTTTCGGAAATCCAGATCGTGCTGCCGTCTCGGCGGTATATTTGGGATTCAAATTTTGACACTTGACGGCGCGCGGCCAATTGCGCCACAAATTCGGCGCGTCGGTTGGGGTCAATGTAAAGTTGGCTGTTGAGGTTTGGGAGTTCGGCGATCAGTTGAGCGACTGTTTCGTAGCCGTAAATCCCGGCTAGTGCGGGGTTGGCGCTGAGGTAGCGCCCCTCTGGGGTGGTCTGGAATATGCCTTCGACTGCGTTTTCAAAGATGCTGCGGTATTTAGTTTCGGCTTGTCTGACGGCGAATTCTGCCCGCTGGCGTTCTAGGGCATGGGCGAGCATTTCTCCTACCATTTTGAGAGGAGCGGATATTTCGGTCGATCGAGCGGTTGCCGGTTTGAAGCTCTCGAATCCCAGAAATCCTACTAGATTTTTACTGTAAATTAGGGGAATAATTATGAGCGATCGCAGATTTTTTTGAGGTTTTTTTAATTTGGTTTTTGGGGAATGTGCGATCGCACCTGTTGAGGCGGTTGCTGTTTGGGATGGCGAGTTTGTCAGGAATTCTGCTGAATTTTGGCCTGTCAACCGGGCAATTTCGGCTTGGGTTCCGGGCGGGAGTTCTCGGATTTCTCTGATGTGCAGGCATTCGGCGCGATCGAGCTTTTCTGCAATCCAAGGGATTTGGGCGATGTCTATTTGTTGGTCGGGGCTATCTTTAATTTGGGCCCTAATCCCTTCTGCGCACCACTCGTAGGTTTGGTCGGCGCTAGTTTTGTCGCAAGATAACAAGTATATGTAACTGCGGTCAAAGCCGCTGAACGTGGCGATTGCTTCGAGAGTGCGATCGATGCCTTTGTCTATTTCCGATCCGGGCTGGCAGATCAAATCGGTTGACAAACTAACTATCAACCGATCGAATTCTAATCGATTCTGCAAAGATTGTGCTACTTTTTGGCGATCGGTAACGTCTCGAAAGCTCCATATTCTGGCAACTGTGTTTGCTCCCACTTTTGATGGCAGTGAATTTAATTCGATAACTCTTCCGTCTTTTAATTCTAATAATTCGCTGATTTTCGCATCTGGCTCTGCCGACAATTTCATCGCGTGTTGGAGAAATCCTTGGGGGTCTTTTAATTGTTCCCTGGCGAAGGGGAATGCTGTGGCGATGGTTTTTTCGATCTGGCTTGTGGACGATCGGCTCAACTTTCCTGCTGCTTCAGACAAACCCCACATCTCGACAAATCTCTGATTATAATGGCATACATTGCCGTTGCTGTCAACCGCGAGAATTCCAGCATCTGTAGATTCTAGAACTGCTTGCAGCATCGAGAGCGATCGCTGGTGTTCTCCCTGCTCAAAAAACACCAAGACTGATATTTCGCCGCCCTCAACTGCGGGATTGAAAAAATAGGAAACTGGTAAAATTTTGCCGTCGCGACATAGAAACTCGTCGTCCCAATTGCTGCAAGGTTGACGGTCGGCGATCGCCTGTTGTAAAGATAGTGTAGGTGCGATCGCCTCCTCTTCATTTTTGCTGTTTTTTTGTTTCCGAGCCTTCAAAACTGGGGATTTCTTGCCTTGCTGCTGTTGGGGGGAAATGTGCTCTAGCAGCGAAAGGCCTGCAAGTTCCGACTCTCGCCAGCCCAGCAAGCGTTCGGCTTCTGGATTCACTGAGATGACAAACCCGTTGCCGTCTAGGATACACAATCCCGCGCCTAAAGTGTTGACCTGCGATCGCAGGCGATCGAACTCTGAAGATGTTGAAGAGTCTTGAGGGGACTGGGGCGAGGATGCCAAATCCTGTAGCGCCACAGGTTCGTGGTGACTCAGAGTGCTGTTGTCATAGCTACAACTTACCTGCTCTAAGAATAGCTGCCACTGCTCGGCAGTGGGAGGGGTAGACTCGCCGGCTAAACCGAGCTGTTCGAGTTGGCGCTGGAGGTGGGGATGCATAATTTCTGGCGCTTTGTAGGCAACTTTCTACAGTATATCTTTTTAATTAATAGTATTTATACGCAGCTATACAGTTAGTGTAAAGGTACGCGATCGAACTCGATCGCAGGTTTTATCCAGAAGCCGATCTGTCATCTGCGAGCTCCAAAATCTTTTAAACTGCGCTAATTATATTTAGTATCAAAAAATTTTAGATTTTCAACAAACCCCGGCTCTAAATGTCGGTCACCAACTCAAAAATGGTATCATCTTATCAAGTGAACTTACTCTCAAAAACTCGGTTTCTGCCAAAACTCGCTTTTTGACGGCTCGACTCAGGTGAAGAAACCGGGTTTCGGGATCGAGAGCGTGTCAGTCTTGACAAAATTCTGGGACGGTTTTAGCCCGGTTTTGACTGTTGCTCGCCGGATGAGTCCTCTTGGTTGATGAAGCTGGGCGATCGACACTCAGCATGAGAGTACCTGCTTGATTGTTATACCAATTTGAATAATCAATGCAACAATATTCGTCGTAGGGTGTGGATCCATCGATAGTATCCCAAAAAGACGGAAAATCAGCTATGGCGACGCACCATCGACAATATTTGAGTAAACGATCTCAACGAAGAACATTGTAGCAAGGATTTTTTAAATTGGTATTACATATCGGTCGAGTGCGATCGCACTGATTTAATTTTTTTAACTTATTTAACTTATACCAATTATCAAAATTTCTGCAACTGTTGCATAATTTTTGATAATTGGCATGAGGTGCGGATCTGTTAAATTGTCCGTTTTTATTCAGAGATTGTTGATGGATCCACACCCTACGACTACTGTTGCAATAATTCTAATAATTGGTATAAATTAAACGAATTGACTTCTCTCGCGACGATAACTAAAGCCTTCTTAATTCTGACTTTTATTTGATAAAATTTGCAGCCGCCGACAACTCGCAAAAATTATTATTTATCTGAGTTTTCCAGGAAGAACGAAGTTTCGTAGAGAATAGCTGGCAGCCGAATTGTAAAAGTAGAACCTTTCTCCAACTCGCTGAATGCGGTAATCTCTCCGCCCATCATTTCGCAGAATTTCTTAGTAATCGTCAGCCCCAAACCAGTGCCGCCGTACTTCTTAGTAGTTGAGGAATCGGCTTGAGTGAAAGGATCGAAGATTCTGGCTAACTGTTCGGGACTCATGCCAATACCGGTATCTTTGACGGTAAAAACGATCCAATATTGAGGAGAAGACAAGGAAGACGAGCTATTTTCAGCTTGGCCAGATCCTCTATAGGCTCCAAGTTTTTTGCGTCTCTTGGCAGCCTCGGCGGGGGTTTCGAGGCAGCGGGTAACGGCGAAAGTAATCGCGCCTGAGCAAGTAAACTTCAAGGCATTGCTGAGGAGGTTGAGCAGGGACTGGCGGAGTTTAGTTAAGTCGCTCTGCATCGAGCCAATATCCTCAGGGCATTGTATTTCTAAGATATTGCTATTTTTGTCTGCCATGGGGGCGATCGTGCCGACTACTTGCTCAACCAGATTTAATATGGTGAAGGTTTCGATGTGCAAGTCGATGCGGCCTGCTTCAATTTTAGAGAAGTCGAGAATATCTTGAATTAGCGCTAGTAAGTGCTGGCCGGCCGTGTTAATTCTCTGGAGGTCGTCTATAAACTCTTCAGCACCGAGGTCTCGGGCGTCTTCTTGGAGGATCTCGCTGTAGCCGATGATGGCGTTGAGGGGGGTTCTGAGTTCGTGACTCATGTTGGCGAGAAAAATGGTTTTCGATCGATTTGCAGATTCGGCGGCTAATGCGGCGCGGCGGAATTCTTCGGCACGCAAGCGTTCGGTGATGTCGCTGGTCATGATTAAAACGCACTGACTGCTGCCGAGGTCGATGAGTTCCACAGACAGCAGCCAGTCGCGTATTTCACCGGCTTTGGTGCGAATTTTGATTTCTTGGTTGCCGATCGAATTTTGTGCTTGCAAAATCTGGGCGAGCCGCCGCCCGTCTTCGGAATTGACCCACATTCGTAACTCGCTGGCGGTGCGGCCGATAAATTCGTCCCGCAGCCAGCCTAGGGAGCGCAAAAAGCTGTCGTTGGCATCGAGGAAGCGTGCGTCGGTGAGGGTGCAGATGCTGATGCCAACTGGGGAGGCGTGAAAGGCCTTGGAAAATCTTTCTTCAGAAGAACGCAGGGCGGCTTCTGCCCGCTTTCTGTCTGTGATGTCTTGGACGGTGCTGGTGATGTAGAGAGAGTTGATGGCGGCTTGTTCGCAGACTGTGCGGTTGCTGCCGTCGCGGAGTAGGAGCCTGTAGTCGATGCTGTAAGGCTGTTGCTGAAATAAAGCGGCTTCGATCGAGGTTTTGACTAATTTTCTGTCTTCGGGGTGCACGTATTGCAAGAATGCTTCGAGGCTGGGTTCAAAAGTTCCGGGCCGCTCTCCCAGGATGCGATAAATTTCCTCTGACCAGCGCAATTGCTTGGTGTTGCGGTCTAAGTCCCAGTTGCCTAGCTGGGCGATGCGCTGGGCGTTGGCGAGGCTGGCTTCGCTGGCGCGCAGGGAGGCTTCTGCTTGGTGGCGTTCGGAGACGGTGGCGGCTAAGACTAAGCCGGTGACGGCGATGACGGCGATGAAGGCTTGCAGGGATAACAGTGCTTGGGGGATGCTGCTGGCGTGTTTGAGAAAGGGGCCGCTTTGACGGGCGATGCCCCAGATGGCGAAGCCGCAGAGGAGGAAGTTGGAGAGGGCTGTGTAGCGCTGGCCGAATCGAAAGGCAGCCCAAACTACTAGGGGAAATGGTAAGTATTCGAGGGGATAGCGGGCGTAGGCGGCGCGGGTGCGGGAGCAGAAGACGAGCCAGCCGATTGCTAGCAGCAGCACCAGCCAAATCGCTCGTTCGGCAATCTGTCCTTTATTCCTTCTGACGGATGGCAATGTGCGCCAGGTCAGCAGCAGCGGGGCGACGAGCAAAATTCCCATGGCGTCTCCCACCCACCAAGTCCCCCAAATCGTGCCAAAATTGCTCCAGCTAGATAAACCACTCAGGCACACGACGATGCTGCCGATGGTGGAGTTGATCAGGGTAGATGCGAAGGCTGCTAGTCCGACTATTCCTAAAACGTCTTTGAGCCGATCGAGTCCGGCGCTAAAGTTAATGCGCTGTAGCAGATAAGTTCCCGTCCACGCTTGCAGGGTTCTGGCCGCCGCCGAGATCAATGCCGTGGCGATGTTGGCCGACGGTGTGCTGATGCTGAACAGGAAGCCTCCGATCGCAATTCCGGGCCACAGTTGCCGCCCAAACAGCAGCAGGGCGACTTGGGCAATTCCTGCTGCGGGCCACATGGGGTAAATTTCTGAACTGAGGGTGAGGGTGGAAATTGCGAATTGGGAAGCCGCATAGTAGATCAGGGCGATCGCGCCTACTGCGAGGAAGTACCGCCTGGAATGTCCTTTGATGGCGTTAAGGAACTTTGTCTGCATTGTCTTTTGGGGAAAAGGTGGACGGTTGTTGGGATCTCATTAGGTGGCACGGGACGGGCACAGGGTAGGGAAAATGTTTCTATTAGGTGATCGTAGGTCATGGGTGGTATGTAGGGGGAGAACCTGTTGAGATAACTTTTTGTGGCGCCGTTGAGGGAGCGGTTTTTTGGCGCTGCGATCGCCGAAGCGCCTAAATTTCGAGAGTATCCCTTTTTTGCCAATATATCTGTGATGGCTAAGCATTCTGTCTGTTAATTTTGGGTTTTTGTTAAAGATTTATGACCGAGCGACAGCGGGCGTCTTTTCGTGTCTGGCGATCGCAACTCAATTCACCCTCACATCAGGCACCCCGATCGATAATACCTAAGAAACCGATAACACCCACGCAACATCTCAGCTTTCAGGTAAGTGCGGGGCAATAAACTCGATTTCTGATTGTAAGTGCAGGCGGGAATTATTTTCATAATATTTTCAACCAATTAATCGAGGCTTCAAGTCTGTCGTCGAATATAGTAGACTTGAATTGCATAAGTCTTTGATGGATACAGAAACCGCAGATATCAGGCAGATAAACACAGATAAACGCAGATGATTTCAGGGTATTTTTCGATTTTTGCAAGAGGTATAGTGCCAGCGGAGAATTTACAGCAAAAAATCTTCTCTATTTCCCTTTGATTGTAATAGAGCGATGCTCAAATTTCGTGAAGTAATCGCCATTTGTCTTACCAATGACGAATGACTAACGATCGGGTTCGCAAGCGGGGACAGCACTTCTGACCAATGCCCCATGCCCCATGCCCCATGCCCAATGCCCTATGCCCCATGCCCCATGCCCCATGCCCCATGCCCAATGCCCAATGCCCAATGCCCAATGCCCAATGCCCAATGCCCAATGCCCAATGCCCCATGCCCTATGCTCCATGCCCTATGCCCCATGCCCCATGCCCCATGCCCAATGCCCCATGCCCCATGCCCAATGCCCCATGCCCAATGCCCCATGCCCAATGCCCAATGCCCAATGCCCCATGCCCCATGCCCAATGCCCCATGCCCCATGCCCAATGCCCCATGCCCCATGCCCAATCTATACCTTACTTGACTGCAATATCTAAGGTTAATGTCAAACGGTCTTGAGCTTCTTTAAGAGCGTCTTGGGGGTTGCGGCCGAGAAGAGTTGCTTCTATGGCACGGCCAAGGTTTTCTGACAGGCGAGAGTAACCAGAGATAATTGGGCGCGATCGGGCTGAGTTCATTTGTTCTAAAAATACTCGCAAAACAGGGTTTTTTTCCACAAAACTTTGATAAGTTGGGCTCTGTCTCGATTTTAAGTTAATTGGCAAGTAACCTGTGCCCAATGCCCATGCTGTTTGGAATTCTTCACCAAGAACGTATTCTAAGAATTCTAGGGCTGCTTTTTCGCGTTCTGGCGAGGTTTTCATTAAAAATAGGTTTTCACCCCCAACAACGGCTGCGGGGCGTTTGAGGGCGGGTATAGGCATCACTGCGTAGTCGATCGCGCTTTGCTGCAATTGTGCCAGAGTCCACGGCCCGGTGATTTGCATTGCAACTTTGCCAGCGATGAAGTTGTCAAGTTCGTAACCGCGCTCCGGTGCTGATAGTATTCCTGAACCTTCCGTTAACAAGTCGCTCCACAATTCCAAGGCTGCGAGAGAACCCGGATTGTCTATTTGGGGTACAGGAGTTTGAGATGCTTCTCTCACGAGTTCGCCGCCTGCGCTGAACATGAACGGGAGCCAGGTGAATACTGTCCATTCTCCTTTGCCTAGGGGGAGGACTATGCCGTGTTGATCTGTGCGTCCGTCTCCGTTGGTGTCTCGTGTGAGCGATCGGGCTGTTTGCTTTAATTGCGCCCAATTCTGCGGCACTTCTTTGATTCCTGCTGCTGCAAACAAGCTGGGACGGTAAAATATGCCTGTGTTGTTAGTGCCTAGGGGAATTGACCAGATGTGTCCGCCGAGTTCCATTGACTCGAACAATGACGGATCAATTTCGGCTTTAATGGGGGATTTGTCGAGCCAGTTTTCTAGCGGTTTAATTGCTTCCATTGCTACTAATTTTCCGGCTATTATGGGGCCGTTCCACAACAAATCTGGTGGTGCATTTCCTACTATTGAGGTGAGGATCTTTGGCATTTGTTGGTCTGGCTGACCGATGTAAATTGGTTCTACTTGGATGTGGGGATGGGTTTGGTTGAATTTGTCCGTGAGAGTTTTAAATACATCGCGATTGGGCGGGGGATTGATGCCGTGCCACAGTGTTAGTTTGATTCGATCGCTATTTTTGGGAATGTTTTGACAGCCGCTTAATATTAGCAGATTTAAGGTAAGTAAAATGCAGGCCGCTAGTTTTAGTTGCCGTTTAATTGCTTTGGATAATTTGGAGAAAATCATTTTTCAGTTGTATTCAGGGAAGAAGATTTTTTTAACCGCCGATGAATGCGGATGGACGCGGATGGTTAGAGGTTGGTGAAATGGGTTGAATCTAAGAAGTCTGGGGGTAGCTGATTTGTCTTTCCTTCGGAGGTGTTTTGGAACAAAACTGTGAAAGCTCCGGCTCCTAGTCTATCTTGCGGCCACATCCGATAGCAAGGAATTTCTGTCAGGTGCGATCGCTATTTTGCTAAATGAGGCACTTCGACTGGCTCGAATGCGGTAATTTGGTTAATAGCCATTGGCTGACTTGTTCGTTATGAATATATTTTTCTGGTAGTGCGGTATCTGTCCATAAGCTGCGACTGTGTGGCTGCCGCATATTCGAGGGTTTTTCCATGTTTTGGGAGATCTGGGCTGAGAATTAAATAACTTACAATTTGATAATTCTTGTGGGATGGGCGGGGGATCCCATCCCACAAACTTGTGTAAATTATTTAATTCGCGATCCTATGATAAAATCGACATTAGCAGTAAAATTGGTGAGTCAGATGACAACTTTTAGTGTAGAACAGTTAGATTTAACTTTGGAAGAATGGATGCAAAATCCTCCTGACGGGACTGAGTGGGCGGACGGTAAAGTTATAGTCAAACATCCTGTAGAATTTGTCAATGGAGAAGTAGTAGGGAAACCGGGAATGACTGCAAAGACTCGCCGCATTCAAGCTAGACTGGTACGATATTGGGGCATTTACATGGATTCAAGCGCTCGAGGGGGCGAGGTGTATGTGGAAGTCACTTGTCAAACTATGAAAAAAGGGCGAATACCCGATGTATCTTATATTACTCCTGAACTGTTGGCGCAAGTTGGAGAGTTTTCTGTTTTGCCGCAGAGTTTTCCGCTGCTAGCTGAGATTGTTTCGCCTAACGATTTTGCTGATGATGTTTTTGCGAAGGCACAGGAGTATTTAGAGTCTGGTTGTTTGGAAGTTTGGCTGCTATTTCCAAAGAGTAGTTGGGTGTTAGTAATTACTCAAGGTGAGGCAGTTTTATTTAAGTCTGGTGAGGTGGCGAAAACTCAGCTTGTGTTGGCCGGTTTTAGCGTGGCGGTGGATGAGTTAATGGCGTAATTTTGTTATTATTATAAAAACTAACTAAAAATCGATGAAAATTGTTTTTTTTGGCACTCCTGACTTTGCTGTTCCTACTTTATCCAGTTTGCTGAGTCACCCTGATTTTGAGGTGGTGGGTGTTGTGACTCAGCCGGATAAGCGCCGGGGAAGGGGGAATAAATTGATGCCTTCACCTGTAAAAGATGTGGCTTTAAATCACAGTCTTCCGGTTTTGCAGCCGCGCCGAATTAAGAAGGATGCGGAAACGCTTGCTAAGTTGCGGGAAGCGGAGGCTGATGTGTTTGTGGTGGTGGCTTACGGCCAGATTCTTTCTCAGGAAATTCTGGATATTCCTAGTTTGGCTTGCGTGAATGTTCACGGTTCAATTTTGCCGAAATATCGCGGGGCGGCGCCGATTCAGCGGTGTCTTTTTAATGGGGAAAAGGCTACTGGAATTACTACTATGCTGATGGATGCTGGTATGGATACTGGGGCGATGCTTTTGAAGGCTTTTGCGGGAATTACGCTGTTGGATAATGCTGATTCTTTGGGCGATAGGTTGGCGGAACTTGGGGCGGATTTGTTGGTGGAAACTTTGATTAAGTTGAGGGATGGGGATGTTAAACCTGTTGTTCAGCATGATGATGAGGCGACTTATGCGCCGATGATTAAGGGTGAGGATTTTGTGCTGGATTGGTCGAAAAGTGCGATCGCCCTTCACAATCAAGTTAGGGGTTTTTTCCCGGATTGCACTACGACTTTTCGCGGTAATTCCCTGAAAGTAATCGCAACTGTGCCGGTGGGGCCGGAATATTGGCTGCAATTACCAGCGGAGTTGAGGGTTTTGGAACGGGAATGGCCTGTTTTGGAGCAGTTGTCGGGCGCAAATGGCGAGGTTGTGAAGGTTGTGAAGGGCTTGGGCGCGATCGTCCAAACTGGCGATGGTTTGCTATTATTGCGGGAGGTGCAGTTGGCTGGGAAAAAAGTTCAGTCTGGGATGGATTTTGCGAATGGGACTCGGTTGGCGGCGGGTGAGGTTTTTGGGAGTTAAATTGTAGGTTTAGGTTGTGGGTTTGGGGCGGCCAAGATGCCCACCCCACAAGATTATAAAACCGGGCGGTTTCAACCACTATCTTATCTAAAATTCGACTAAAACTTCTTCTTCAACTCCCAATAAATCCCGTGCGGCTTCTAGCATACTCTCAGTAATATCTTTCAAATCTTCGCGACTTGCTAAATAAGTTTTCAAAGCATCTAAAGGTTCTATACTGTTATTAGCATTGAGTTCCGGCAACCTCGGCCTTGCTAGCT
Organism: Microcoleus sp. Aus8_D2; assembly: GCF_036702665.1. Taxonomy (NCBI): domain Bacteria; kingdom Bacillati; phylum Cyanobacteriota; class Cyanophyceae; order Oscillatoriales; family Microcoleaceae; genus Microcoleus; species Microcoleus sp. Aus8_D2. The sequence continues at coordinate 105,719 of NZ_JAUBUN010000002.1, forward strand.
GACTGACTAATTCCGGCTGAATTGTGTAGCTGTGCGCTTCGCCCAGCAGTGCGTGCAATTCTGCGTTATCAATTAAGTCTAATTGTTCCGATCGCAATTGGTAGATCAATCTCACCACTGCATCTTGGATTTCCTTCTTCCCAATGGCTTTCACCAAGTCGGCTTGCGGACTCTCCGATTCAGATACGTTCACCTTAATCGTCTGAAATACTCGCACGGGTAAGGCGCAAAATTCCCACTCTGCTTTTCCGCGTTCTAAATTAACTAACACAAAACCTTTATCTTCTTTCTCTTCGCTAAAGTCAACTCGTTCGATGCTTCCGGGATAAATTACGGGCGGATTGTTGTTGGCGTTGAGATTTTGGTGTTTGTGGACGTGACCGAGGGCAACGTAGTCGAAACAAGGGCGTGTTAGCATGGCAACGGGTATGTTGAATCCTTTACCGACTGCTAAAAAACGCTCTGCACCCAAGCTTGCTTTATCTGCCATTAAGTGCGCTAATAGTACGGTGGGGATGTTTGGATCGAGGCGGCGGATTTCTCCTTCCATGGCGATCGTCAGTTTTTCGGTTAATAATTGGTTAACATCGCCCATAGAAAGGCTTTCAGTCTCGGATCGCGTCATTAAGGTCGATCGCGTCAACCAAGGTAGCGTAACCACCTGTACGGACCCGCTGCGGGTGTGTATGAGGTGAGTTTCCAGGCGATCGCCTACAATAAACTTAGGTATTCCCAAAGTCCGGTAAATTCCCAAACTCGCGCCGCCTTGTCCTTGCGAATGTTGGTCGTGATTTCCTACTAGCAAAACCGTCGGAATTTGCGCCTCCACCAAGCGGCTAAATTGGTGCGCGAAAGCCTCTTTTACAAACGGTGGCGGCGTTGAATCCGGGAAAGCATCCCCGCCGAATATGACTAAATCTACGGGTTCTGAAATTGCTCTCTCCATACATTTACTTAGCGTCGCCGCGAAGTCTTCCAGCCGCGTATTTAAACCAGTTTCTGGATTAACGCGGCCGTGGGAAAAGCCGCTTCCCATGTGAATGTCTGAAAGGTGTAAGATTTTAATCATTGTTTTTTAGTTTGTGACTTCTCATTTAGGTTTGTAGTGAGGACTTCAGTCCTTCTTTCACTTCCGAGGAAAAACTAAAGTCCTCACTACGAACCTGGTTTTTCGTAAGGACTTCAGTCCTCTATTTACCAGGTATTTTATGTGTTTCTAGGTACTAATTCGACGCTGCGCCGGTGGGGATTGATGCGTTTCTCGATCGCAAATATTGCCTTTTCTTCCTCTAAGCCGATTTCGTTAAACTCTGTAAACAAACATTCTAACTCAATTTTGGCGATCGCAGTTTCCAGCCACTTATCAAACGAATCGCATTCAATACTTCTCAAAGGTTCGCCTTTGCACTCGAAACTGATAATTTGTCCAGGAATACCGCCGAAACAGCCTTTTGTATCCACAACCCGCAGCCACAAATCATCTATTTTCATAAACGGAATCCATGCTTCATGCCAATATTCTCCGGGCTGCCATTTTTGAAAATTAACTTGACTCTGGGCGTCCCAAAATTTTTTCTCCTTAGCAATAGATGCTAAAGATAAAATACTCCTACCGTGTTCAAAAGGCAACAGCCACTCATTTTCTGAACTCTCATAAGCCGAACCGTTATACCAGCGATAAAAATCATAAAATGTTTCGGGAAGCGATTGTTGGTGACGATTTTTAAATAAGTCGATTTCCGTTTCGATTGCACCGGAATTTAGCAAGTTTAGCGCGTCGGGACAGCAGCGTTTTAAGGTTTGTGTAAAGGTACGAACCAGAGGATTTCGTGGCTGAAAGAGTTGTTTCATAGATTATAATCTAATGCCGGGGACTTTTTGGTAAATTTGGGCGATCGGGCAGCGAAAATCTATACTCGTCAACTCTAACTCATCTCCTTGTCGGTAAATCTGAGAAACCCAATTTACCTCAGCATTGAGTCGAAAACATTCAATTTTGATTTCCGATTGATTGATGAGTACGTATTCCTGCAAACTCGATGCAGTTTGGTAGTCGGCAAATTTATCACCTCTGTCAAAACTTGGTTTGTAGTGAGGACTTTAGTCCGCATAGATGGGAGGACTTCAATCCTGACTACAAACGATTTAACAAAATTCCAGGAATCGGGCGTGCCACAGTTTGCCACTTTCTGTCAATCCCTGCGATCGCACTTTGATTTTGACTCCGCGAGGGTTAGCTTCGTACAGTCGGGCAATTTCCTGCATTTCCCCGCTGCTAAAGCCCGTTCCCACTGTTCCGACCGGCACTAATTTGCCCGCGATTTCTTGCGCAACTTCGATCGCACTAAACGGCCTCCCCGCAACTTTTGTCGGAGTCAACCCGACAATAAATAAGTCGTATTCCTGACAGTATTTAGTCCTGACTATCGGCAATTTCTTAACATCTTTACCGCCGACATAGCGGCAGTTGTGTAAAACCCAAACTTCGCCTTCTCTATTTTCAGCTTCCTGCTGTTGGGCCAGCAACAATTTTTCGGCAGTGGTGCGAGATGTCGGTACAATTTCAAATTCCGCAGATAAACTTAGCAGCATTTCGCCAACTTCAACCCCGGCGGCAATTCTTGCTGATTCGGCGGTTGCGGTAAGGTCATTTCCCTTGAAAAACAAAGCTTTAAAAATGGCATAAACTGCGGTGGGCTGGGTTGTGGGAAAGCCGCTTTCAATATTAACTGTAGCAGCTTGCGCGCCCGTGCGGTGTTCGCTGCCCGTACAGCTTTTGTAATACAGTTCGCCGTCTAAGACAAAGATGCCAATTTTAGCTGCTGTGTCAGTTAAAGTGCGATCGATCGCACTTGATGCTTGTTGCCGCAGGTTAGTCGATCGCGATTGGTAGTATACTCGATCTGGCGTCGCCACGACCACAACTCGATTGCCGTCCCGTTTTGGTTGTCCCCAATACTCGGGATTTTTGATGTAATAAGAACGTTCGCTGGGCGCGTCCACCGGTTGCATCGTCACAATCCTTCCCGGCTGCAAGTGCGGAGGTAATTCGGGAACAATCGGATTGTTGACAGTCTCTATTTTGGCAGCGGCTGTTGATTTTGCAGCAGGAGCAGGATTGGTGGTAGAGTTGTTGGGAGTGCTTTTAGTCGGCTTTTCTCCGGTTTCCAATTCAAACGCTCTTTTCCAAAAGCCGATCGCAATTTCCGGGTATCCTTCCGACTCAGCGCAGAGTGCAAAACTAATAACTTTTGCCGTACCAATTCCGCGCCCGTAATCAGCTAAATACTGCACGGCGCCCGCTTCACCCATTAAGTGTAATCCCCGCGTGACGATGCGATTGTTCCAGCGTTCTCGAATATCGGCGCTAATTTTTTTGGCTGCTTTTCGCTTGGCTTCTGCGTATTCGGTAAACTCCATACAGCCTCCTTTTTGTAGGGCTACTTTTACACTATACTCAAGCTTGATTCATTAGTCAAGCAAGGACAAAACCAGGATTTACGCATCAAGCCCAAGAAACCGGGTTTTTCCACAAAAATCCTTCATTGCAGCCCGCAGATGAGCGTAAAAAACCCGGTTTATGACCGCCCGCGCGTAACTTCTAACAACAAAAGACGGAACGCACGTGCGGACTGAAGTCCGCACGTGCGTTCCTTACTTAGGAATGAGAATTAAATAACTTACAATTTTTATGATTCTTGTGGGATGGGCGGGGGATCCCGTCCAGAAAGGGCGGGCCCGACACCCCACAAACTTGTGTAAGTTATTTAATTCGCGATGCTTATTGCGGTCAATCCACCGGACATTATATAACACCATTGCCAATAAAGCCAAGTTCCCAAACAAATAGGAACCAGGACAGTCCCCAACCGAGATTTTAGCTTTTGTTTGTAAGAATTCAGCGCTCAGTTAAAATTTATGAACAACAGGAATCCTGAAAGAATGAACACAAAAGCTACGCAAGAACCGCCCCAATTCCCGGCAATAAAAGTCTGGAATAATTGGTCAGCAGAGCCCACAGAATTGAGGGACGAGTGAATAGTCACAATCCCAATGATTAGAGGCAGACGTAATAATTTGATTCGGTAATATATTTAAGGCGTAATTTGCATTTTCTACTGACAGAGTGTAGGGTTCGATCGCCTGGTATGTGCATTTAGATGGCAAATTGTAGTGATCGGTTCGCCGCCAATGCTAAGATGATCTGGATGGTGCGTTGAGGGCAATAATAAAGCCGCAGCTTGCTTGCGAAACCTGGTTCGCTAACTTGCGATCGCACTTTCGAGAATTTAAGATCAAGTCTAATTGTACTCTTATGATGCGATTGATTTTGTACAGCAAACCCGGATGCCACTTATGCGAAGGGTTGCAAGAAAAACTAGAACAGATTGAAAGCCTCAAGTTTCAATTGGAAGTCCGAGACATTACCCAACGCGATGACTGGTTTCAAGCTTATCAGTACGAAGTACCAGTTTTGTTTAAAGTGCAGCCCCAACGCAGAAATTCTGCTGGCGACGCTGCAATTTCCCTAGCAGAACAGTTACCTCGTCCTTCTCCCCGCTGTACGATCGCACAATTGGAGCAAATGTTACAGAAATATTTGCAAACCGATCCGTCAGAATAATACGATTTACGCAAAAACTCAAGTCTGTAGTGCAATGCGCCGCGCACCGCAAAGCCCTTCCGGTGCGTACCACCGCGCACCGCAAAAGCCGATCCAGGTGTGCGCCCCGCACCGCAAAACCCGCTCCGGGTGCAGCCTAAACAATTGCGCAAGTCATATTCAAGACATCCAAGTGAGGAGTTTTTCAGATGAAATTGAGAGAATTATTAGCAGCACTTCCCGGAATTTCCTTTGACGCCCAACATCCGGCCCTCGACGCCGAAGTCAAGGGTTTATCGACTAATTCCCACGCTTGTGGGGCGGGAGATTTGTTTTTGGGAATGCCGGGAACTCGGGTAGATGGGGGAGATTTTTGGCCGAGCGCGATCGCCAGCGGTGCCATTGCCGCCATAATTTCCACCCAAGCCGCCGACAAAACACCCCCCCAACCCCCCCTTAGCAAGGGTGGGCTAGAAGAGAAAACACCCCCCCAACCCCCCCTTAGCAAGGGGGGGCTAGAAGAGCTTCCCTGCGTCATTGTCGCAGCCGATATGGCTCAAATTTGCGGTCAAATAGCCACCGCATTTTACGGAAATCCAGCTAGCAAATTAAAACTTGTCGGCGTTACCGGAACTAACGGCAAAACTACCACAACTCATTTAATCGAATTTTTGCTCAATCAAATGCAGTTACCGGCCGCAATTTTCGGCACGCTTTACACTCGCTGGCCGGGCTTCCAACAAACTGCACTTTACACTACACCTTTTGCGGTTGACTTGCAAAAACAACTAGCAGAAGCTGTAGCCGCAAAATGCAAACACGGCGTGATGGAAGTCAGTTCCCACGCTTTAGCACAGCAGCGAGTTTTGGGTTGTAATTTTGAAGTGGCGGTGTTTACCAACTTGACTCAAGACCATCTCGATTATCACCGCGATATGGAGGATTATTTTGAGGCGAAATCTCTGTTGTTCGGTTCCGATTACCTCAAAAATCGCGCTGTAATTAATATTGACGATTCCTACGGGCGGCGGATTGTTGAAAGCCTCAAATCCGATCGAGTTTGGAGTTACAGCACTAGCGACAAGACGGCTGATTTGTATGCTGACGATTTGCAGTACCAGCCCAATGGAGTTAAGGGTATGCTGCATACTCCCAAGGGCGAAGCTGCTTTTGTTTTGCCTTTAGTCGGTCAGTTCAATTTGTCTAATATGTTGGCTGCTGTCGGTGCTGTTTTGGAATTGGGTTTAGATTTGTCCGCAATTGTGGAGAAATTATCTCAGTTTTCGGGAGTGCCGGGACGCATGGAACGGGTGCAAATTAGTCCCGACCAAGATATTAGCGTGATTGTCGATTACGCGCACACTCCTGACAGTTTAGAGAACTTGTTGAAGGCTTCGCGGCCGTTTATTCCCGGTCAAATGATTTGCGTGTTTGGTTGCGGTGGCGATCGCGATCGCACGAAACGCCCGAAAATGGGTAAAATCGTTGCAGAATTGGCCGACTTAGCTGTCGTTACTTCCGACAATCCGCGCACCGAAAATCCCGATCGCATTTTAGAAGACGTGCTCGCAGGCATTCCCGCTGACGTAAAACCCGTCGTCATGTGCGATCGCGCCGCAGCCATTCGCACTGCTATTATGGAGGCTAAACCCGGAGATGGCGTGCTGATTGCAGGAAAAGGACACGAAGATTATCAGATTTTGGGCACCGAAAAAGTCCATTTTGACGATCGAGAACAAGCCCGAGATGCCTTGACAGCCAGAATGAATTAATTAATTCGGTTAACTGTTAACGGTTAACCGTTAACAGTTAGCTATTCGCTGGTGGAGAAATTTGTGGTATTTTTAAGCATTTATACTAAAGTAGAATATAATTGGGATGAGATCACTATAGTTAGTAACACTAAATACTATAATAATCAAAAAATTATTCATAGGTATGATAGAACTAACTGGCTATCAAACACTCGATCGCATTTATTCAGGCACTCGCACCCTAGTTTATCGCGGAACTCGCCTGTGGGACAAACAGCCCGTAGCCATCAAAGTCTTGCGGAACGAGTATCCCAGCTTCAACGAACTATTGCATTTTCGCAATCAGTACACGATCTCCAAAAACCTGAATTTCCCCGGAATCATCCAAACCTACAGCTTGGAACCCTACCACAACGGCTATGCGCTGATTGTCGAAGACTTCGGGGGAATTTCTCTGAAGGAATGGACGGGCTTCGGGAAAGCAGTGCCATCTCTGGTTGAGTTTTTCCAAATTGCGATCGCTCTCGGCAATACATTAGATATACTTTACCGCCACCGCATCATTCACAAAGACATTAAACCCGCCAACATTCTGATTAATCCTGAGACTAAAGAAGTCAAACTGATTGACTTTAGCATCGCATCTTTGCTGCCGCGATCGAATCAAACTCTCATCAATCCTAAAGTCCTCGAAGGCACACTCGGCTATTTATCTCCCGAACAAACGGGAAGGATGAATCGCGGTATAGACTACCGCAGCGATTTTTACTCTTTGGGCGTCACTTTTTACGAGTTGCTAACGGGAGAGTTGCCGTTTCAATCCCACGATCCGATGGAATTGGTACACTCTCATATTGCCAAACAACCGCCATCACTGCATGAAATCAATCCGGAAATCGGGCCGGTACTCTCGCAGATTGTCAGCAAATTGATGGCGAAGAATGCGGAAGACCGTTATCAGAGTGCTTTGGGATTAAAGCAGGATATCGAAAAATGTCGGTTTCAGTGGCAAGAAACAGGCAATATCGTTCTGTTTGAATTGGGAAAACGAGATATTTGCGATCGCTTTACCATTCCCGAAAAACTTTATGGACGAGAAACGGAAGTAGAAACCTTACTCAATGCCTTCGATCGCGTAGCCACCCCCCTTTCATCTCCCCTTACCAAGGGGGGACGGAGGCGAGGCGAAATGATGCTAGTCGCCGGGTTTTCGGGGATTGGAAAAACCGCCGTTGTCAACGAAGTCCACAAACCGATTGTACGGCAACGCGGCTATTTCATTAAAGGCAAATTCGACCAATTTAACCGCAATATTCCATTTTCAGCATTTGTCCAAGCATTTCGAGATTTGATGGGACAATTGCTCAGCGAAAGTGATGCTCAGTTGCAGAATTGGAAAACGCAGATTCTGGAAGCTGTTGGTGAAAATGGACAAGTCATTATTGAAGTCATTCCCGAATTAGAACTAATTATTAGTCCTCAGCCGCCTGGGATGCAACTGTCGGGAACATCTGCTCAGAATCGCTTCAACTTACTATTTCAAAACTTTATCCAAGTTTTTACAACCCAAGATCACCCTCTGGTAATGTTTTTGGACGATTTGCAATGGGCAGATTCGGCATCTCTAAATTTGATGCAACTTTTGATGGTTGAATCAACAGCAGGCTATTTGTTAATGATCGGTGCTTATCGAGATAATGAAGTGTTTGCAGCTCACCCGTTGATGGTGACTTTGGCAGCAATTACCCACAGCGGCGCCACTGTTAATCAGATTACTTTGCAACCCCTGAGTGATACCAGCCTCAATGAGTTGGTTGCTAATACGCTGAATTGCTCGACTGCATTAGCCCAACCCCTCACGGATTTGGTATTTCAAAAAACCCAAGGTAATCCATTTTTTGCCACCCAATTTATGAAGGCTCTGCATCAAGATCGGCTGATTAGCTTTGATACTGAATTAGGGCATTGGGAATGCGATCTCGCAAAAGTGCGATCGGCCGCATTGACTGATGATGTCGTGGAATTCATGGCGTTGCAGTTACAAAAGCTACCAAAAGCCACCCAAACAATCCTCCAACTAGCAGCTTGTATTGGCAACTCCTTTGATTTGTCCACTTTGGCGATCGTTTCAGAACAAACAGAACCCGAGGCTGCCACTTACTTATGGAAAGCTTTACAAGAAGGGCTGATCCTACCCGAAAGTGAAGTCTATAAGTTTTATTTGGGAGCAGAGCAGACAACCGATACTACTCATGAACCCGTAATCTATCGATTCTTACACGATCGAATTCAGCAAGCTGCCTATTCGCTTATTCCAGAATCGGCAAAAAAAGCGACACATTTAAAAATTGGTCAGCTTCTTTTGGCAATAACACCTCAATTAACCCATAAAGACAATATTTTCGAGATTGTTAATCAACTCAATATTGGTGTTGAACTGATAGCTGATCGAGAGCAATTAAATCATCTTGTCTCACTCAATCTACTGGCAGGAAAGAAAGCAAAAGCTGCTACGGCTTATGCAGATGCTGCCAGATATTTGAATATAAGCTGGGCATTACTGGAATCTGATAGTTGGCAAACTCAGTATGATTTGACGCTGGCTGTTTATATCGAAACAGCAGAAGCAGAATACCTGAATGGCAATTTTTATCGACTAGAAAGCCTTGCCAAGATTGTTTTAATCGATGCTCACAATTTGCTCGATATGATTAATATATATGAGCTAAGAATTCAAGCTTATCAGTCGCAAAGCATGATGACAAAAGCGATTGATATAGGCTTGGAAGCATTAGAAAAATTGGGAATTAACCTCGATACCAGCATCAGCGATCGCGCGATGCCAGAATTACCTCGCATTGAAGACTTAGACAATATTCCTGAAATGACCGATCCGCAGCAACTGGCAGCTTTGCGGATTCTAATGACACTTTATCCTCCGATTTATATTGCCAGACCAGAGATGATTCGTCCCCTGATCTTAACGATGGTAAATCTTGCGCTTGAAGGTGGACATTCGGGATTGGCAGCTTATGGGTATGTGCTCTATGGCATGATTCTCTGCGCCGCCCCGGGAGGCATTGAGCAAGGATATCATGCGGGAAAATTAGCCTTAAAGTTGTTAGACAAATTTCACGCAACCGCACTGAAAGCAAGACTTTATACTTTATTTAATGCTCATATCCGATTTTGGAAGGAGCCAGCCAAAGCGACACTCACTGCTTTTATAGAAGGATGCCAAAGCGGTTTAGAAACAGGGGATTTGGAGTGGGCTAGTTATAACTCCATGCACTACTGTAAGAATCTCTTTGTAACTGGGGAGAGACTAGAAATAGTCGAAGCAAAACAAGCCCCTTACCTAGAGTTAATACTAAAAAATAAGCACGATTTTGCCTTATCCTACGCTCAGATTTGGGCGCAAGCTACCTTGAACTTACAAGGCAAATCTTCTGACAAGCTCCAATTGATTGGAGAGCGTTTTGATGAATTGCACTTCCTGCAACTTTGGCAAAGTACGAACAATTATATGTCCTTATTTGCGCTATATGTTGCCAAAGCAAATATTTTGTATTTATTTAAGGAATATGCGAGTGCTTTAGATTGTACTTTGCTGGCTGGCGAATACATACAAGCTGCGATCGGATTGATCGCGCTTGGTGTTTATAACTTTTACCACTCATTGATTCTGCTTGCGCTCTACCCTCAAGCTGAACCGAACCAGCAGCAACAATATCTGCTGGATCTCGATAAAAATCAAGCAAAACTCCGAGAATGGTCTGATAGTGCTCCACAGAATTTTCTCCATAAGTATTGGTTGATTCAGGCAGAACAAGCCCGAGTATTTGGGAATGTTCTTGAGGCTATGGAGTTTTATGACCAAGCGATTCAAGGCGCAAAAGATACGGGATACCTTCAAGAAGAAGCCCTAGCCAACGAACTGGCGGCCGAGTTCTACCTCGACTGGGGTAAAGAAAAAGTCGCCGTCAGCTATCTAGAAGAAGCTTACTACTGCTATTCCCATTGGGGAGCCAAAGCCAAAACTGATGACTTAGAAAAACGTTATCCCCAGATCTTGACTGCCATCTTGCAGAGCCAACAGCCTCGATTTCTTCTCAACGAAAACCTGATTTTAAATACCAATCGCTCGTCTATTTCTCATTCAATCATTCAAACCACCTATTCTCGCAGCAGTAGCATTTCTGACTCTCTAGATTTCGCCACCATCCTCAAAGCTTCCCAAGCTTTATCTGGTGAAATTCAACTGGAGCAATTGATTTCCACCTTAGTGCAAATCGTGATGAAAAATGCCGGAGCAGATAAATGCGATTTAATCTTACTAAAAGGTGAGAATTTATTTATAGAAGCCACGGCTGCTTTCGGAAAAAAAACGACAGATAATCAAGCTGTTGTAAGGCGGAGGCTCCCCGTTGATTCCAGTCAAGATGTCCCTACTTCTATCATTAACTATGTGTCTCGCACTCAGCAGACTGTAGTCATTGATAATGCGGCTCAGACTTCTCTAGCCTCGGATGCTTATATTCAAAAGCAAAAGCCCAAAAGTTTATTGTGTACTCCGATTATCAATCAAGGCAAATTAATTGGGATTCTCTATTTAGAAAATCGCTTAACCCAAGGGGTATTTACGAGCGATCGCCTGCAAGTGATCGAACTGCTCATGGCCCAAGCGGCTATCTCCTTGCAAAACGCTCAACTCTATAGCCAATTAGAGGATTATTCCTACACCCTAGAACAAAAGGTGGAAGAACGCACCCAGGAGTTACAAGAAAAAGCCACTCAACTCGAAGCCACCCTGCAAAAACTTTACGCGACTCAATCCCAACTCATTCAAACAGAAAAAATGTCAAGTTTGGGACAGCTTGTTGCCGGAATTGCTCACGAAATCAACAATCCTGTTAACTTCATTCACGGCAATCTCAACCATGTAGATGACTACATGACATCTTTAATTGAGTTAATTGACTTATATCAAGAAGTCTATCCTCAATCCCCACCCGAAATTCAAGCTAAAATTGCCGAAATAGATCTAGAATTTCTCCTTAAAGATTTACCTAAAATCCTAGGTTCGATGACGACAGGAACCGAGCGTATTCGCCTAATCATCGAATCTCTGCGGAACTTCTCTCGCCTTGATGAATCTGAGTTTAAACCGATCGACATTCATTCAGGAATTGACAGCACTTTGTTAATTTTGCAGCACCGCCTAAAAGCCAATGATAAATATCAAGAAATTCAAGCGCTCAAAGAATACGGTCAACTCCCTTTAATCAACTGTTACGCCTCTGCCCTCAATCAGGTATTTATGAATATTCTGAGCAATGCCATAGACGCTTTGCGACAAGCACAGGATAACGAAGCTAATTTTCACAAAAAACCGACTATCAGGATTCAGACTTGGGTTGATGGCGATCGCAATGCAGTCATTCGTATTGCAGACAATGGTATCGGGATAGAACCATCGGCGGCGAATAAGATATTTGAACCGTTTTTTACTACAAAACCTGTGGGTAAGGGTACGGGCTTAGGACTCTCAGTCAGCTATTCGATTATTGTCGATAAACATGGAGGTAGGATCGATGTTAATTCTACCCTGGGAGAGGGAACAGAATTTACGATCGTTCTTCCTATTTTGTAAAAAATTTAGCCAAAATTTTTCTGAACTCATTAAACATTCTTAATTGTAACTCGCACAAAATCAAAATGATGATACCAACAACTTTAACTCTCTCTGGATACAGCCTCGGCGAAACCATTTACTCAGGAACTCGCACCATAGTTTATCGCGGAACTCGCCTCCGCGACGAAACACCTGTCATCATCAAAGTCTTGCGGAACGAGTATCCCAGCTTCAGCGAACTCCTACATTTTCGCAATCAATATACGATCGCCAAAAACTTAAATTTTCCCGGAATCATCCAAACTTACAGTTTGGAGTCATGCCGCAACGGCTATGCGTTGATTGTGGAAGACTTCGGGGGAATTTCTTTAAAACAATGGACGGGACAAGGGCAAACTGTACCCAATTTAATCGAGTTTTTCCAAATTGCGATCGCTCTGTGCGATACATTAGAGATACTCGGACGCCACCGCATCATTCACAAAGACATTAAACCCGCCAATATTTTAATTAATCCTGACACCAAAGAAGTTAAATTAATTGACTTTAGTATAGCATCTTTGCTGCCCAGGGAAACTCAAACCTTAATCAATCCTAACGCGATCGAAGGCACACTCGGCTATTTGTCTCCCGAACAAACCGGCAGGATGAATCGCGGCGTTGACTACCGCACAGATTTTTACTCTCTGGGTGTCACTTTTTACGAGTTGCTGGCGGGAGAATTGCCGTTTCAAAGCAACGATCCAATGGAGTTGATACACTGTCATATTGCCAAGCAACCGCCATCCCTGCATGAGATCAATCCGCAAATCCCGTCGGTACTCTCGTCCATTGTCGCTAAATTGATGGCGAAGAATGCCGAAAACCGCTATCAGAGCGCTTTGGGGCTAAAATTTGATTTAGAATTTTGTTGGCGTCAACTAGAAAAAACCGGGAAAATACAAGATTTTGAAATAGGTCAGAGGGATTTGTGCGATCGCTTTATCATACCAGAGAAACTCTACGGCAGAGAAGCGGAAGTTGCTCAATTATTGGCAGCATTCGATCGCATTTCTGGTTCCAAAACACTTCCCGGGAACCAGTCAAAGCGCGAGTTAATGTTAGTCGCGGGTTTTTCAGGGATTGGCAAAACCGCCATTGTCAACGAAGTCCACAAACCAATTGTCGGAGCGCGCGGCTACTTCATCAAAGGCAAATTCGACCAATTCAACCGCAATATTCCCTTGGGAGCTTTTGTCCAAGCATTTCGAGAATTAATTGGGCAATTGCTGAGTGAAAGCGACGCTGAATTAGCAAATTGGAAAACCCAAATATTAGCCGCACTCGGTGACAGCGCCCAAGTAATTATCGACGTAATTCCCGAACTAGAGCAAATTATCGGTCAACAGCCAACCGCCACAGAACTGTCGGGGACAGCCGCACAGAACCGCTTTAATTTACTGTTGGAAAAATTTCTGCAAGTATTCACCACCAAAGAACATCCGTTAGTAATTTTTCTCGATGATTTGCAGTGGGCTGATTCCGCATCTTTGAAATTGATGCAGTTGTTGATGAGCGAGTCAGAGGGCGGATATCTCCTATTAATTGGAGCTGATCGCGACAATGAAGTTGCTGCCGCTCATCCTTTGATGTTGGCGCTAGAAGAGATTCGGAATGCACAAGCTGCCATCAATACGATTAGATTAGCGGCGCTGACTGAAACGAGTTTAAATCAACTCGTTGCCGATACACTGAGCTGTGCGGAAGCAATCGCACTACCATTAACTAAATTAATTTATCAAAAAACCCAAGGCAATCCATTTTTTAGCACGCAATTCCTAAAATTGCTCCACGACGATAAGTTGATTCAGTTTGACCCCCCTCAGTCCCCCCTTAGTAAGGGGGGAAGACAAGGGGGGTGGCACTGCGACATTGCCCAAGTAAAGAAACTAGCGCTGACGGATGATGTGGTTGAATTTATGGCGTTGCAGTTGCATAAACTGCCCGATTCCACGCAAAACTTGTTAAAAAAAGCCGCGTGTATTGGCAACTCTTTCGATCTCGAAACTTTGGCGACGGTAACAGAGGAATTGTCCACCGAAACAGCAACAAATTTGTGGAAAGCATTGCAAGAAGGCTTGATTTTGCCGACCAGTGAAGTGTACAAGTTTTATCTCGGACGAGCCAGAGAAGATGCGCCGCAGACTTCGGAAATTGTCAGCTACAAATTCCTGCACGATCGCGTCCAGCAAGCTGCTTATTCATTGATTCCCGAAAACCAAAAACAAGCAACTCACTTGCAAATAGGACAACTGCTGCTGCAACATACACCGGCTCCAGAGCGAGACGAGAAGATTTTTGAGATTGTCAATCAATTAAACTATGGCGTTGATTTGCTAGTTGGGTCAGACAAACAGCAACAACTCGCCGAGTTAAATTGGGTAGCCGGACACAAAGCTAGAGCGTCAACTTCCTATGTTGCTGCTAGCAAATATGCCACAGTATGTCTGGCATTGCTGAAGGTTGATTGCTGGAAAACTCAGTATCAACTGACATTAAAAATGCACAATTTAGCGGCAAAAACTGCATATTTTGCAGAAAATTTAGCAGCAATGGAGCAATCAGTACAAATAATTTTAGCCGAGGCTAAAACAGCGGTAGAGCAAGTCAAAGCTTATGAAGTAAAAATTCAAGCTTGTGCTGCCAGAAACCAAGCACAGGAAGCAGTAAACCTCGCGCTAGGCTTGTTAAAAATGTTTGGGGTAGAGTTTCCCGAACAGCCCAATCCGTCAGATTTTCAGCGATCATTTCAGCAGATAAGTGTAAATTTAGGCAATCAATCGATTGAAGATTTAATTAACTTGCCACAAATGACGGAAGCTGAACCTCTAGCAGCAATGCGGGTGCTGTCAAACTTGATTCCTCTGGCATTTACTGTCAAGCCAGCTTTGTTTCCGCTAGTTACTTTAAAACAAATCGATTTGTCTCTTAAATACGGCAACGCTGCTGATTCGGCTTTTGGTTATGCTAATTATGGATTAATTCTCTGCGGGATGATCGGCGATATCGAAACTGGCTATCAATTTGGCGAACTCGCTATGATTTTAGTGTCGAAGTTCCAGAAGCCAGAGTTCAGAGTCAAGGTATTGTTACCAGTCGCCTCTAGTATTAAGATTTGGAAATAACATATTATAGATACTTTAAAATTCTTCTTAGATATTTACACGTTGGGTTTGGAAACAGGAGATTTGGAATTTGCAGCATACGGTTTGGCAGAGTATTGCAATACTGCGTATTTTCGCGGTAATAATCTAGTGGATTTAGGGCAAGAAATTTCCAAATACAATCATGTACTCCGGCAAATTAAGCAAGAAAGAGTGCTGTACTGCAATCTAATCGTCGAGCAGGCTGTATTAAATTTATTGGGGGAAAGTGCCAATCCTTGTTTGCTGAGCGGTGCTGCTTATAACGCAGAGGAAATGCTCCCTATTCACCGGGAATTAAGCGATTTTTTTGGGCTTTTTGAGTTCTACAGTTACCAGCTTCAGCTTTGTTATTTGTTGGGGGAATACGGTGCGGCGCTGGAAAATGCAGTGCAGGTAGAACAATATTTAATGGTTGCAGTTTCAAAATTCAGACTTCCCAATTTTTATTTCTACGATTCCATAACGCGGTTGGCAATTTATCCCAATGCTGAAGCAGCCGAGCAACTTAAAATATTAGAGCGGATTAGTGCGAGTCAGGAAAAGATGCAGCACTGGGCGAATCACGCACCGATGAATTTTTTGCACAAATTATGTTTGGTTGATGCAGAAAAATATCGGGTGCTCAATCAAAAGATGGAAGCAATAGAAATGTACGATCGCGCAATTCACCTCGCCAAAGCCCACGACTACATCCAAGAAGAAGCCTTAGCCAACGAATTAGCTGCCAAATTCTACCTCGATTGGGGCAAAGAAAAAATCGCGGAAACCTATATGCAGCAAGCTTACTACTGCTACGGCTGGGGAGCCAAAGCCAAAACCGATGACTTAGAAACCCGCTATCCGCACCTGCTTCTTCCCATATTGCAACCCCAGCGCGAGATCGCTTTGCTGGGTGAAACCCGCTTCCAAATCGATCGCCCTTCATTGAGCGATCGAACTATCCAAACAACCTGCTCTACCAGCAGTGGCATTTCTGAATCCCTCGATTTTGCCAGCATTTTCAAAGCATCGCAAGCTTTATCGAGTCAAATTCAACTAGAGCAATTGCTTCACACTTTAATGCAAGTGGTGATGGAAAATGCCGGAGCAAAAAAGGCTGCTCTGTTATTGCTCAAGGATGAGAATTTGGCTGTGGAAGCTCTAGCAAACCTGAATGAAAGCGTTATCTTGCGAGCGGTGTCGCTAGCCAATGGCGCATCGCTTCCCTTCACAGTGATCGACTATGTTAAACGTACCTTAAAAACCGTCGTGCTGGATGATGCGACAGCAGGAACCGATTTTCTGGCTGACTCGTATCTCGCGCAGCAACAGCCCAAAAGCGTGCTGTGCGCGCCTATTTTGTATCAGGGTACATTGATCGGGTTGCTGTATTTGGAAAATCAATTAACGATTGGTGCATTTACGCGCGATCGCCTGGAAGTCGTGCAACTTTTGTGCGCCCAAGCCGCGATTTCTCTGGAAAATGCCCGCCTTTACCAACAATCCCGAGATTACGCGCAGCAATTAGAGCGATCGCTCCTCGATCTACAACAAGCCCAACTGCAAACGATCCAAAATGAAAAAATGGCAACTTTGGGCAATTTAGTAGCCGGGGTAGCGCACGAAATCAACAATCCGATTGGCTTTATCACCGCCAGCGTCAACAACGCCGAAGAATACATTCAAGACTTGCTCGCCCACATTCAATGCTATCAAGAAAATTATCCCGAACCCGCCCCACAAGTCTTCGATCATGCCGAAGATATTGACTTAGAATTCCTGATCGAAGACTTGCAAAAGCTAATCCCATCGATGAAAGTAGCATCGCAGCGGATTCGCGAGATTAGCACCACGCTGCGCACTTTTTCCCGCACCGATACCGCCGAAAAAGTGGCTTGCAACCTCCACGAAGGGATTGACAGTACGCTGTTGATTTTGAAATACCGCCTCAAAGCTAATGATAAACGTCCGGCAATTGAGATTGTAAAACAATACGGTAATTTGCCGCTTTTCAAGTGCTTTTTCGGACAATTAAATCAAGTGTTTATGAATATTCTCGCTAACGCGATCGATGCTTTGGATGCAGCGTGCGTTGGGCGAACCTTTGCCGAATTACAGGCTGAACCTTCACGAATTATGATTTGTACTTCCAGGTCGATCGACCTTTCCACCGCAGTAATTAGAATCAAAGATAACTGCCCGGGTATGTCCGACTCAGTAAAATCCCGGATATTCGACCACCTGTTTACTACAAAAGAAGTTGGCAAGGGCACGGGATTGGGATTGGCGATTTTATCAAATTGTTGTACAATATAAAACATCAAGTATCAATTATTGTCAATTCAACTCCTGGTAGAATTGCCTAGGATAAAAAAAATAATTTTTATGAATCTTGTGGAGGCGATCGTGATCGTTAAAAAGTTAAATCTGGTTTTCCCTCAAATCTCTCGCCAAATTCCTCTACGAACAGTCTTAATTATTCCTTTTGTCCTCCAAATTTCAGCCGCTGTCGGCCTGGTGGGATGGTTATCTTTTCTGAATAGTCAAAAGGCCGTGAACGATCTGGCTGGTCAACTACGTAACGAGATATCCTCTAGGATAGCACAACATTTAGATGCTTACTTAGCCATTCCCAAAATTGTCAATCGTATTAACGTCAAAGCTATTGAGCAAGGGCAGTTCAATGTGAAAAATACGGCTATTGCCCAACAGTATATATGGAATCAAATTTTACTTTTTGACAGCCTGAGTTATATCCAGTACGCAAAACCCAACGGTATGTTTTATGGTGTGCGTCGGGAAAATCCCCAAGCTCCAATTTTTCTGGAATTATCGAATCAAGGGGGAGATAAAAAATTTAATTCCCATAAAACTAACGATCGCGGGGAGATAGGTAAGTTAGTTGATAGCTTTCCGTATGATGTGTATACAGATGCTTGGTATGCCGATCCAGTTAAAGTGCGAAAGCCGATTTGGAGTAGCATTTATCATGCTCAAAACCGTCCAGAAATTGTCAATATTACTGCTAGCTATCCAGTTTATAATAAGAGCGGTGAGTTGCAGTATGTGACGGGTTGTGACTTACTTTTATCCGGAATCAGTAGATTCTTGAATGACCTTAAAGTAGGCAAATCTGGTGCAACCTTTATCATAGAACCTTCCGGTCTGCTAGTGGCTAGCTCGAATTTGAAAGATGTTCTATTTGTACTAAAAGGTAAAAAATCACAGCGAATTTCTGCTGTTAATAGCCAAAATAAACTAATTAGTTATACGGCCAAAAATATCAGTGAACGGGTGAAAGACCTCAAAAATGTCCGGGGTACGCAGAAATTCGATTTTGAGATTGAAGGAAAGCACCAATTTGTGCAGTTATCACGGTACCAAGATGATTTAGGCCTCGATTGGTTGATTGTTGTAGTAGTCCCTGAGTCGGATTTTATGGAGCAAATCAATGCTAATACCCAGGCTACAATTTTATTGTGTTTGTTAGCTTTAGGCCTAGCCACAGGAGTCGGGATTATCACTGCAAATTGGATTGCTCGACCGCTCCGCAGATTGAATGAAGCTAGTGAAGCGATCGCCAGCGGAGACTTAGATCGCCCTGTGGAAGTCAAAGGTATTGATGAATTGGAAGGTTTGGGGCGATCGTTCAACCAAATGGCAGTGCAACTCAAAACCTCGTTTACAGTATTGGAAGACCGAGTTGCTGAGCGTACAGCCGAACTCCAACAAGCAAAGGAATCAGCCGACAACGCCAACTCCGCCAAAAGCGAATTCCTCGCCAACATGAGCCACGAACTCCGCACGCCCCTCAACGGCATCCTCGGCTACGCTCAAATCTTGCAACGCAACGAATCCATCAACGACAAGGGACTTAATGGCATTAACATTATCTACCAGTGCGGCTCGCACCTGCTGACGCTAATTAACGATATCCTTGACCTCTCTAAAATCGAAGCTCGCAAACTCGAACTCTATCCCACATCCTTACATTTCCCTTCGTTTCTCCAAGGAATTGTCGAAATCAACCAGATCCGCGCCGAACAAAAAGGAATTAGCTTCGACTGCCTCTTCGATGACAACTTACCTATCGGAGTGATTGCCGATGAAAAGCGTTTGCGTCAGGTATTGATTAATCTGTTGGGCAATGCCATTAAATTTACCGAACAGGGTAAAGTTACATTCAGAGTAGAGATAAGTGATACAGCCAACGATCCCAAAAATACACGGATTCGGTTTGCGATCGCAGATACGGGAGTCGGCATGACCCCCAAACAGGTAGAGAAGATATTCCAGCCATTTGAACAGGTAGGTGATACCCAGAAACAATCAGAAGGTACTGGACTAGGACTAGCAATTAGCCACAAAATTGTCTCCTTAATGGGTAGTGAAATTAAGGTGCAGAGCATTCCCGGGGAAGGTACCACCTTCTCGTTTGAGGTAGAGTTGCCCCAAGTTAGAGATTGGGCAGCAGATTCGAGAGTTGTTTCCCAAGGAACTATCCTAGGCTATACTGGCGTTCGACGCAAAATCTTATTGATCGATGACCGCTGGGAAAACCGTTCGGTGTTGTTGAATCTTTTAGAACCAATTGGTTTTACAATTATTGAAGCTAGTAACGGACAATCCGGGTTAGAACAAGTTTCACAGACAGCACCGGATTTGATTGTTACCGATTTGAGAATGCCAGTCATGGACGGGTTTGAGTTTTTGCGCTCTTTGCGATCGCACCCTGACCTACAACATCACATCGTGTTGGTTTCTTCGGCGAGTGTGTTTGATCTCGATCGCCACAATAGCATTAAAGCCGGCGGCAATGATTTCTTGCCCAAACCCATCATAGCTGAAACGTTGCTAGAACAATTACAAAAATATTTAAACTTAGAGTGGATTTACCAAGCACAGAAAGGCGAATCAGTAAATGGGCCTGATGTAGCCCCAGAAATTCAGCCACCGTCGATCGCCATATTAACTGAACTTGCTCAACTAGCCCGCATTGGCGATTTAGACGGAGTGATGGAAGTCGCCCAGCAAATCCCAGATGCGGATAATGCGGCTTTTGTCGGAGAAATCATCCAGATGGTTGAGGCGTGCGAACTCCAACAACTCCGGGCATTTATTCAGCAGCATCTTCCTTAATCTGTAGCAGTAGAAACTATGGCTAACTCAACCAGTCCTTTTATTTTGATTGTGGATGACAATGCAACCAACTTGTCTGTCCTCTCCAAAACCTTAAAATCTGCAAACTACAAAGTTCGCATGGCAGTGGATGGTGAAGAAGCCCTAGCTATGGTCGCCTATGCTCACCCAGACCTAATTTTACTCGACGTGCAAATGCCCAAAATGGACGGTTTTGAAGCCTGCCGCCGCCTCCAAGCAGACCGGGCCACTCAAGGTATCCCAGTAATTTTTATGACGGCTTTAGCAGATACGGAGAATAAAGTCAAAGGCTTGTCCTTGGGGGCGGTGGACTACATTACCAAACCTTTTGAGCCGCAGGAAGTATTAGCAAGAGTGAAGGTTCACTGGCGCTTAAAGCAACTCACCGACACCTTGGAACAACAAGTGGCAGAACGTACTCATGACTTGCAGAAGACTCAATTGCAACTGGTGCAGCGAGAAAAACTCTCCACCCTAGGACAACTTGTGGCGGGGGTTGCCCATGAAATCAATAATCCCATTAGTTGTGTGGTGGGTAATGTCAGTGCTGTCCAAGATAGCATCAACGATTTATTTGGTTTGCTCGATCTATATCATCAACAGTTCCCCCAACCCGGCCCTACTATTGAGGCAGAGCTAGACACCATCGACCTAGAATATCTGCGGGAAGATTTGCCCAAGTTAATCAAAGCGATGAAAGATGGGGGCGATCGCATTACATCAATTAGTAAAAGTCTGCGCACTTTTTGCCGTGCTGATAGCGACCAAAAGCAGTTATTCAACCTCCATGAAGGTATCGATAGCACCGTGCTAATCTTGCGCCATCGCCTCAAGGCAAATGAGCTGCGTCCAGCTATTGAAGTGATTGCTAACTACGGTGATGTGCCAGCCATTAAGTGTTTTCCCGGTCAATTAAATCAAGTGTTTATGAATATTCTCGCTAACGCGATCGATGCTTTGGATGCCGCGTGCGTTGGGCGAACCTATGCCGAATTACAAGCCGAGCCGGGACGAATTATCATTTCTACTCAACTGTCGATCGACCTGGACACTGTAGCAATTAGTATCAAAGATAACGGATCGGGGATGTCTGACTCAGTAAAATCGCGCATCTTCGACCACTTGTTTACTACGAAAGAGGTTGGCAAGGGGACGGGATTGGGATTGGCGATCGCCCGCCAGATTGTGATTGATACACACTCTGGTATGCTAGAGGTCAGCTCAATTTTAGGTCAAGGCACAGAATTTACGATTTTCATTCCATGTTAATCCGTAGTTTACTTAAATTAATTCTGAAATTAGTGCTATATCTATAAATTAGAGGCGAGCATCTGTAGGGAAAAAACATCGCGAGCATCTCTTTCAGAAAGCAAATATATCTGTAGGGGCGAAGCACTCCTTCCTCGCTGACCGATATGTAGCTAGAAACCAGGTTTATACCATTTTTGCCTTAATTAAGCAGAAATATAGGAATAAACCGGGTTTCTGAACTCGCGAGTCCGTATAGATAAACTTACCTTTTGAGTTTGTAGTCAGCGTTGTCTCCGGCAGGCATATTGCCCTGGAACCCTCATTCTACCGTTGGGAATCAAAAACAGTCAGAATTATTTAATTATTATATTTTTTTTTAATTGAAATTCTCAAGTACACCCTTAAGGAATGAGAATTAAATAACTTACAATGCGTGATGGTTCTTGTGGGACGGGCGGGGGATCCCGTCCAGAAAGGGCAGAAAGGGTCCGACACCCCACAAACTTGTGTAAATTATTTAATTCGCGATCCTAAGTAGAAGGAAGAAGGCATAAAAGGCTTCCTTCTACTACGCCGTACAAGTCGCTCAAGTTCAGTTGACCTGGGACCTGGGACCTGGGACAGTTGAGGGCGACCTCTACCTAGAAGGAAGACGATTGGAGTAATGAATCGTCTGATTTTAATTTCTCGCCTTTAAGGGTTCCGGCTTTCAACCGATTTTTTCTGGTAAAAAGAAGGAAGAAAGCCTTTCCTTCGGCTACACGAGCGGACAAGTCGGCTTCCTTCTACTACGCTGGCTGACAAATCCTTCAAGGTAAAAAGATGGCATAAGACATACACAGCAAGCTTGAGCGCGATCCTGATTAGACGTTGAATTAAGTAGATTTACTGAACAATTATGTCCCAATCCTTAGACAATCATAAATCTGAAGACCATGACCTGTTGTTATCTCTAAGAGACAGGCAATTACGGACACTTTTTGAAACAACCCTAGATGCGATCGCGCTCTCCGATAGCCAAGGGCGTTACATAGATGTCAACCCCGCCGCCTGTGAATTATTTGGGCTAGAGAGAGAGAAACTGCTGGGACGCTGCATCCTGGAGTTTACAGAACCAGATTTGAATTTCCAAGCAGCATGGCAACAATTTCAGCAACAAGAAAAAATGCGAGGTGAGTTGAGCTTAGTGCGGGCTGATGGGCAGCTCCGCGTAGTGGAATACGCCACGAAGGCAAACTTTTTACCCCATCGCCATCTGTCAGTAATGCGAGATATTACCGAACGCAAACTGGTAGAAATACAAGTCCAAGAACTCAAAGACCAACTCCAACAAGCCCACAATCAATTACGGGAGGCGGGGATTGAGCCTGTTAGTCTCGCTGCTCCTCCCGATGATTATCGCCTCAAGCAAATTGCCCATCACATCCCCGGTTTTATTTATCAGTTTTGTCTCCGGCCTGATGGAACTGCTCATTTACCCTACGCCAGCGATGGGATGCCAGATATTTATGGCGTTTCCAGAGAACAAGTACGCGAGAATGCGACTCAAATTTTTAATTTTGTCCATGCTGATGATGTCGTTCGCGTCAATCAATCCATTATTGAATCCGCCGAAAACCTCACACCTTGGTATTGCGAACATCGAGTTTGTTTGCCTAGTGGCAGATTGCTGTGGTTGCTCGGTCATTCTACACCTCAGCAAGAATCAGATGGCAGTATAAATTGGTATGGCTATATTCAAAACATCACAGAAATCAAAGCCGCAGAAATCGCCCTGCGCCAAAGTGAAAATAAATTCCGCAGCATCATTGAAAATATCAACGATCTAGTTTATATCATCAATCCCGATTCCACCTTCAGCTATGTCAATCCCCAATTCAAAGAAATGATGGGATATGAGTTAGCAGAATTGCTAGACAAATCTTTTAGTTTTTTAATTTACCCCGAAGATTTACTAAATTGTAAGGCTGCTTTTCATCGCTGTGTCCGAGGCGAACCAGTGCGAGGGCTAGAATATCGAGTTTTGCATCGCGATGGCAAATATCACTGGCACTCCTCAAATGTCTCAGCCCTAAAAGATGAAAACGGGCAAATTATTGCCTGTTTGGGGATAGCGCGTTACATCCACCACACCAAACAAGCACAAATCGCTTTAGAAGAAAGTAACAGTCGCTGGCAGTTAGCCATAGAAGGAGCCGGAGATGGCACTTGGGATTGGAACATCAAAACAGAGGAAGTGATTTTTTCTCGGCAGTGGAAAGCGATGCTGGGCTGCGCCGAAGACGAAATCACCAATACTTTAGAAGAGTGGAATAGTCGGCTGCATCCCGACGATCTATCCCAATGCTATGAAGATATTGCTCAGCACCTGAATGGTGAAAAGTCTAATTATCGCAACGAACATCGCCTGCGCTGTCAAGATGGTACTTATAAATGGATTTTAGCTCGCGGTCAGGTGACTGATTGGGACAAAAATGGTCAACCTTTGCGGTTTATTGGCACTAATTGCGATATTAGCGATCGCAAAACCGCCGAATTAGAACTAGAGCAGTTTTTTACCGTTGCTCTCGATCTGCTCTGCATTGCCGATGTCAGCGGTCGCTTTCGCCGCCTGAATCGTGCTTGGGAAAACAGTCTCGGCTACAGCATTCAAGAATTAGAAGGTCAAATATTTCTAGATTTTGTTCATCCCGACGATATCGCCTCAACCTTAGAGACGATGTGTGATTTGAGGGAACAGAAAGCACTTCCCGAATTCATTAACCGCTATCGTGCCAAAGATGGCACTTATCGATATATTGAATGGCGTGCTGCTCCTTGTGGAGATTTGATTTATGCAGCAGCACGGGATATTACCGATCGCAAACAAGCCGAAATAGAGTTAGCCGCCTCTCAAGCAGAATTAATGGCACTATTTAACGCCATGCAGGATGTGATTATTGTTTTGAATTCCGAGGGACGCTATCTAAAAATTGCTCCCACTTCTGCTCCCGATTTGTACAAACCTTCAGATGAACTTTTAGGCAAAAAAATGCACGAATTTCTTCCCCAAGATGTAGCAGATTTGTTCCTCGACACTGTTCGCCAAGCCATTATCGATCGCTCCCTAACGCACTTAGAATACTCATTACCCATAGGCGATAGGTTAGTCTGGTTTGATGCCAGGATTTCTCCCATGTCTGAAGATCGAGTGGTTTGGGTAGCAAGAGATATCACCGCTCGCAAACGTCAAGAACAAGCTCTCCGCTTAATAGTCGAAGGTACGGCGGCGAAAACAGGCGAAGAATTTTTCAAAAGTTGCGTCCAATATCTGGCCCAAGTATTAGAAGTGCGTCATGCTGCGATCGTTGAATTTGTTGACTCAGAAAAAACAAGCGCGAGAAGTCTAGCATTTTGGACAGGAGACGACTTTGGCGATAACTTTACTTACAATTTAGCAGGTACACCCTGTCATAATGCTGACGATCACATTAACGTATGTCGATACACACAAGCTGTGCAGTCCTTCTTTCCTGATAATGATAAATTAGCCGCCCTCCAAGCTGAGAGCTATGCTGGTTTGCGGATTGTAGATGCTGCTGGCAATCAATTGGGAATAATCGCTATTTTCGACACTAAACCGATGCTGCAAGATTTAGAAATGCAGTCAGCTATCCTGAGAATATTTGCCACCCGTGCGGGTGCAGAAATGGAGCGGATCGAGGCAGAATCAGCAGTACGTCAATCAGAAATTCAACTGCGGCTACAATCTGAAGAATTAGCAGCAACCATCAAAAAATTGCAAAACACCCAAACTCAATTAATTCAAGCAGAAAAAATGTCTAGTTTGGGGCAGTTGGTAGCGGGAATTGCCCATGAAATCAATAACCCCGTGAGCTTTATTTATGGCAACATTAAACCAGCCGCTGATTATGCCAGTGACTTAATTGAGCTAATTCATCTTTACCAAAATCATTATCCCAGTCCACCCCAAGAGATTTCTGGTTTTATTGAAAATATTGACCTTGATTATCTCGCAAGTGATTTTGAAAGATTGCTGAAATCGATGAAAACAGGAGCCACACGCATCAGTGATATTGTTAAGTCTCTACGGACATTCTCGCGTTTGGATGAAGCCGATTTAAAACAAATAGAAATTCACGAAAATATCGAGAGTACCTTGGTCATTCTCCAAAATAGATTGAATGGTCGCGCGGGAAAACCAGAGATTCATCTCACCAAGAATTACGGTGACTTACCTCTTGTTAAATGTTATGGTGGTTTATTGAATCAGGTATTTATGAATTTGTTAGTCAATGCTATTGATGCGATCGAACAACAGCGATCGAGCCTAGACCCTAGGGAAAAATTAGATTATATTGGTAGGATTGCGATTACCACTTCTCTCACTGCCGAAAATCAGGTTGCGATCTCCATTCAGGATAATGGTTGCGGGATGAGTTTTCAAGTTCAAGAAAAAATCTTTAATCCATTTTTTACAACTAAACCTGTGGGTAAAGGTACGGGTATGGGTTTAGCAACTAGCTATCAAATTGTGACGGAAAATCATCGGGGTCATTTGCAGTGTTTTTCTAATCCGGGAGAGGGGGCTGAGTTTACGATTACTTTGTCAATCCAAGGATTGATGTAAGAATTTGGTCATTAGTTATTGGTCATTAGAGGTAGGGTGCGTCGCTATGAATAATTCTCGCTATAAACGAGGATTAAGGGAGCGACGCACCTTACATTCATAACGGGATGAATAACTAGGATTTGCTATCCTATCATGTCGTAATACGGTTTACTTAAGAGGGTGGGTTTTGCCTTGATACAGTCAATTATTTCATGAATTATTCTCTAAACCCACCCCTACCGCAATATGGTTGGCTTGAGAAATTCGTCAAAAATCCTTCAGTAAACCTCTTGCAAAAATACCTGGGACTGGCTCTCCGGCCCATCCCACAAAAATTTTTTCTTTTGTGGGATGGGCCGGAGAGCCAGTCCCCAAATTTGATTAAAAGGACTTTTGCAAGATATCTATCGTATCATGTCTGGTCGAACGATTCTACTAAAATTGGTTCGATCGTGAGGAATGCGAGTCCTGGAATGGATGCGGACTAAAGTCCTCACTACGAACTTTTTGATTTGGTAATAAAATTGGTTCGATTGTGAGGAATGCGAGTCCTGGAATGGATGCGGACTAAAGTCCTCACTACGAACCTATTTTGTTGTGTTCTAGCGGGTGTAATATGACTATTGCAGCGGCAAAAATACGGTCATCACTTCACCCTTTTCTGGGCGCTGGCGAATTACCAACTTCCCGCCAGCAGCTCGAAATAAATTCTTAGTCACGCTCAAATTTAAGCTCAAACTTCCCGTCTCCGGCTGCACCATGAGCAAAGGCCCGATCGATCGCAAAGGAGCATTCGCCGCCGCCGCAAAAGTCGATTCGCCATTACCTTCAGATAAATGTTCCGATTCCAACTGCAACTTTAACTGATCGCCCGCCAAAGTCACCTCTACCTGAATGCGACTCCCCGATCGCAAAGTGCGAGTAAAATTCTCAATCAAATTAGTTAAAACCTGATCCAACATCGTCGGATCGCTGACTACCGCCGGCAATTTTTGCGGCACAATCACTTCTAAAGTGTGGTTGCGCTGAATCGCCTGTTTTTGCCAGCGGGGAATGCTATTTTGCAGCACTTCGCCCAGGGACATTGCTGTTAGCTGCAATGCGGAATTTTTAGCTTGCGACATTTCCATTTCCACGGCGCGGAAAATTAAACCGAAGCGATCGATCTGAGCGGTGCACTCAGCATCGATGGTTTCCAAGCGCTTCACCACCACTGCATCGAGTTTGGGGCGTTTCAGCAGCAATCGAGTCAGGGTGCGGATGGTAGCTAAGGGAGTGCGGACTTCGTGGGCGATCGCCTGCAACAATTCCACCTCCTTAGTAGCGTGAGGAATTGCAGACTTGCACTTGATATCTTGGCGGCCTTTCAAACTATCATCAACTCTTTCATCCTTTACCCTACCTGCTTCCTCTTTCCCAACTGGCAAATTATGCAACAGCAAGCGGCTGAACTGCATGACTGTTTGATAGTTGGGAACAACAGGCGAAAACTGCTGGAACAGCGCATCTAATTTAGTAGAATTATGAGTTAATTGGCTAACTGGTAAATTGAGACAGCCGTCAGAATTGGTAAGCAAACTGTCGCTTTCAGTTACCCGGCGCCGCAAAACTTCCCAAGCTTTGGCGACTACTTGCGGGTCGAAAGAAAATTGAAAAGCTGGAAGACCCGCAGCATTTTCACCCAAAACCATCACCAGACTAAAACTAGCAGTTAAAACCACACAAAACTGCTCGTTCGCTAAAGGATCGCCGATCGCCAAAGCCAGCGCAGGCGCAGCAGCAGGCGCAGATATTTGCTCCTGCGCCGACGGTAGCAAAGCTAAAGTTTGTCTAGCACGAAATGACCACAAAGCTGCATCGTTGTCGGGAATACTGGTAAAAATCCAATTAGCAAAGCCCGAAGCCACAGCGGGGTCAGTCAAAACCGAAGACGGCCCGGACAAAACCAATCCCTGACAGGAATGAGGATTTGGGGAGAGACAATGTTTTTGCTTCGCCAGCATTTGATTCAAAGTGGCGATCGCGCCGTACCATTCCTGTTCAGCTTTCAGCCGGGAAGCCACACGACTTCCAGGACACTTCGGGCGACTGTTTTCTCCAGCCAACTTCACGTCAAAGATACTGAGGTCATTTTCTAGGGCCTCGGAGGCTAAAATTTCGCTGATTGTCGGTAGAAAGTAAGTATTCACAGTAGTTATAAACCCACCTTCACTAGGCATGAAGGATAAAGTATTTATGTATAGGAATGTTCAGGAGTAAGAATTCAAGCACCAGCAGAACCCAAAAATCCCGCCTAATTTCTTGCGCCTTGCTCCTAACTCACAGGATATCCACATTTGTCAACTATCCATATTGGCAGAACCGTACAAATAAGTCGCAATCTCCGCGCTTCGGGCAATATTTTTGACGAACCAACCCGATCGCCCTGACAAAAGTGCAAAATGAAAGCAGTTAAACACCGTGCTTTGCTTATGCCCACCTCGATCGCCGACTCGAAAAATCTGCTGTCAGACTTAATGGCACGCTACCGCAACCAAGTAGATTATCTAGCAATTCGACTCGAAGAAGCCGAAGGAACCGACATCCTGCTGCGGGGCGAAAAAATTGAAACCCTCAGCGAAGGAGTCTCAATCGGAGGCCAAGTCCGAGCTTGTCACAAAGGCGGCTGGGGCTTTGCCAGTTTTAACCGACTTTCCACCCTCGCCGAAAGAATCGAAGAAGCCATCGCCGCGGCCAAACTGATCGGCGAAGAAGAAACGATTCTGGCCGCAGTTACGCCAGTACAGGACAATTGCTTCCTGCCTTTGACAGGAACAGACCCGCGTCTGGTGCCGCTGATTGACAAGAAGCAATTGTGCGATCGCTACGCAGCCATTTTGCGCAGCATAGACCCCCGCATTGCCACCATCTCCGTGCGTTACGGCGACAGCACCCAGCGCACGATCCTCGCCACCTCCGAAGGCACCATGCTCGAACAAGGCTGGGCGGATATGGAAATGCGGTTTGCCGCCACAGCCCGCAGCGGGGAAACCGTACAAACAGGCCGCGAAACCACCGGTTCGCGGAAAGCTTACGAAGATTTAACCGAACTTGACACCCAAGTTCGCAGCGCCGCCCAGCGCGCCGTAGACTCCCTAGCCTTGCCCCCCGTC
Organism: Microcoleus sp. Aus8_D2; assembly: GCF_036702665.1. Lineage (NCBI taxonomy): Bacteria > Bacillati > Cyanobacteriota > Cyanophyceae > Oscillatoriales > Microcoleaceae > Microcoleus > Microcoleus sp. Aus8_D2. The sequence goes on from NZ_JAUBUN010000002.1 coordinate 135,050, forward strand.
CAAGGCAACACTTACACCGTCGTCATTGACCCAATACTCAGCGGATTATTCGTCCACGAAGCCTTCGGACACCTTTCCGAAGCTGACATGGCCTACGAAAATCCCGACATTCTGGAAATTATGACCCTCGGCCGCCAGTTCGGGCCGAAAAACTTGCAAATTTTCGACGGTGCTGCGCCACAGGGACACCGCGGCAGCTATTTCTACGACGATGAAGGAACTCCGGCGACTACGACTCAGTTAATTAAAGACGGCGCTTTAGTCGGGCGGCTGCACTCGCGGGAAACTGCGGGAAAGTTGGGAGAAACGCCTACTGGTAACGCTCGTTGTTTAAATTATCACTATCCGCCGATCGTCCGCATGACGAATACTTGGATCGAACGGGGCGATACACCGGTGCCTGATTTATTTTCTGGTATCAAAGAAGGAGTTTATGCGCGCAATTGGCAAGGCGGCATGACTAACGGCGAAATGTTTACTTTCAGCGCTGGCGAAGCTTGGATGATCCGCGATGGCAAACTCGACAATCCGGTACGGGATGTGACTCTTTCGGGTAATGTTTTCAGCACTTTAGCGGATATTGAGGCGATCGGCGACGATTTCTATTGGGATGAATCCGGCGGCTGCGGTAAGGGAGGACAAAGCGGTTTACCCGTGGGCTGCGGCGGCCCGAGTTTGCGGATTCGCGATGTCGTGGTTGGTGGCGAAGCTGCGGATGAGGATTGATATCAAGTTTGGTTGAATTCAGATCGAGCATCAGTTTAGGAACGGGCTTTCTGGCCCGTTCGACAAAAAAAACTCTTTGTGGAACAGGCCGAAAAGCCTGTTCTGATTTATTGGTGGAACAGGCTTTCGGGCCTGTTCTGATTTATTTACCAAAGAAATGGGTTTAAAGCCCCGTCTTTCAAGACGGCTTTTCTTGATTCTGAATATAGCGCCTAAGAACTTCCAGCGGTGCGCCTCCTACTGAAGCAGCAAAATAGCTCGGACTCCACAAAGCTTCTCTTCCATAGGGTTTATCAAAGCCTTCTTGTCCGTACTTCCTACTCGACACTCCTTTGAGTGCATTCACTATTGCAGAGATAGATAGCTTTGGTGGATATTCAATTAAAGCGTGTACGTGGTCGGACTCTCCATTGAATTCTTGGATCTGAAAGTTCATCTTTTCTGCTACAGCCCTAAAAGACTTCTCGATCGTCGCAAGGCTTTCAGCGTTAAACACCGACCTACGATATTTAGTCACGCAGACCAAGTGAATCTTTAAATCTGTAACACTATGCCTTTCTTTCCTGAAATTGGTTGTCATTTTAGGTAGACCAATATATAATAGATTAACAGACCAACTATAGCACAGAGTATGAAAGCCAGATACCAGTACCGATTCTACCCAGCCGACCAACAGCGACAGAGCTTGGCTCAGTTGTTTGGTTGTGTGCGAGTAGTCTGGAATGATGCATTGGCTTTGTGCAAGGCTTCTTCCAAGTTTCCCAGCAATGGAGACCTACAAAAGCTGCTCATCACTCAAGCAAAAAAGACTAAAGAGCGACATTGGTTGTCCGAAGTTTCGGCAATACCTTTGCAGCAGTCCATCGCCGATTTAGGAGTTGCCTATAAAAACTTTTTTGATTCTCTAAAGGGGAAACGGAAAGGCAAGAAAGTGGGTACTCCTAGATTCAAGAAGAAAACCAACCAACAATCTGCTAGATTAACTCGTGGCGGTTTTTCTATTAAAGGTGAATGCGTCTATCTAGCTAAGATCGGTAGTGTCGAACCAATTTGGTCGAGACAACTGCCATCTGAACCCAGCTCGGTAACAATCATCAAAGACTGTGCCAACCGTTACTTTCTGAGCTTCGTAGTTGATATAGAACCCGTCAGTATAGAAGCTAAAAATCCAAGCATCGGTATTGATTTAGGGATTAAAACTTTTGCCTTCATGAGTGATGGCACGAAAACTGAAAGTCCGAGCTACGCGAAACTTGACCGCAAAGTCAGGAAGTTGCAGCGCCAACTAGCCCGACAAGAAAAAGACTCCAAACGTCGGAACAAGACCCGAATCAAAATAGCTAGAACGCACAACAAGATTGCGGACACGCGCCAAGACTTCCTGCACAAGCTATCAACCAAAGTGGTGAGCGAAAACCAAGCCATTATCTTAGAAGATTTAAATGTGTCGGGAATGCTCAAGAACCGCAAGCTTTCTAGGGCCATTAGCTTTCAAGGTTGGCGACAGTTCAGAGTATTTTGCGAGGGCAAATCCGTCAAATATGGGAGAGAATTCGTAGTAATTAGTCGTTGGGAACCGACTAGCCAAGTATGTTCCAAGTGTGGGTATAGATGGGGTAAACTAGATTTAAAAGTGCGGTCGGTGCAGTGCGTAAATTGTAGGGCAACGCACGACCGCGACGAAAATGCAGCAAAAAACATAAACAAAGTCGGGATGGGGAATCGCCACGACTCTAAATGCACGTCGAGACGGAGTAAAACTACTTCGGTAGTATCTGTCGATGAAGCGTGAAGAATCCCCGCGCCTGATTGCCGGGGAGTATTTCAATGACAGTCAGCAGATTACTTTTGACATCAACGGCGAACGAGAGTTTGTGCAGGTATCGAGCTATGTCTCGAGCTTTACCAAAATTTCATAAAGTCTGGTCTCAATCCTTACGTGTGATTACGTAAAGTCTTGGATGTCAAAATTGCTTGGTGACGCTATTAGTAGCGGTTAGGTGCGGAGTGCACGCCTACAGATAGAGTTTGGGCGTCCTGGACTAAGGTTTATACCTTGCTGGACACTTCTGTTTTGGCTGAATTTAAGTATTTTTACAGTGTTAAGTATTATTCAAACAAAAAAATTAGTAAATATCGCTGATCAAGTATTGATATTTACTGCGGGAATATGTCAATCTTAGATCGTCAACAACTCTTAAATAACTCCAAAATAGTTTATTTTTAAATAAACTTGAAACTTGTATTGATCGAGGAGTTGTTGCTGTTTTGCGGCGCGCCAATATTTTAAAGCTGCAAATTACAGCATTTATAAGAATGTTTGCACCGCAAATATTCACCTTAATTTGAGGATAAATGATAGTCATGGGTACTTCAACATTCATGCAAAAGTTATCGATCGCAACTTTTAGTGCAGCAGCGATCGCACTAGGTACTGGGGAAGCGGCAACAGCGGGGCTGAATTTCATTTCTACCCAAAGTGGACAAGTCGGAGTAATCAATACCTCAACAGGGGCATTTACAGAGGTGGCCAGGGGTTCATTTATGGCTGATATAGCTTTGTCGAATGACAATCGGCTTTTCGGGAGTGACTTTTACAATTTAGTCGGCATAAATCCAGCATTAGGCACATTCTCAAATATCGGCAGCTTCGGAGCTGTTATCAATGGTTTGGGGTTTGCTATGGATAACGAGCTTTACGGAACAGGATATTCTGGTTTCTACAGAGTTAATACCCTAACTGGTGCTGCAAGGCTAATCAAGAATATCGCCAATTTCAGCAGCAGTGGCGACATAGCATACGATTTGACTAAGAAGCGATTTCTGGCGACCTCAGACGGTGATAGTTTGTGGTCGATCCCTCTCGACGGTTCTGCGACTAAGATAGGTAATATTGGCTTCGATAAAGTTTATGGCTTGCTATTCGATCGAGGAACTTTATACGGATACACTGGCGGAAAACAAATTGCGATTAATACGGCCACAGGAGCGGGCACTTTCAGTAAGAATGTGGCGGGAGTAAATGGCTGGATTGGTGGAGCTGCCTCAGCCGCTGTACCGGAACCTGCGACTGTGCTGGGTTCTCTGTTGGGAATGGGAATTCTCGGCTCGGCGCGATCGCGGTACAAACGTCAGCGACCATAAAAACAGCATACCCTGTACTCAAGTAATTGTAGCGGTAAAGATTCAAGCCTAAAAATATCAAAAATAAAGGGTAAGTTACAAGATTAATACTTGGGCTTTCCCTTTTATTTTTACCCGCTTTACTACAACTGTGCATTTGGAGACGATCGGCATCTTAATCCTTGATTTGTGTTAGCATTCCGAGATTGAATCCTACATATCAGTAACGCGATCGCGGCGAGAACACCCCGGAGTCGGGGAGCTGCTACAACCTTCTGGTTTGCTACCGCTTTTTTTAGCTAGTAACATTTGTTGAGATGCAGTCAACTGATTTTCCGATATTGAACTGCGATCTGGTTTTTGAGGAACAGCTATGGCGCTCGCCAATAGTGTGCTTAACAATACACATTGCATCAGACTGTACATGGTGGAGTTTTCGGTCAAAGTTTCTCCTCCCCGATACATACTTTAGTTTTGCAGATCCGGAACTAATTGCGGTTAATTTTTATTTTGATAAATGCTGAAATCCCTCTTTATCCAAAAAAAAAAGAAGCTAAAATTACAAAAATAATAATTCTGTATTCTGCGCTTCTTTTTGGTAAAAATATCCGTTTTTTGCATTTATCTTCCGCCGCCTCGTTCGGGCGGGTCATTTTGATCGTTATCTGCGTAAAATATCTGAGTGTCGGCTAAAGCGGTAATAATTTCGGGAGCAGAGTTGTCCTGAGAGAAAAAGGTCGATCGAGTTTCAAAGCTTTGAGCCTTAACTGCAATGCCGCTCAGTAACAGGCTTGAGATCAAGATAGAAGAGTAAAGGCGCATCATAGAGTTCTGTGTCGTATTTTCCACTTCTTGATACGCAGCCTGTACTCTGCTATCAGGGTAAAAAAAGATAAAAAATTTGAATTGTGGCGAAATCATCAATGAGTAATTGACGGCAACGGCAATTTTTTTGAGTTAGCGTCGCAAGGGGGTGACACCCATCATCTAGCTCCCTGTGAAGCTCGTAAGTTCGAGTTGCCTGCCTCTCAAGGGAAACCAGCAGAATTTACCCCCTGAAATCTGCTTTTAACGCTCTTCAAAGCAGGTCACGAAAACCGCAAATTGTAAATTTTCACGAGTCTTCAGATTAAATTCATAATTTAGTGATATTCCGACTCGACCTTCGGATTAAAGATACAAAAGTAGAGTACCGGGCGCACCATTAATACCCTACATATAAATATTATGATGAATGCAATTCCTTAAACCGGGTTTTTCAACCGAGATCCCGGAGTAAATCTCAAATCTCAAATCTCAAAGGCTAAATCGATGACTGATGTGCGCATCTATCTGTAGGAATAGCGAGTCGAGGGTTGAAGAGTTGTCTAAAACAAAATCAGCTTTTTGACACTTTTGAGCGATTGGCAACTGAGTGTTAATCCGGGCATTAGCTCGATCGTAACTCAAGCCGTCTCGGTGCATCAGCCGTTCTAACTGCACTTCGGGAGAACAGTACACCACCCAAATTTCGGTACACAAGTCAGTCATGTTAGCTTCAAACAGCAGCGGCACTACCAAAACCAAAGTCAAGGTGTCAGTCGGGGCGCAGAAACCGGGATTTTTTTGAACAATACTTCGTTTTTCTTGAGTTTTTGTACCTAAGTCATCTGTGTCCTGCGATACAGGACTAAATGCAGCAATGTGGGTTTGAGTTGCTTCAACTAAGCGGCGGCGCACGTAAGGGTGAATCTGTTGTTCCAACCACTGCCGTTCGGCTGGGTTACAAAAAATAATATTTCCCAACTCGGGCCGATTTAAATTGCCGTCGGGGAGCAAAATAACGGCGCCGTATCGTTCTACAATAGAGTCCAGTATTGGCGAACCTGGGTGCACTGCTTCGCGGGCGTAGATATCGGCATCTAAAATCGGAAATCCACAGGTATCTGCTAGATAATTAGATATGGCGGTTTTTCCGGTGGCGATGCCCCCAGTTAAACCGATCAGACGGACAATTCGATCGCTCATAATTTTCTCCCTTTTAAACGGAACTGTGTTTCGACACTTACTGTCAGTGTTTGCTATGTTGGTCACACAATCAAAATTAGACTTAAAATTTGAAATTTGCGATCGAGAGTTAGCGTTAGGAATTGTCAGGCTTGGGGTGCGATCGACTATTTTTTACCTAAAATCTCCATTGAAAACTCGAATTCAGGTCTAGATCGAGGCAAACTTATGAATGCTCAACGTGCTGTGCGATCGATTCTGGCAGCAATTCCCATTGCTGGATTTTGGATATTAGATTTTTCTCCCAACCTGGTTTTCCTCAAAGAAGATAGCAGCGGATGGGTGATTGTAGCAATTTATCCCGAATCTCAAATTGTGAAAGCACAATCGATTACTCCAGCATCAGACGGCGCCGGAACCACCGTCACCGCCCCCGGCCCCGGTACAGGGCTGCCCCCTCGCTACGACATTAAAGGCGGCACACCCTCCAGAGACGGAGCAAATCTGTTCCACAGTTTTACTCGATTCGGTCTGAATTCTGGCGAAACTGCTAATTTCATCTCCAACCCAACCATTAAAAATATCCTCGGCCGCGTTGTCGGCGGCGACGCTTCCTTAATTAACGGTTTAATTCAAGTTAGCGGTGGCAATTCTAACTTGTACTTGATGAACCCCGCAGGGATTATTTTCGGTACGAATGCCCGACTCGACGTGTCGGGGTCTTTTTTGGCTACCACCGCTAGCGGTATCGGTTTTGACAGCGGCTGGTTCAACGGTACGGGGGCGAATAACTACGCGGCCCTAGTGGGAACGCCGAATGCTTTTGCTTTTGGTTCACAGTCCGGCAGTATTGTCAATGCCGGTAACTTGGCTGTGGGCACCGGGCAAAATTTGACTTTGCTCGGCGGTACTGTCATCAGTACCGGGCAACTTGAAGCGAACGGCGGTCAAATTACGGTGGCGGCTGTTCCGGGGGAAAATCTGGTGCGGTTGAGTCAAAACGGACTTTTGCTGAGTTTAGAAGTGGCTCCGGCTGCGGGAGTGTCGGGTTCGCCAGCTCTTCCCTTCTCTCCCCTGAGTTTACCTCGGCTGCTCTCGGGGCCGGGGGTGGCTAGCGCTACGGGTATAACTACGAACGCTCAAGGTGAAGTCGTACTGACGGGCGGCCAAACAGTGCCGGTAGGTGCTGGAACTGCTATGGTATCGGGTGCTGCGGACGTGTCTGCCAGGGGGGGCGCGGGTGGAACTGTGAACGTGTTGGGCGAGAAGGTAGGGCTGTTGGGAGCGAAGATTGAGGCTTCGGGCCCGGACGGCGGCGGCACGGTGCGGATCGGGGGAGATTACCGCGGCGAGGGAACTTTGCCGAATGCCAAAATGACTTATGTGGATGCCAAAAGTTCGATCGCAGCCAACGCAACTGGCACAGGTAACGGCGGCAGAGTTTTTGTCTGGGCGGACAACACAACAGCATTTTTGGGCAGCATCAGCGCGACGGGCGTTTCTGCAACTTCCAGCAGCGGTGTTGGCGGGTTGGTGGAAGTTTCGGGAAAGCAAAGATTGATTTTTAACGGTACTGTCGATACTTCCGGGACAAACGGTTTGGGGACTTTGCTGTTCGATCCGGAAAATATTTTAATTACAGATTCCCAAGAAGCTGCGGGGGATGCGGCAGTTATTGCTAACAGTAATATTTTGGCAAGTGGCACGCCACCTGGACAGCAAAACAATTCTGAGCCTTCGCTGACAATTTCCCGAACAGCTTTGGAAAGTATGTCGGCGTCGGCAAATCTGGTTCTGGAAGCGCTCAATGATATTAAAATTGCTGATTTGGCGGACAATCAGTTGCGCTTTCAAGCAACTACTGGTTCGGTAACATTGAGAGCAGATGCCGATCGCAATGGTGCGGGTGTTTTTTCGATGAATTCTGGAGATACACTTAGCACTGGCGGAGGCTCGCTATCCATTTCGGGAAGTCAAATTACGGCGGGCAATTTGTCAAGCAACGGCGGAAATATTAGTTTGATTAGTCCGGGAGCAACTGTTGCCAACAATATTTCTGCATCGAATCCCAACACCGGCAGCAGCGGCAATATTTGGCTGGAAGGCCTGAATGTCACGGCCCAAAAAATTGATGCTAGCGGCTCTAAATCGTCGGGAAATGTAACTTTGACGGCTCGGAATGTTCTGGGAGTTAGCTCCCTCGCCGGGGGTTCTGGAAATATTACTTTGACTGGTAATGAAATTAATTTGAAAGGCGACAAAAATTCGGTCAGCGGCACTGGCTTGTTGGTACTGCAACCTTGGAGCCCCGATCAAAATATTGCGCTCGGCGGTTCTGGAGATGTTGGCACGAATAGTTATTTGAATCTGACAGCAAACGACCTCGAAAGTTTGCAAAATGGGTTTGCTGGAATTACGATCGGCCTCCGCAACGGTACTGGTTCGATTCTGATTGCTAACGAGTTCACATTTTATGACCCGCTAATTATTCAATCGCCGGCGGGTTTGGGAACAATCACCACCACAAGTTCCCTGACAGGGGCAGACAATGCCTCAATTACTCTGAAAGCTGAGGGCAATATCCGCACCGGAAATATCACTACTAACAATCAAGAAATTCGCATCGCCAGCACAGCGGGGAATGTCACAACCGGTCAGCTACACACTGGAACTACCCCCAGCATCAGCACTGCTGTCAATTCTTCGCAATTGCCGCGCTCGGAGGGGGGAGATGTGAGCGTTACCGCTGAGGGTAAGGTGACGACTGGGACGATCGACACTAGGGGCGATCGCGCGGGGAATGTGACGCTGACTGGCCGCGGCGCAGTTACTGTTGGCGCGATCGAAGCTGGTGGCTCGCAAACCGGGGGAAATATTACTCTGACAGGTAACGAAATAGATTTGACAGGCGGCAATAATTCGATCGCCAGCAACGGCAATCTGGTGCTGCAACCGGCAACTCCGGCTCAAAATATTACTATTGCCGGTGCTGCTGAGACTGAAGCTTTGGATTTGACTGCTGCGGAATTGAACTCGCTGCGGAACGGGTTTGGTTCGATCGCGATCGGGCGTGCTGACGGTAGCGGCTCGCTCGCGATTGCTCCGACAACCGCAGCGCCAAATTCAACGCCAGTCCCGGCGGTGACTTTTCAAGACCCGACGACGCTGCGATCGCCTTTGGGCAGTGGTGCGATCGTGGGAACGGGTGCGATCGCGGGAATTGATAACGCCACGATATCTCTGCTCGCCGGTACTGTGGCTGTTGGAGATGTTACCTCGAATGCGGGGATTAACATCACTAGCAGTCAGGGTAATGTGACTACTGGTGTTGTTTCATCTCGATCGGCAAATGGGGCGGGGGGCGATATCAACATCCGCAGCGCTGGTTCGGTAGAAGCGGGCAATGTCAATGCTTTTGGTGCCAGAAGTGGCGGAGATATCTCGATCGCGGCGCCGGGCAGGATCGTGACAGGGGTGATCAATTCTAGTTCGCAGTCGGGAAGTGCCGGTTCGAGCAAGATTACCGGGCAGAAAGATGTTGAAGTTGTTTCGATCAAAGCTAGTGGAAATACGGGCGGCGATGTGGCAATCCAGGCTGGAGGATCGTTTCGGGCGGCGGGAACGGGAACGAGTGCCGATCGCGCCAGCGTTAGCATTTCTACAGACGGGCAGGTGCGATCGGGTTCGCTGACTCTGCTGCAAAGCACTTGCCCGTCGGGAACCTGCACCGCGACGACGACTGTGGCGACAGGAAACTCGAAGTCGAACCCTGCCGCCTCCCCAACTGCTGCAGGGCCGTTGGCGATCGTGCCGAGTCCGGCACCAACTAGCAGGGTGGAACTAAAAACAACAGGCAATTCTCAACAAATATTGACTCAGGTGAGTCTCGTCCCCCCAGCGTCGGCACCCAAGACCAGTACCGCAAATGTCTCGCCAGAACCTGCTGCTGCGGCTGTTGAGGCGCGGTCGAGCGATACTGCGACGGGGGGGGTGGCGATCTCTGGGCCGGTGTTAAAAGAGAATCTGGGCGTGCCTGCTGCGACAGAAAACGGCAGCGCGGTGGCACCTGCACAGAAGCCCGGGAGTGGTGGAAATGCAGAAAGTGTTGCGAATTTAAGGATTCCTGAAATTTCTCGATCGAGTTCGATGCAAATAAGCCCGATCGACGCAGTGCAGCAAAGGGAGAGAGTTCAGGGCCGGGAATTTGAACGTTACTTTGGCGGCAATCTCGGTCAAAAGTCAATCACCCAGCAAAGTATCCGAGATACTCTCAGCAGCGTCAATCGCTTGACGGGAGTTAAACCCGCGATCGTTTACGTGTGGGCGAAAGAGAACCATTTAGAACTGGTGTTGTTATTACCAGACGGCAAAAGTGTGTTTAAAAGCGTGCCTGCAAGCCGCGAGACTGTGCTGCAAGTTGCTAAAGAATTCACGAATGCGATCAGAATTCCCAAGACATTGACTGGTTCTGATTACAAGGAACCTGCCCAGGAACTTTACCAGTGGTTAATTGCACCGCTGCAACCGGAATTGGAAGCTAACAAGATTGACACCTTGGTGTTTTCGATGGATGCAGGTTTGCGAACTTTGCCTTTGGCTGCTCTGTTTGACGGCAAGCAGTTTTTAGTAGAAAAATACAGTTTGGGGCTGATTCCTAGTTTGAGTTTGACTGATACTAGCTATGCCGATGTTAAGGATTCGGAAGTTTTGGCGATGGGTGCGTCGAAATTTCCCGAAAAATACGATCAAAATCCTCTGCCTGCTGTGCCGCTGGAAATATCGACAATTGTCGGCAAAATTTGGCCTGGTTCGTCTTTTCTCAACGAAGGTTTTACTCTGGCAAATTTGAATGAAAAGCGCAATCAACCTCAATACAAAATTATTCATTTAGCTACTCATGGCGATTTTCAGCCTGGGGGATCCCAGAATTCGTACATTCAGTTTTGGGATACTAAGTTGCGGTTGAATCAGTTGGATAAGTTGAATTTATCTAACAAGCCGCAGGTGGAGTTGTTGGTTTTGAGTGCGTGCACTACGGCGGTGGGTGATGAACAAGCTGAGTTGGGGTTTGCGGGGTTAGCGGTGCACGCGGGGGTAAAATCGGCTTTGGCGAGTTTGTGGTATGTGTCAGATGCTGGAACTTTGGGGTTGATGACTGAGTTTTACCAGCAGTTGCGCACGGCGCCGATTAAGGCTGAGGCTTTGCGGCAAGCGCAGTTGGCGATGTTGCGAGGAGAAGTGCGGTTGCAAAATGGTTATTTGGTGCGATCGGGCAACAATCAAGCTCTGCCTTTGCCGTCGGAGTTGGCCGCCAGGGGCGATCGAAATTTGTCGCATCCTTATTATTGGGCTGCTTTTACTATGATCGGTTCGCCTTGGTAATTCAGAAGGAAGAAGGAAGAAGGAAGAGGGAAGAAGGAAGAGGGAAGCTGTAGGGTGCGTCGCCATTCAAAATCCCTAAATAAAAATAGATAATCTCACAGCGACGCACCCGGGCTATGCAAATCTTGTAGCAAGGATTTTTAGAAATGGTCTAAGCTATTCAATAGTTTTGCTTAAATCTCTTTGCTGTTATGCCGAAATTTGAAGACCAACTCGACATAGTTTATGCTAGCGATCGCGCTTGCTGGCGGCAATGGTTGGAGCAAAACTATCAAAATGCGATCGGAGTTTGGCTGGTTTACTACAAAATCAAAAGTGGCAAACCAAGCGTGCAGTACAGCGAAGCTGTCAAAGAAGCGCTTTGCTTTGGCTGGATTGACAGTAAAGTCAAATCCTTAGATGCAGAGAGTTACCGACAAATATTCACGCCTCGAAAACCCAAAAGTGTTTGGTCAAAATTGAACAAGCAATATATCGAAGAATTGAGCGCCGAAGGGAAGATGATGGAAGCTGGGTTAGAAAAAATTATAGCAGCCAAACAAGATGGCTCGTGGACGAGCTTAGATTTGATTGAAGCATTAGTTGTGCCAGCCGACTTAAAACAAGCTTTAGAAACAGATGATACGGCAAACAGCAACTTTGAAGGATTTAACAAAACAACTAAAAAAAATATTCTATTTTGGATTCAAAGTGCTAAACGCCCAGAGACGAGATTGAGCCGAATCGAGAAAACGATATGTGCAGCCGCACAAAACAAAAATCCCTTGATTCGCTGATGATGTCTGCTCAACCTTGCTAATGACTAATACCTAAGGTTCGATCGTTCGGAATGCGAGTCCTGAGAAAAGAGCGGACTGAAGTCCGTACTACGAACCTTTTTTGTGATGCTAATCGACCGGACACGATATGGTATGACTAATGACTAATTGCTAGGGCGTCGGTTCAGTAAAAAGAGTTGACAAAAAAGCAGAGTGTATGTAGTTAGCTTGTCAATAAGTTCTACTCTGCACCGAGTTCAGGAGAGCAGAACCTGATCCATTCGAGCAATGACATGAAGGTTATGGACAACAGCCACGGGAGCGCAGATCGAAGAGATTTTTACGCAGTCCAATATAACGGGCACGGTTCCCCTGCCAATGACCAATATGAGCAAGAGCGTGTTCAACTCTAGTGCGTTGTCTGAGTTGAGCGCGACCAATAGCAGTGGATTGACGTGCACGTAGCTCTTGCATTAACAATTCATCAGGATGAATCGATACACTCCGTCCTTTTTGACTGTTCGTGCAGCTTTCTCTCTTTGGACAAATGGCACATTCATACTGAGGAAAGTGAACAACTTTTCCCGGTTCAAAAGGGATACTTACTTGATTGGGGCAGCTAATTAAATTATGTTCCCAATCAAAAACAAAAGCATTTTTATCAAAACGGCCAAAATTTCTGACCGGCCACGCCTTACAAAATATCTTTAAGTTTTTCGAGCGCGGGCGTGACCCAATGACTAGATAAGTAAGCGCGGTCAATATGTAATTCAGATAGCTGAGTATGTGAGAATTTTAAGTCTCTGGAAATGTCAACTGTAGCAGCAGATTCGGGAGTATTCGCTTTTGTCAAAGCCACAGCCAGAATTACGCCTATATCTAAATCTTTGAGAACGTGGCGTTTATATCCATTTATTTTCTGAGAGCTGCTTTTCCTTCCATGTCGCATATCGGGATCTTCAATAGAAATGCGCCGGTCTTTTGCCACCCCTTTACTGAGAATAGGAACTCCTTGAGAGTCTAAGGTTACATTTTGAGATTCAATGACTCGGGCAACAACTAGAGTCGATTGTGCCACTTCAAATTCATCAGGCTCAGACTGGGATTGCATCCATTCCTCCACGTAATTTAAGCTGTTTAAGATAATTGAAAGCGCGTTTTGACGCTCTTTTGGCTCATCCCAGTTTAAGTCTAATGCAGTTTTTAAGCTGGAACCACTAACAATTGAAGTACCTAATTCATGGGCAATTTCTGCCAGCCCCCTCCCCTGCTGGACAGCTATCATACTCACGGCCTTACGAAGAGCATGACCCAATAGGTTATAGGTATCTTCTACTTTAGCTGTTCCCCATAACGGAGAGGAATCTAATGCTACTCTTAGTTGAGATGAGCCAAATCCACCTTTTTCTTTAGCGATTTCTACAGTCCTGTCAATTAAACGCTGGTCAAGTTCCTTTTTAATTAAAGCCTTTCTGAATCTCACCAAGGTGGCTTTACAGAATGGAGTTTTTTCGCACTCCAAACAATCCAAAACTAACTGCCAGCGTTTATCCATCAGCATTTCTTCAATCACTTCATCATCAGAAATTCCTAGGTACGCTTGAAGAATAGTCGCCAAAGCAAGTTGTGCTGGGGGTACTGGACTATACCCAACTGTACTGTCTTTGAACATTGTAGCGAGTTCTTCTTGGAACTCATCATTAAATATATCGAGACGATTGAGCCTGAGAAATGTAAATAGTTTGGCTCTTTTGATACGCTTGATAATTACCTCTTCTGAGGCTGATAGTTCCACAGGAGGAGTCCATAGAGGAGGACGCATAAGGTTTCTTCTCAAAAAGGCTTGTTAAAGTTTAACCGGGTTCTTACTTCACATATCATAGTTGTCTAGTTCTGTCAAGTCTTTTTACTGAACCGACGCCCTAGCAGCTATTTGACTCAAGCGTTTGAGGATGCGGAGCACATCATGTAGATTATTGGTGCGATTGCTAATTCCAAATAAATCAGATGTGGCATATCGCGGTGATTCTCCGTTTACTAATTTGACAAAGATGAAACTGCCACCTGTAGCGATCGTGCCGTAACTCGGGCGATCGCGATTGGGATTTCCCAGCATATAAGCTAAGATTTGCGCTAGCCCCGCTGGAAATGGAAAACGAAACGAGTTTCGATTCGATTACCATCAGCCACAACTGGTCTTTTAAAACTAAAGTGTCGAGACTGCCTTTAATGATAACACCTTCCTCTTCTTCCGAAATTTCGACAGATTTTTCCGGTTTAATGTAAAATGGGTGCAGGTAAAACTCGCCAGCAAATAACAGCGGAGACACGATCGACAAACTGATGGTTTTTTCCAGCATCGGCGGATACTCAAGCAAGTTGAAGTAACCCGCTTTAATCTGATCTAGCTGTCGTTGTTGAAAGTCGGTGATTTCTGGCAAATCGTCTTGCCATTCTCGAAAAAATTGGTCGTCTGTGACAAATTGCGGGTTAAAAAGTGTTTTTAATTCTTCTAATGTGACATTTTTAGCTTGAATTGTTTGAACCATAATTCCCTAGCATTAATTTTATAGATATTTACAATTTTATCAAATTTCTCTACAATCAAATTGGTTCGTAGTGAGGACTTCAGTCCGCATAAAAATCAGAGGACTGAAGTCCGAACGATCAAACCGAAGATTATATAATTATAAATTAAATTCTGCTAATTCCAAATTTTTTGCAAATTCAGAACAAATCCCGGCAAAACATTTTCCCCAGAAAGCGTGAGAGGAGATTGTAAAACTTCCACTTCTTCACCGGGGCGATAAATTTCAACTTCTCGTTTTTTGCGGTTAATCAGCCAACCCAAACGGCAGCCATTTTCTATATATTCTTGCATTTTTTCCTGAGTCTTTTTCAGGCTGTCCGTCGGGGAGAGAATTTCCACAGCAAAATCGGGACACAGTGGGATGAATTTTTCTCTTTGTTGAGGTGTCAAAGCTTAAGAGCGGGATTTTTCTACCCAAGACGCATCGGGAGAGCGGTTTGCACCATTGGGAAGAGTAAATCCTGTGGAGGAATCAAAGGCTTCACCGAGTTCTGTTTGTTCGTTCCAAAGTCCAATCTGTAAGTTAAATTTTGAGTTGCTTTTGCCTGTTTCTCCTCCGGTTGGCGGCATGACGATTAATTCTCCGTTGGCGTTGCGTTCTAGTTTCAATTCTGGGTGTTCTTCACACAGTTGATAGAACTGTTCGGAAGTGAGTTTGACAATGGAGTTGAGATTTAATGTGAGAGCAGTCATTGTTATTTACCTGCTGTTTATAGGGACTTAATTAAGAACTAAAAATGGGATGATTCATTTTTAATTCTTAATTCTTAATTTCTCATTCTACTGCAATTGTTTGATTCGGTTGAGGGCGTCTTGATAGGCACTCGTTCTGCCGCCTTGCTTGTAAAGTTCTGCTGCTTTTTGAAAGTCGGCAATTGCTTTGGGTTTGTCTTGTTTTACCAGGTAAGCTAAAGCTCGGTTGTAGTAGGCATCGGCAAAACCGGGATTGGCTGCGATCGCCAGCGTGTATGCTGGAATCGGGTCTTGGAGGTCTGGGCTGCGGGTTGTATCGATGCTGCTGATGAGAGTGCGGGCATTACCGATATTGAAATGCAATTCCGGGGTGTTGTTGGGCTTGAAAGCGAGTGCTTGTTTGAAATCGGCGATCGCCTCCCAAGCATCTCCTCGATCTAAGCGCGAAAGCCCTCGAAAATAATAGGCTTGGGCGTCTTGCGGATTGGCGGTGGATACCGGGACACCCGTTGCGGGAGAATTGTCTACTTTCAACTCGGATTTGTTGATTCGGGCCGCCACTAACTTGGCGATAAATGTATTAATGGGAACTGCTGCATTAAATCCGGTTTTAATCGGGGCGACTTCCCCGGAACTGGTTTGGGCGAAACCGAATTCCCCTTGTCCGTGTAAACCGATGACTCGGCCTTCGGAGTCAAAAACTGGGCCGCCACTCATACCGCTCCAAGTTACGGCTTGATACCGCAAAGTATAACCTTCTGGGCGGCTGTGCGGGCGGCTGGTAACGAGTCCGGGAGAGAGTTCTGGTTCTCGTTCGGCGCCGAACAGTCCGCCGGTAGCGGGATAGCCGTAAACGAAGATTTGAGTGCCGATGACGGCTAAGTCGGAATCTGCGATCGTCGCCACGGGATATTCTTCGGGACTTTCAAATTTGACTACTGCTAAATCCGGGTCTGTTGGGGCTGTTTGCAGGCGGGTGACGTTGCTTACTTGATAGTTTTTGCCCACTGAGGTGCGAACGGTGTATTTCACGTCGGCTTTTTCTACGACGTGGTTGACTGTTAAAACTGTGTAAGTTTTGCCGTTTTTGGCAATAATTACGCCGGAACCGTCTCCTAGGGAACTATTGATTTGGACTGTCAGCGGGCCGGCGATGCTGGCGACTTCTTGGGGAGTTTTGGCGTGAGCGGGTTGGCTGATGACTATGGTTAAGGCGGCGGTGGTTCCTGCTAGCAAGGTGGTTAAGCTGTCATAACGAGAAAAATTTATATTCATGGCGATTGCTAATTTGTAGTTGGGTAGGGATAATTTGCGGAGTTAGGGCGATCGATCGTTTGAATTCTGAATTCTTAACTTCTAATTTAACTGCAATTGTTTGATTCTGTTGAGGGCGTCTTGATAGGCACTTGTTCTGCCGCCTTGCTTGTAAAGTTCTGCGGCTTTTTGAAAGTCGGCAATTGCTTTGGGTTTGTCTTTTTTTACCAGGTAAGCTAAAGCTCGGTTGTAGTAGGCATCGGCAAAACCGGGCTTGGCTGCGATCGCCGGAGTGTATGGTTCAATAGGGTTTGGGGCGCGGCCGTCGTCCAATGCGGGATCGCGTCTGGCGAGGTATAAAGTGCGGGCATTGCCGATATTAAAATACAATTCTGGGGTGTATTTAGGATTGAAATTGAGTGCTTTGTTGAAATCGGCGATCGCCTCCAAAGCCCCCGAAGCAGTTCCTTCATCTAAGTTCACCAGCCCTAGAAAATAATAGGCTTGGGCATCTTTTGGGTTGACGGTGGATATGGGAACTGTGGTAGGACGAGAATTGTCTATTTTCAACTCGGATTTGTTGATTCGGGCCGCCACTAACTTGGCGATAAATGTATTAATGGGAACTGCTGCATTAAATCCGGTTTTAATCGGGGCGACTTCCCCGGAACTGGTTTGGGCGAAACCGAATTCCCCTTGTCCGTGTAAACCGATGACTCGGCCTTCGGAGTCAAAAACTGGGCCGCCACTCATACCGCTCCAAGTTACGGCTTGATACCGCAAAGTATAACCTTCTGGGCGGCTGTGCGGGCGGCTGGTAACGAGTCCGGGAGAGAGTTCTGGTTCTCGTTCGGCGCCGAACAGTCCGCCGGTAGCAGGATAGCCGTAAACGAAGATTTGAGTACCGATGACGGCTCGATCGGAATCTGCGATCGTCGCGACTGGATATTCTTCGGGACTTTCAAATTTGACTACTGCTAAATCCGGGTCTGTTGGGGCTGTTTGCAAGCGGGTGACTGCTGTTGCTGGATAGTTTTTGTCGATCGATGTGCGAACGGTGTATTTTACGTCGGCTTTTTCTACGACGTGGTTGACTGTTAAAACTGTGTAAGTTTTGCCGTTTTTGGCAATAATTACGCCGGAACCGTCTCCTAGGGAACTGTTGATTTGTACTGTCAGCGGCCCGGCGATGCTGGCTACTTGTTGGGGAGTTTTGGCGATCGCGGGTTGGCTGATGACGATGGTTAAGGCTGCGGTGGTTCCTGCTAGCAAGGTGGTTAAGCTGTCATAACGAGAAAAATTTATATTCATGGCTGTTGCTAATTGGTAGATACCTGGGGGAGTTCGCTGCTGCTGGCGGTTTGGGCTTTTTGGGTTTTTAGTTTGATTAGTGTTTTGACGCTTGGGGCGATCGGCTTTGTTCTTTAGTGATAATTTTACTCGCTATTTTGTTCCGCGATTCCCCGATCTCGGCCCCGGACACGACATTGCATCAACGTAGGGTGTGCACTGCGCACCTTCCTAATCTGAACGTATGTTGCCCAATTTAATTCTTAATAAAACTAAACAATACATGACTCAAACTCAGTGCTTAATTCTTCCTTAGTCATCGTTCCCCGTGCGACTTGCATGACTAAATCATATGCTCGATCGTCCGTCAAATTCAGAGTGCAGCCATTCAAACGCAAAAAGGTATCTGCTACCGCAAAAGCCGTTCTTTTATTGCCATCCAGAAATGGATGATTCATCGCTAGGTGGTAGAGATAGGCCGCAGCTTGTGCGCTAATTGTTGGATGCAAAAGTTGACCGCAAAAAGTTGCTTGAGGTTGAGCCAAAGCTGATTCTAATAATCCTTCATCTCTGACACCAGAAGTACCACCAAATATTTCTATTTGTCTAGCGTGGATACTTAAAACCATGTTTTTACTGACAAAATTAGGAGTTTGCAAGGCGACGGTAAACCTCCTTTCTTTCACGCTCTGAATCTAAATATGCTTGCCATGTTTGGGATTCTAGTTTTTGTTGTTCCTCAGTCTTTAAGGAAAGCAAAAATTCAAGAACTTTCAGCAGCACGGGTTCGGGTACTTGGTCAATTTCTTGGAGAAGTTTGTCTTTTGCGGTCATGTTTCCTCCTAGTTATTTTACAACTATTTTACAAGTTACAGACTGAATAATCAAGGGCTACCCGTAACATTCGGCGGTTGAAACCGCTGCTATAAAAACGAAGTCCGCGGCTCGACCCAACGACCTGCTCCCTTCGACTTCGCGAGCGGGCGACGCTCGCGAAGGCCGAACGTCCTTTAACTGGTTCCAAAGCTCTGCCTTGGAACCCAGATCCAGAGGCTCTGCCTCGGCTGGAAAAAATGAAGACGGCGGTTGAAACCGCGTCTATACAAACGTAGGCGTTAGCCTTCCCAAAGGGTAGTCTGCCTCCGCAGACTGAAGAGTAAAGTTACAAATTTTGATTTTTTGTTGCCCATTGGACGATCGCCTCAGTCAACCCATCTAACGTGTATTCTGTGGCTTCTACGTCTAACTTGCCCAATAAATTTTGGCAGCTTTTGGAAGTTTCCGGGCCGATGGATGCGATGCAAACGCTTTCTAGCCAATCCTTAGATAAAGAGAATTTGGGAGTTTTTTCGAGGAGGTGGCAAAAGTTATGCACGGTTTTGGAACTGGCAAAGGTGATGATATCTACGGCTTGATTTTGGAGCGCGGCTAGGGCGATCGGATCGATTGTTTCGGGACAGCAAGATTGGTAAGCTGGCACTTCGATTACTTGCGCTCCTTTGGCGGTGAATTCTTTAACTAAAACTTCTCTCCCGCCGCTTTCTACTCTGGGAAATAGGATTTTACAGTTTTGTAAATTGTCGGGGAAGTTTTCGACTAGGGAGTCGGCGACAAAGTTGGGGGGAATAAAGTCTGGTTGTAGCGAGTGCGATCGCAAACTTTCTGCTGTCTTTTTCCCGACAACTGCTATTTTAATGCCAAACAAGCTGCGGGCGTCTTTGCCTTTTGCTTGCAATTGTTGAAAAAAGCAGTCTACAGCGTTGTGAGAAGTCAGAATTAACCAGTGAAAGCTTGACAATTGTGCGATCGCGCTATCTAACGGTTCCCAACTCGAAGGCGCACCAATTACCAAGGCGGGCATTTCGATCGCGCGGGCTCCTAGTTGCTGGAGTCGATCGCTAAATTGAGCAGACTGGGAAGCTGCGCGGGTGACTAAAATCGTTTTTCCGGCTAGCGGCAGGCTGTGGTTAGCGGAGACAGGTGTATGGCTCATGTTTGTGCTTTCTGGCTGGATTAAATATTCGCGCAATCTGACTACTTCCCCAATGATTATGACGCAAGGCGATAGAGATTCACCTGTTGTTTGCTGTACAATATCCGAGAGCGTGCCGATCCAGATTTGCTGTTCGGGGCGGCCGCAATCTCGGATAATGGCGATCGCAGTTTCGGGCGATCGTCCGTGTTTTTGCAATTGCCAGACTATCTCGCTTAAATTGCGCCCTCCCATCAAGATTACCAAAGTTTCTATCCGCACTAAAGCTTCCCATTCCAAAGCATCTGGTTCGTGGGCGCTCATCACCGCAAAACAGCGGCTCATCACCGGATCTGTGAGGGGAATTCCTGCTAGTAAAGGTGCGGCTAATGCCGACGAAATCCCCGGCACGACTTCAAACTCACAGCCCGCTGTGATTAATGCTTGAATTTCGGAACTGGAGCGACCAAAAATAAACGGATCGCCGCTTTTAAGCCGTACAACTTGTTTACCAAGCTTGCAGTGTTCTACCAGCAAGCGGTTAATTTCTTGCTGCTGGGCTGAAGGTTTCCCGCCTCGTTTCCCAACTTCGATTTTCCGACAAGTTGCTGGAATTAATTCGAGTTGCGGGATATCGATGAGAGCGTCGTAGATTAAGACTTCGGCTTGGGATAGCAGTTTGTGCGATCGCACTGTCATCAAGTTACAATCTCCAGGCCCTGCACCGACTAGATAAACTTTTCCTTTTGGGTTTTTCACACTTCCTCCTAGATAGTATAGTTTATGAATATTGCGGTGCACATTGCCCACCCTACCGTATAATTAAATCAGACTTTTCAATCAGCCTGTAGGGGCGGGTTCACCCATCGCCCTCAACAGTGCAAACAGATTAAATAAACCCGCCCCCACCCCACGAGACGCACCCTTTTCAATCAGCCTGTAGGGGCGGGTTCACCGATCGCCCTCAACGGTGCAAACAGATTAAATAAACCCGCCCCCACCCCTATTTATGCAGATTATCATCATCACGGCCGCCGATGCAAATTACTTTGAACTGGTGCGAGGCACTATTTTATCGGTGCGGGAAAAATCCGAGGGTGCAAATGTGGCGATCGGCTTTTTCGATCTCGGCTGCACTCCCGAACAATTGCAGTGGCTGAAAACACAAGTTAATATCATTCAAAAACCCGATTGGGAATTTGACTTTCCTGGCAAAAATGCAGCTCCTCACTATCTCAAAGGACTTTTAGCGCGTCCGTTTCTGCGCCGTTACTTCCCCAATTTTGACATCTACCTGTGGATAGATGCCGATGCTTGGGTGCAAGATTGGCAAGCTGTTGAACTATTAGTAAAAGGCGCGGCTAAACGCGGCTTAGCAGTTGTTCCAGAATTGGACAGAGGCTATTATTTAGCTTACGGCAAATTGCCGTGGTACTGGGATTTTGTTTATCGTGATTATGAGGCAGCTTTTGGGGAAGAAGTAGCCCAACAGTTGCACAGCTATCCCACCATAAATGCAGGTGTTTTCGCGCTGCACAAAGACGCCCCGCACTGGGAACTTTGGGCGGAATATCTGGAAGAGGGATTGCAGCGGCACGTTTCTTTGATGACCGACCAAATAGCGTTAAATCGGTTGGTTTACGGCACTGAAATGTTCGATCGCACAGAGATGCTGCCGGCTCGGTGCAACTGGAGCTGCAACTTCGGTTTGCCCGTCTGGGACACGCAGCGAGCTTGTTTTGTGGAGCCGTATTTGCCGCACGGGGCGATCGGCATTCTGCACATCACCGGTCACAAGCACGACTTAGTAAAATTAGCAACAACCGACGGCAATCAAATAGAAATTAGTCTCCGATACCAACCGCTCCAACAGCCAGTATCCCCACAATTAAAATCAGAAAAAATGACAGTACAACCACCATCTCAAATTCACAATAATACATTGCCCGTCGGAGATTACGTCTCGCCCGGACTAAAAATTATCCTCCCAGATGCCTATTTTCCCAACATGATGATTGGCGATACTAATACTTGTCCGTGGCCTTACCTGCGCCGGGAAATCAAGCACAATTGGTATGTCGATCGCCGTGCTAGTTCAGTCGGATTTCTCAGCCGCGACGAAGCACACATCCTTTACAATACAGCCCTGCAATTTGCAGGTAAAAAAGCACTAGAAATAGGTTGCTGGCTGGGGTGGTCTGCTTGTCACTTAGCCCTCGCAGGAGTAGAGTTAGATGTCGTCGATCCGCTATTAGAAGCCGAGAATATCAGACAAAGCGTCATCGATTCAATTCAAGGCGCTCTCAATGCCTCTGGCGTGCAGACTACCGTGACGCTAGTACCCGGTTACAGCCCCCAAAGAGTACAGGAATTAGCAAAGGAATTTAACCGCAAATGGTCGTTAATTTTTATCGACGGAGAACACGAAGGTGAAGGCCCGTTAAATGATGCGATCGCTTGCGAGCAATTAGCTGAAAAAGATGCAATAATTTTATTTCACGATTTAGCTGCTCCTGCTGTGGCTAAGGGTTTAGATTACTTGAAACAAAAGGGATGGCAAACGATAGTATATCAAACAATGCAAATTATGGGTGCAGCTTGGCGGGGGGATGTCGAGCCTGTAAAACATCAACCAGATCCCAATATTGATTGGAATTTGCCAGCTCATTTGCAGGGTTATTCAGTCAGCGGTATTTCTGTTATGCAAAAACAGAACTTGCCACCCCTACAACAGCCAAATTTGCCGACTATTCTTTACAGCAGCAAATCGTCACTGCAAACTTCTCCTGCAAACTTTAAAAATATCTTGTCAATTGTGCGCCCCTACACGCTGCTTAGCGAATCGAGACTGTTCTCGCTTTATTGTTTGACGAAGCAAGTATGTGTGGAAGATTTGCCGGGAAATTTTGTAGAATGCGGAACTTGCAAAGGCGGTTCAGCGGCGTTAATCGCATTTGTAATTAAACATTACAGCCGCCGTCCGAGAGTGTTGTATGCTTTTGATACGTTTGAAGGAATGCCGGCACCTACTGAGATTGATAAACATCAGGGAATACCTGCAAATCTCACTAATTTTGGCGAAGGAACTCTCAAAGCTGCAATTAGTGAAAATTTGGATAAAATCTGTGAGTTATTGCAAGTTACAGATATTGTGGTACCAGTTAAGGGATTATTTGCCGAGACTTTACCCAAATATAAGTCAGCAATCGGAAGTATTGCGTTTCTGCACGCTGATGGAGATTGGTATGAGTCCACAATGGATATCTTTAATACGCTGTATGACAGCGTGATTGCTAACGGTTTGATTCAGGTTGATGATTACGGACACTGGGAGGGCTGCAAGCAAGCAGTACACGATTTTGAGAAGATGAAAGGCGAGTCATTTTCTCTGCATACTATTGATGAAACAGGAGTCTGGTTTCAAAAGTTGCCATAATTTGGTTTGTAGTGAGGACTTCAGTCCTTTCTATGGAATGAAAAATGAAGCATGAAAAAGGACTAAAGTCCTTATACCGATTCACTATGAAGTTACACTAATTGAGGTTGATATTTCTGTTAGGGGGAGTATATCCTTCACATTATATTGAGTGCAGCTTCATAGTGAATTGGTATTACTACGAACCTGGAGGAGGACTAAAGTCCTTACTACGAACCTGGAGGAGGACTAAAGTCCTTACTACGAACCTGG